>JAFXUY010000046.1 GCA_017524785.1 Bacteroidales bacterium | reverse complement strand
GGCCGCGTCCGCATGCACCACTTGCCGTTCCACATATAACCAATTGCCGGCCCCAGAGTCCCCTGGAAGCCACCCAGATAGCCTGCATTCTGCTTTGCCATGACTTGATACTTTTTACTTGTTAAACACCTATCATAACGTAGTCGTCGGCATATTATTGCCTACTCAAGTAAATTTTGATAATGCGATGACAAGGCCATGAGTAGGCGATGAGTAGGAGTTGGTTGTGCTTCAAAGGCTAGTTATCAGCCACTTCGCGGCAGGCAAAAATGGTCGCAGAAACGCGCTGTAGGATGAAAAATAAAAAGGCAGCGCCGGCGCATGCGGCGCCAGCGCTGCCTATGGCCTTCGCCAGGGAGGGCGATTAGCGGCTGACTATCTTGTGGATGGCGGTGCCCGACGGGGTTACGGCCTGCAGCAGGAAGACCCCCGACGGCAGGGGGAACGTGGCGCGGTCGGCGGTGACGGTGGGCGGCACCACCTCGCGGCCAACGAGGTCGAGGATTGTCACTGTGGAGGGCTCGCCGACTTCGACGGTCACGCTGCCGTGGGCAGGGTTGGGATAGACGCTGACTGCCTGACCGACGGTGCGGATTATCGACTGCGTGGGGGTAGTGTCGGCAAGGGTAAAGAAATGGGCAATGGCTAACTCGCCGAGGAGACTGTCGCCGCAGATGGCCCGAACGGTGACCCAATAGGGATATTCGGCATCCAGACCGCTGATAGTGTAGCTGTTGTCGGTAAGCCTCACCGGATCAAAATACGGTTGGGTGTAATCGTCGACGCCGTATTCCAGCTCGTAGGTTTCGACGGGGCCCGTGGCGCTCCAGCTCACCGTGGCGTCGTGGATGCCGGGGACGACAGTCAGGTCGATGATGTGGGCACAGGTGTCGGCGAGGGTGTGGAACTGCATGCCTGCCCACGCGCCGTAGATGTAACCGCAGACGGAACGGACATAGAGGTCGTAGAGGGTGTTGGCCTCGAGGCCGGTGAGGGTGCAGCCTTCGGTGGCCAACGACAGCCATTCGCCGTCGCCAGGGTTGACGCCCGAGGGGCAGTAAATCACCTCGAAGCCGTCGACGGCCGACGTCGAGCTCCATGCCACATAGGCCTCATGGATGTCGGGGTCGACCGAGATGGCAGTGATTGTGGCGCAGGTGTCCTGCTGTGTGGCGAAGGTGTAGGACTCCCAGTCGCCACGGATGCCGTTGTTGCAAATGGTGCGCAGGTAGACGTCGTATTGCGTGTTGGCGTCGAGGCCTACGAGGGTGTAGCTGTTGTCGAGGGTGGCGAACAAGGTGCCGGTGCCCAGCGTGAAACCTGCAGGGCCGTATTCGAGCTCGTAGCCGTTGACGCTACCGGTGGCGCCCCAGGCGACAACGGCCTCGTGGATGTCGGGCACAGCCGAGATGCCTGCGATGCCGGCACAGGGGTCGTGCCAGAGCTCGAGGCTGTCGACACAGAGCCACGAGCCCTGCTGGCGGTCGAGGCTTGCCGACGAGACGAGCAGGACGACCAGCGAGTCGGGGGTCTGCAAGGGATATGAGGCGTCGAGGTCGTGGAGCGACATATATCCCACGGTGAACGGGGTGTAGCTGCCGGTGTCGGTGAGGTCGATGTTGGCGCCGCCGCCCACCACCTCGCGGCGGCCGAGGGTGCTGTTGTAGCGTGTGCCCAGGAGCACCACGCCGCCATTGTCGCCACTGATGGCGGAATGGTACTTGTACCAGCCGGTGAGGCGCGAGGGAACGAAGTCGTTCATCGGTATGCCGCCGGTGATGTAGTAGCTGATGTCGAGGCCCGCCAAGGTGGAAAGCAGTGCCTCGGCGCTGTCCATATTATCCATCATGCTGGTCATAAGCGGGATGAAATGGTCGATATCCAGCGTGCCGGTGGAGAGGATGCTGGGGAAGACCATGTTGGTGAGCATGGTGTCGATATTGCTGGCAGCCATCGAATAGACGGTAGATGAAACAATGTCGCTGAGCATGAAGGTCTGCAGCTTGACGGCCGAACTGCCGGATGGCACCGAGGCGGTCTCCTGGCTGGCCTTGATGAGCGGCAGGTTGGTATTGATGTTGATGTTGGCGCCCATCACAGAGACCGACTCGTTGACGGGATAGGTCAGGTAGTCCCATCCGGTGGGGGTGGAGAAACTGCTGTAGACCGAAATGGGAAGGATGATGGCGGTGACGCTGTAGCCCGGATGCGACGTCCACTGCTCGAAGCTGCCGTAGGGCACCGTCATCATGTTGCCTTGGGCAACGGCGAAGCCCTGCGCCAGGAGCGCCGAAAGCAAGAAAAGGAACATTGATTTTTTCATAATATATTTATTTACAAGATAATTACCATTCCATACCCGCAAAGCCGCCTAGCTTTTGCGACTACAAAAGTACAAACTTTTTTCTTATTGACAGAAACTATTTTGCCATATTGGAAAGTGGAACAAAAAAAATTCCCATATTTCAGAATTATTTGTATCTTTGCACAAAGGGCATAAATGAGAGTAACGTTTGAAGATATTGAATTAGAGAGCCTTGTGCTTTACCATAAGAGTAAAAAGTACAAGAGAACCTGCGTCGTGCTGACATGAGTTCGGTGAGGGTGATAAACGGCAGAGTGGAACGGTTGCTGTTCCACGAACTGGAAGATGGCATTGAAATATCATTAATAGAAATAGATGACACACACTATGGACAACGATAACATCACAGGCTACAGGGCCGTACACCCTGGAGAAATCCTCAACGAAGAGTTGAAGGAGCGCGGTATTAAGCAGAAAGACCTTGCCGCGAAGATTGGCATCCGTCCCAGTCATCTCAACGAGTTGATAAAGGGGAAGCGCAGTTTCACCGTGGAAATATCCATGGCATTGGAGAAAGAATTGGGTATCCCATACGACTCATGGATGCGCTTGCAATACAATTACGAACACGACCTGCTTGTTATTGCGCAACGCGAAGTAGAGCAGCAGCAGCGCACACGCCGCGAGAACATCTTCTCCCGCCGCGTAGCCGCCGTACTATGACAAGTCGTTCCGACCAAAAGACTAGCATAAAGCCACCGTATCCTATTGGGTGCGGTGTCTTTTTTCTTTCCACATCAAGATTTTTTTACGTTATTTCAAAAATTTGGGTTATTATATTTGTAGAGAGGCACAAAAACGATGACTCAAAAGGACACGGACCGATACGACGACTTCGACTCGCTGGTGGCACGCCACCGGAAGTTGATTCGTGGCCTCTGCTGGTGGAAGGCCGGCGGAAAGGCGTGGCTCATGTCCGAACTGATACAGGAGGTGACGACACAGCTGTGGCACTACCGCCACAAGCTGCGCCCCGATGCCACCCCCGGCGAGGAGCGCGAGTGGGTGCGGTTCCATTGCCGCAGCGTCTTTGCCCACAGCATACGCAAAGGGGAGCGTGAGGTAGAGGTGGTGCCGCTGGAGGAGGCTGCACATGTGGCTGTCGACGAAGGGAGTCATGCCGAGCTTATCGACCGACTGGCCGCCAATCTCACCCATCAGGAACACCGTGTGCTGGAGCTAATTCTCGACGACTATACCGACGGCGAGATAGCCTCCCTGCTGCGCATTGGCGAGAATGAGGCCAAGCATCTCCATGCCCAAGTGATTGAAAAGATGAAACGTAATGCCAATATAATATGAATATGGACGAAAAAGACATAGTAAGACTCATTGAGGCAGAGCAATCCCGCCGACACAGGGCCGATGCTGAGCATGTGCGCAGGCTGTCGCGCGAGGTAGGTGGCGATGCGGAGGCTTTCTGCGCACATCGTCGCCTGCTGCTGCGCGTGGCCGCCACGGTGCTGATCATCCTGCTGCCGGGTGTCTATGCCCTGCTGCTGCCCCAGCGGGTGGACAACCGTCATGTGCTCTGCAACCAGCGGGGCGGGGAAATGCTGGTACTCAACCGCGCCTGCAGCGCCTTGGGGACATGCGACGACCCGAATGTGGTAAGATTTAAAATGGAAAGGTAACAAAACAGACGATGAAGCGCAACGCGATCATATATATAGGTGTCTTGCTACTGCTAATGGCGGCGGTGACAGTATGGAAGATGCGTCCCGAGCCGGTGGAGGGCAGCGAGCTGTACCAGCGGTACAAGGACCAGCCCGGTGTGCGCGTGGGCTTCATCAAGGACTTCCCGCTCAACGACTCGCTCACCTGTGATGTCACCACCTTCGAGGCCCTGACCGACGAGGGCTGGCAGCTTATGCTGGACAGCCTCTGTTTGCAGAAAGCTGTTGCCGCGGCAGCAGCCTCCGACTCCGTCGATCGCGCGAAGGGCAGGCCTGTGAGGGATTGTAGCAACCTCATCGGATTCTGGCAGACCAAGCGCTTCCATCCCGAGGTGCGAGGTGGCTCGAAGGTGCTGGGCGACAGTGTGGACTGCAACTTTACCTCGCTCTATTACCGCTGGCTGACGGTATACCATGTGACTTCAGATGAGGAAATATCTGCAGTCATCAACTACAATATCGTCTATCAGGTGGACCATCCGATGATGATGATGCCGACAAAGGACAATACAATAAATCTATAATAAACGCGTTTTTAATTTTTAAACTTTATATTTTTTGATGAAAAAAGTATTCTTTGCATTAGTGGCCATGATTGGACTGATGTGTCATCAGGCACAGGCACAGGACATTGTCGACAACTACAGTTTCTCCACCTCCATCGACTCCACAGCATGGATTGCCGGCGTGGACTCGACGATTATCGCCAGCCCCGACAGCACCGTCATCAGCACAAGGTCGGACAGGATTGACATAGGCTTCACCTTCAACCTAGGGGGTTCAAGTTTCTCGCAGTTCTCCACCAATGTTAACGGCACCATACGCCTTGGCAACGGCAGCCAATTGATATCGGCTTCAGGGGCGTTCGCGCAGCCATTGGGCAGCACCCGCTTTGCGGGGCGCGTGGAGCCTTTCGGCTGGCGCGGACAATTCGACTCGACATGCTACACCCGCTACGCCACCATGGGCGACAGCGGCAGCCGTGTGACGGTAGTGGAGACAAGGATGGGCATCTATGGGCAGAACTCGACGCATGTCACTTTCCAGGTACAGATGTTTGAAGCCACTGGCAGCATACGCTTCGTCTACGGTCCCGCGGAAGGTCCGCTGCCACAGATGACGCGCCAATGTGGTGTGGTCCGTACCAGCTTTGACATAATTTTTATTGAACAGGAGAACCATGAAGCCTTTCGCTTCGTGACCTCGTGCACACAGACCACGGCCGCAGGTGTATGGCCCGAAACGTGGCGCTGCTACACCCTGGAGCACGACGCATCGCCCTGCCCCTACCCAGGCAACATCACCGTGGTGAGAAATAATGCTGACAGCACGGTGCTCAGCTGGCCTGCGGTGGCGGGTGCAAGCTACCACCTTACGATTGCCGAAGCCGGCCTCAACACCATCCTCACCGACACCTTTATCTGCATCGTGGGCATGCTCAACAGTACCACCACCTATAACGGCACACTGCAGACAATGTGCGCCGACGGCAGCGAGAGCTACCGCACACGCGCCTTCAACTTCACCACGGGGTGCGGCACGATACATCAGATGCCATGGACGGACGACTTCCAACTGACTGCCACTGACAACTGCTGGCAGAAGCCACAAACGGCCAGTGCCCGCCGCTGGCGCAGACAGTCGACCGGCAATGGCTATGTCATGCGTGTGCCAAACGGCGGCAGCTCGTCTGTTTACAACGAGTGGCTCGTGTCGCCGCCCTTGGTGCTGCCCGACACGGTAGGACTCACACTGGGCTGGTGGTACAAGAGCAGCCAGAACGGCAATGACATGGATCCTCAGGTTAAGGTACGCCTGTTGGTGTGCGACACCAGCGACGACATCGACACCTCGGCGGCATGGGTAACGCTGTGCACGATAAACCACTACGAGCAGTATTTCCAGCAATACTACAGATTGCTCGACGCCTGGGCGGGCCATCGCGTTCGTGTGGCCTTCCAGCGTGTGGGGCAAGGCGGGGGATACTGCGATGTGGACAATGTGAGCGTCGAGGTGCTGACACAACCGTCGGTGGTGGTGGAGGCTCCCTCGCTTGTCTATGGTGGCGACACTGTGACGGTAGTGCCCGTGCTGACCCGTGGAGTGCTGGCCAACCCGCAGTATGTATGGCACTCCACGATGGAGGAGCAGGGTTTGATGCTGCGCACCGAGGACGACGACACACTGCGGTGTGTCTACCTCGGCTCCGGCACCGACACCGTCACACTGACGCTCACCACCGACTACGGCACCGCCACAGCGACGGCCGTGATTGACGTGGTCGACTGCCGCACGGTGACCACCTTCCCCTGGCACGAGGACTTCGAGCATGGTTTCCTCTGCTGGGATATGCCAACAAGCGGATCCAATGTGTGGGACCTGCGTACCACCGGCGCCCACGGCGGCCAACGCGTGGCTTGCGCCACTATCCACAACTCTTATAACATTTACGACACCTTGATATCGCAACCCATCGTGGTGCCGACCGACGCTCACGGCCTGACGCTTTCGTGGTGGATGCGACACGACGCCAGCGCAGACCCCTCGGGCTATCGCCGGATATGGGTGAAGGCACTCAATGCCGCCAACCCCGTCTGGAGTTCAGGTGACTCGCTGTTCTACAGCACCGGTATCCCCACCTCGTGGCAGCAGTTCAGCGTCGACCTTGAGCCGTTGGCAGGGCAGACTGTCCGCCTGACCTTCGTCAGCAGCAGCTACAGCTACTACAGTGGCAAATACATCTATATTGATGACATTGAGATACGCTACACGCGTGAGCCGATTATCAGCTTTGCTGTTTCGGCATCGCAGGTCTATGATGGCGACACTGTCACCGCCACAGCGACCCTCGTCGAGGGCGACACCGCCGGCCTCGCATGGTGGATGAACTCTCGCATGGCCGACATGGGGCAGGCTGACATCACCGGCAGCGGCCCGCAGGTGCAGATAGCCTATCACGGCACGGGAATAGATACCATTGTCGCCTCGGCCACCAACGCCTACGGCTCCATCGCCGACACTGCTTATGTGCGTGTCTGTCCCGTGCAGGATACCCTACCGTGGGTGGCCAACTTCGTCAACGAATTGCCCTGCTGGCAGGTGATTAACGGTGCATGCAATGTCGACAACAACTATGGCTACCTGAGTTTCACCGATTGGCCCACCGCGGTGGCAACGCTGCCGGTGTATGTCCCAGATGACGGCAACGTGGTGGTGGAATACGCCTGTGCATACAGATACTTCTACGGCAGCACAATCGTGATGGTCACCACCGACATGGTGCACTTCGATACTATTGGCAACGAGCCCTTCACGGACGGCACCCACCCGAGCACCCGCATACCCCTCGGTGCCTACGCGGGGCAGTATGTCCGCGTGGTCTTCAAGGCGACGGGCGAGTTCCTGCAATACTACCTGACCAGCGTCCAGATACGCTACGCCAACGAACCGGTGGTGCAGGCTGAGGCCGACGACGGCTACTTCCCCGGCACGCCGGTGACCCTCACGGCCTCGCTGATGGAGGGCGACACCGTGAACCTCACCTACTCGTGGGCCTCCGCCATGACCCAGCGCGGCGACGCCACGCTGACCTTCGACGGCGGTCCGCAGGCGACCCTCGTCCCATCGGTGGGCGGTCCGGACACCGTCACCGTGTGGGCCACCAACAACCACGGCACCGACAGCACCACCATAGTGGTCAATATCAAGCCCTGCGCCACAGTGGACTCGCTGCCGTGGGTGGAGAACTTCAGCAATCGGTTTTCCTGCTGGTGGCAGCACGCGGGGAGCCAATGGTCGCCTGACAATACAGGCACTATGGCGTGCGTTATCAACAGCCCGACGACGGGCGACAACTGGCTCATTTCGCGCGCCATCGAGCTGCCCACGCTGCCCTCGGCAGAAGGCGAGGGCATGCAGCTATGGTGGGATGCCGCCGCCATCTATGCCAACAGTCATACCTACAGTGTATGGATCACCACGGGTGACTACCGAGACACCGGAAGCTACGTCTCCCTGGCCACCTATAGCTCGACTCTTCCCACTTACAACAACGGTTGGAACACCCCGCGCGTGGACCTCAGTGCCTATGCAGGCCAGACGGTGCACCTGGCCTTCCGCTATCAGACGCATTACTATGATGTTTCCGGCATCCCCGGCATCTTGGCCATCGACAACGTGCGCATCCTCGACACGCGGCCTCCGCAGGTCGCCATCATACCGCCCGCGCGTTGCTTTGTGGACGACACCGTCGTCTACCGTGCCAACCTCATCCACGGCGTGCAGAGCGGCATGAGCTACACGTGGCAATCTACTATGGAGCAGCAGGGACTGGCCGATGTCAATTTCAATGACTCACTCATCTATGTTGTATACCACGCCGCCGGGAGCGACACCGTCAGCCTTGTTGCCAGCAACGTCTACGGCAGCGACACTGCCTGGACTGCAATGACTGTGAAGAACTGCCCAGCCGTCACGGTGCCGTGGTATGAAGACTTTGAGGTAGTCAACCCCTGCTGGTCAGGGTCGTGGACACCAGACTACATTACATACACGTGGCTCGATTCCACCACCCACGTGATGCATTCGACGCCCAACAGCTGGTATGCTTCGCCCTGGATCGACCTGCCCGACACCACGGGGCTGCAACTGATGTGGAACAAGAATGGCAGTGCTGCCAATAGCTTTATGAAGATATTCGTTTCGCCTACAGGCAGCATTGAGCCTGCCGACTTCACCGACACCCTCCTTTACAGAGAAACCCCCAACGGGTTTGACTCGCTG
>JAFXUY010000045.1 GCA_017524785.1 Bacteroidales bacterium | reverse complement strand
GCTGTTGCTGCTGTTGGGCCTGCTGAAGCAAGCGGCGGGCATAGGCAAGGTTGTAGCGTGTGTCCTCGTCCTTGGGCTCAAGTTTCAGCGACTCTTGGTACGACTTCACGGCTTGCTGGAAATATTGCATGCCCTGTTGCTCGTTTTCCAAGCCGGCTTTCACCAGGCTGTTGCCCTGATTGTGAAGCGTGCGTGCGCGCTTGTGTGCGTCAAGGTCGGGGTTGGCAAGGGCCTGCTCGTAGTGGCGTGCCGCTTCGTCGTATTTCTTCTGGCGGTAGAGCGAGTTGCCGAGGTTGTACTGACCTCGGAAGTCGTTGCTGTCGTTCTCCAGGGCGCGGCGATAGTTTATCTCCGACTGGTCGAACTTGTCCTTTTTGTAGTTGCGGTTGCCTTCGCGCAGCAGGTGGCGGTCGGCCTGGCCGTAGGCGGCGGAGGCGATGATGGCGAGGAATATTATAATCAGTGTTTTCTTCATTGTGCTATTGTTCAATATTTAACACCTTGTCAAGGTTCCACTTGCGGTTGCGGCGCTCGAACAGCAGTATCTCGGCGATGAGACAAATCAGGCCAGCCGCCAACGGGTACATATAGCGGCTCTCGTAGGCACTGAATACAGCCTCGTCGTAGTCGGTCTTGTCAAGGTTTTCAATCACCTTGGTGATGTCGCCCAGACCGCTGCCTGCATTGCTGGCGCGAACATACACGCCGTCGCCGGCCGATGCTATGTCGCGCAGCATCTGCTCGTTGAGGTGGGTCATAATGATGCTGCCACCACGTTCGCGCTTGTAGTTGTTCTTGCGGGTGCGCGAGTCGTATTCCGGTATCGGGGCCCCGTCGGGCAGACCCATGCCTATGGTGCACACCTTCACGCCTTCCTTGGCGGCGGCGCGGGCGGCTCCCACGGCATCGTCCTCGTGGTTCTCACCGTCGCTGATTACTATTATGACGCGTCCTTTGTTCTTCTCCCACTCGCGGTCGGGGTCGCCGTAGCCGAAGGTCTTCATTGCCGTCTCTATGGCATCGCCGATGGCGGTACCTTGAGCCGACATCATATTGCAGTTCATATCGTCGAGGAACAGCTTGGTGGCGCTGTAGTCGCTGGTGAGGGGCATCTGTATGAAGCTGGTGCCCGCGAAGGCCACAAGGCTCACCCTGTCGCCAGCCATGGTCGACATCAGGTTGGCCACCACGCGCTTGCTGCGTTCCAGTCGGTTGGGCTGTATGTCTTCGGCCATCATGCTCCTCGATACATCGAAGCATATCGCTATGTCGCTGCCGGCACGTTTGCCTTTTTCTATCTTGGTGCCGAATTGGGGGTTGGCCAGAGCAACCACCAGCAGGGCAAAGCCAGTAAGTGTGAGGGCCATCTTCAGCACTGGGCGCCACGACGAGCGGTCTGGTATCAGACGGCCGAACATGGGCTTGTCGGCCCAGGCCTCAAGGCGGCGGCGGTTGCGCCACTGCGTGAAGCCCCACAATGCACCTGCCGCTGCCACAACAAGCAGCAGCCACAGGTATCCTATATGTTCAAAATGAATCATAACTCTTAACTATTAACTCTTAACTCACAACTTCATCCATCCCCATCGCACCAGCACTTCGAGCAGCAGGGCCAGGAAGGCGAGCCATAGCCAGGGAGCCTGTTCGTCGTGCGACTGTGCATATTGGGTTACGTCTATCTTGCTTTTCTCCATCTCGTCGATTTGGCTGAATATCTGCTCCAGAGCCTTCTTGTTGGTGGCACGGAAGTAGCGTCCGTCGCCTGTGGCGGCGGCCATCTGCTGCATCAGCTGCTCGTCAATCTCCACGTCGATATTTTGGTAGTGAACCCGTCCGAACTGGTCGCGGAAAGGGTAGGGGGCCTTGCCCAGCGACCCTACGCCGATGGTGTAGAGGCGTATGCCATACATGGCGGCAATCTCGGCGGCCGACTGCGGGTCGACCGAGCCTTGGTTGTTCACGCCGTCGGTGAGCAGTATGATTACCTTGCTCTTGGCCTCGCTGTCTTTTATGCGGTTGATGGCTGTGGCCAGCCCGTCGCCGAGGGCCGTGCCGTCGCGCACTATGCCGCTCTTCAGGTTGCCCAGTTGGTTCAGCAGCACGTGGTGGTCGATGGTCAGCGGCACCTGTGTGAATGCTTCGCCGGCGAAGACCACAAGTGCCATGCGGTCGTTCTTGCGCCCTTCGATAAAGTCGGCGGCCACCTTCTTGGCAGCCTCCAACCTGTTGGGCTTGAAGTCTTCGGCCAGCATGCTGCCTGATATGTCGGTTGCCAGCACTATGTCGATGCCTTCCACCTTCATCTCCTGGCGGCTCAAGTGGCTCTGTGGGCGTGCCAGTGCCACCACCATGGCGGCCACCGCCACTATGCGCAGTGCATAGGGCAGCCAGCGCAGCCTCACACGCAGGCTCTTGCCGATGCCGGCAAACACGGCGATGTCGCTGTGCTGCAGGGCGGCTTCCTGCTTGCGGTAGCGCCATATATACCATGCCGCCATCAGCGGCACCAATATCAGGCCCAGCAGGTACCAGGGGTGCGCAAACGTGATACTATTCATGCGGCGCCTCCTCTTCTTTGGGTTTCACGGCTTCCCACAGCTCGTCGACAAACTGTCTGGCCTCGGTCATCGAGCGGTCGTGCTCGTAGGGCAGAGGCTCGCTCTTGGCGAACTTCACCAGGTCGGCGGTGGTGAAGATGTTGCGCAGCAGCGCAATCACCACTTTCCATTTCCCGCTTTCCACCGCTTCCACGGTCTCGTCGCTTGTCATGTCGGTGGCGCGTATGTCGGTGGCCTCCTCGATGAAGCGGCGCACTATGTCGGTCAACTCGGTGTGGTATTCCTTGGCCTTGCCGGCCTGCCACAGCTGTTGGCGGCGCAGGGCTTCGAGGTTGTCGGTGGCGCGCTCGTGGGGTGTGCGCGTGTCTTTAGTCTCGGCGGGCACAAGCAGTTCGTGCACCTTTTCGCGATGCTTCAGCAGCCACCACACGCCGAAGGCTATGGCGGCGACGACGAGTCCCAGCAGCACCCAGCGGAATATCTCCCAGAAGGTGTAGGGCACACGCTGCAACGGCGCTATGTCGCGTATCTCGGCCGTGGTGGTGTCTATTTCAACGTCGGTGACCACCAGCATCAGCGAGTCGGTGGGGCTCAGGTGGATGGCATGCTCGCCGGGCTCGAAGCTGGTGAGCACGGTGTGCTGTGTTTGCGTGGCGGTGTCGAAGGTCTGGCTCACGGCGACGATGCCGTCGGTGGTCAGCATGTCGGTCGACGGGTAGTTCAGGGCGCGCCGTATGCTCAGCGTCGTCTGGTCGCCGAGCGCTATGGTGTCGGCGCTCAGGGTGGCCACAGCCTGTCCCATCGCTTCGCCTGCCAGACAGCCCATCGCGGCCAGCAGCCCTATTATTATTGTCAGTTTCTTCATTTAGCTTCTTCTTGCAAGTAGGTTCTTCAGCGGCTTTACGAAATCCTCGCCGGTGTAGAGCGTAGCCATGTCGATGCCGTAGCGGCGCATGGTCTGCTCGGTCTGGCGTGTCAGCTCGTCGGTGCGGGCGTCTACGGCACGGCGCACCTCGGCGCTGCCGGTGTCGACCCACAGGGTCTCGGTGCTCTCGGGGTCGTAGAACTTCACCAAGCCCAGGTCCTCGAGCCGCTCCTCGCGACGGTCCACCAGGCGCAGTGCAACGAGGTCGTGCTTGCCGGCGGCAAGCTTCAGGGCGTCGCTGTAGTTGCGGTCGTAGAAGTCGCTGAGCAGGAAGGCCGTGCAGCGACGTTTGATGACGTTGCTGAAATAGCCCAGCGCCTGGCTGATGTCGGTGCCGTTGCTCTGCGGACGGAAGGTAATCAGCTCGCGTATGATGCGCAATATGTGGCTGCGGCCTTTCTTGGGAGGTATGAACTTCTCTATGTGGTCGCTGAAGAGCAGCACGCCGACCTTGTCGTTGTTGCTGATGGCGCTGAAGGCCAGCGTGGCGGCAACCTCGGCAGCCAGCTCTTCCTTGAACTGGCTGTTGGTGCCGAAGCGTCCGCTGCCGCTGACGTCGACAAGCAGCATCACCGTCAGTTCGCGCTCTTCCTCGAACACCTTCACGTAGGGGTGCGCCAAACGGGCTGTGACGTTCCAGTCGATGTTGCGCACGTCGTCGCCATACTGGTATTCGCGTACCTCGCTGAACACCATGCCGCGTCCCTTGAAGGCCGAGTGGTATTCGCCGCTGAACATCTGCTGGCTCAGTCCACGCGCCTTGATTTCTATCTTGCGTACTTTCTTGATTATATCCTCGTTCATACTTCTAGATTTCCTAGATTGACTAGATATTCTAGATGCATCAGGGCACATCCACGCGGTTCAGCACTTCGCCCACCAGTTCCTCGCTGGTGACGTTCTCGGCCTCGGCCTCGTAGGTGAGGCCTATGCGGTGGCGCAGCACGTCCATGGCCACGGCGCGCACGTCCTCGGGGATGACGTAGCCGCGGCGTTTCATGAAGGCGTAGGCCTTGGCGGCGGCAGCAAGGTTGATGCTGCCACGCGGCGAGGCGCCGTAGCTCACCAGCGGCTCCAGTTTCTGCAGGCCGTACTGGCCGGGGAAGCGTGTGGCGAAGACTATGTCGGTGATGTAGTTCTCGATCTTCTCGTCCATATACACCTCGCGCACCAGTTCGCGGGCCTTCAGTATGTCGGCGGGCTTCAGTATGGGCTTTGCGCTTTCCACGTTCGTCTTTCCGCTTTCGTTCACCTGCTGGTGCAGTATCATGCGTTTCTCTTCGCGCTTGGGGTAGCTGATGACCACCTTCAGCATGAAGCGGTCCACCTGTGCCTCGGGCAGGGGATAGGTGCCTTCCTGCTCGATGGGGTTCTGCGTGGCCATCACGAGGAAGGGCTCTTCCAGCGGGAAGGTCTGTTCGCCGATGGTCACCTGGCGCTCCTGCATGGCCTCGAGCAGTGCACTCTGCACCTTGGCGGGGGCGCGGTTAATCTCGTCGGCAAGGATGAAGTTGCTGAATATAGGGCCTTTCTTCACCATGAACTGTTCGCTCTTCTGGCTGTAGATCATGGTGCCCAGCAGGTCGGCGGGCAACAGGTCGGGCGTGAATTGTATGCGGCTGAATTTGGCGTCGATGGCCTTGGCCAGCGTTGTGATGGTGAGGGTCTTGGCCAGGCCGGGAACACCCTCGAGCAGCACGTGGCCGTTGCTCAGCAGGCCTATCAGCAGGCCTTCCACCATGTGCTTCTGGCCCACAATCTGCTTGCCGAGCTCCATTGTCAGCACGTCGACAAAGGCGCTTTCGCGCCCGATGCGTTCGTTAAGTTCTTGAATGTTTACCGATTCCATAGTATGTTTTGTCTGTTTTTAATTTCGTAATACATATAGAAACACCGAAGACAATATTTTATTGCCTTTTTAACATACTTTTAGAAATGGGTGGCATACGTATGCCTACGGCACCACCAGCCGCTTCGTCGTCGTGCCTTGTGGCGTGCCGACGCGCACCGTGTAGACGCCAGCCGCCAGGCCGCGCCGCGCGGCGGCCGCTTTCGACTGCCCTCAGGCAGGGGTCAGGCAAGGGATGAATGGCCATATAAAAATTGAACTGGAATTATATTAGCATAATGTTAAATTTAACATCTCTTACTTCGATAATTGTTTATATGGAGAGGACTAGGTGAGTAGTAAGAGAGGGTATAGAGAGGGTGCTGTGTCATAGGCAGTTATATGTTTATTTATCGGCTACTGCACGCTGATACAGAGAGTTATATGTAAAAATATCGCTGTAACTACTTGATTTTCAATACGGGTATCGGCGTCTGGAAATTGTGTTGATTTAACCATTTTTATGTTAAAAGGAAAGTGCCGTTTTAACATTTCTGCGGGATGAAAACGGGCATGGAAAACGGCTGGTGCGAGAGCGCATTTCTGGGCGTGAAAGTGAAAAAAAACAAAAAAAGATTATAAAAGAACCTATATATTAAAAAAAATGTGTATCTTTGTGCATTGTTTTAGAAACAAGGATTTGAAATATTTAATTAATTAATAATAACTTATGAAAAGTAACAAAGTACTTCTCGGCTTGTTTGCAGGCGTCATGGCTTTGATTGGAGGGGCGGCACACGCCCAAGTTGACACCAATTTCTATGAGATTGGCCCCGACAAT
This sequence comes from Bacteroidales bacterium, assembly GCA_017524785.1. Taxonomy (GTDB): domain Bacteria; phylum Bacteroidota; class Bacteroidia; order Bacteroidales; family P3; genus Colimorpha. The sequence goes on along the minus strand of JAFXUY010000045.1, from coordinate 2,898 downwards.
ATCGGCGGATGTGTCAGCAGCATTATCCTCGACATGAACGACGCCTCCAACTCAACGATCTATGCCGGCGCCGTCTCCGGCGGCCTCTTTGTCTGGTCTGGCAAAGATGCAATCCTGGAAAACCTCTACACCCGTCAGAACAAAGACGTGGCCTTGGCGGGCAACCACATGATTTGGCATTATGTGCCTTATTTCGAGAACGGTGTTGAGAGTGTTCTGCCTGTCAAGAGCCTCTGCCAGCATCCCGACGGCACCATCCTTGTCGGTACCGGCGACAACGACCACCAGATTGGCAGCACCGACGAACCTATGTCGACCCTTGGCCGTGGTATCTTCCGCTTCAACCCCACGACCCTCGAATTCGCCCTGGTGCCCGGCACCAAGCCCACTGCCCTCACCGACCGCTTCGCCGCTGTCAAGGAGATGAGCATGTATGTGAACAACAACGTTGCCTACATCTATGTCGTCACCGGCACCGGCCTCTACCGCTGGGTTATCAATGGCGACCTCAACGACGATTCCAAGTGGGCCAACTGCGAGACCATCCACGAGGGTGCTGTCGACCAGCTGCTCCTCGTCCCGAGCCTCAGAATGGCCTATTTCACCGAAGGCAACCAGCTCTATAAGATTGGCGACATCACCGCCACAACCCCGACCTGCGACAACATCTCGGTTTCCAATGCAGCTTTCGGTGGCACCAATGTCGCCATCAAGCTTGCCGTGGCCCCCTCGGATCCTTCCTATCTGTATGCCATGGTCATCAACGCCGATGGCTTGATGGAGAATGTCTACCTGACCCGCAACATGCAGACCTGGAGCACCCTGGCCACCTCTACCGTGACCCCCTACACCCGCACAGTCTATAATGGAAGATACTTCCCTGTCTGCAACGGTCGCCGCACTGGCTTCATCCAGGTCGACCCCTACAACCCCAAGCGCATCTACATCGCCGGTTCGTCGATTTGGGCCGGTGAAGGCTATGTCGAGAACTCGTACTACCAGTGGACCAAGGTGTCGCTCAGCGAGGCCGAGCTCAACTATGGCAACTATATGTCGACGGTTTTCGGCAGCTTCTCGTTTGTGCACTCCGGTATCAACAAGATTATCCCCGTCTTCCACGATGTGAACGGCGCTGATGTGATGGATTTCTACATTGCCACCGACGGCGGTGTTTACCGTACCACCGACTTCAGCTACTACATCAACATCAACCGTGGTATGAACAACCTGCAGATTAACAGCATCGCCGTTTGCCCCGACGCCAGCATCATCAGCGGCGCCCACGGCAATGCCTGCCCCATGATCGAGACCCGCTTGAGCCACAACGGCGGCAATACCAACGTCAGCTGGTACGACAACGGCACCCTCGGCAACATGAACCACGACGCCAACATCCTCTGGACCGGCGACGGTGGCAAAGTCGCCGCCTCGATGTTCCAGGAGATTAAACCCCAGTCGCGCCGCACGGTCTTCGTGTCGTCGAACAACGCCTACTTTGGCCGCGCCTATGCCGACTATCTCGACTACACCAATACCCAGACTTGGACTATTGGCAAGGACTTCGCCAGCAACCTTCCGTACGTTGGTCCTCAAATCGGCCGCTTCTACTATTGGGAAACCGACCACAACCAGGTTTTCAACGACAGTATCGAGGTTATTATCGACACCCTGGGCTACATCATGCGCCCCAACGGCAACGGTGGCTACGACAGCACCTATATTGGAAGCAGCAACTTCCAGATTAAGACCGGCGACAAGATGACCGTCACCAGCAAGGCCAACTCCGACTATCCCTTCGACTATGTCTTCGACCACAACCAGAAGGCCAAAGACCGTGTCAAGGTGAAGAACCCGTTGCAGGCACGTGCAATGCTTGCTGCCACCGACACCGTCGGCGACGGCAACATTTGGACTGTCTATCTGTCGTGGCGTGCCTCCGATTTCACCAAGGTGTGGGATCGTGGCGTGCAGTCTATCCCCAACGACGACTGGAGCTCCCTCAACCTCTGGGCCGGTATCTATGTCATCGACCCCAATAAAGACAGCGTCAGCCAGCCCCGTGCAATGGCTCTGAGCGCCGACGGCAGCGCCGCCTACATCGCTGTGCAGAACCGCAAGGAAGGTAAGTCGATGCTTGTCCGTGTGCGCGGTTTCGCGGACATTGACTACTCCGCCCCCACCAAGTCCATCTACGCCGCTATGCGCTGCAAGATGCTGTCGGCTCTGAGTGTCATCTACGCCGACACTCTTGCCGCCACCGACACCAGCGTGTGGTTCCCGCGTGTCATCAGCTCGATCAATGTCGACACCACCACCGGCGTCGAGCGCATCATCCTCACCTTCGAGGACTATAACGACAACTATGCCAACGCTGCCATCGTCAGCGATATCTATGGCGAGAACTGGTCGGTGCAGCCCGTCACCATCACCAACAAGAAGAGCCTTCCCGCCTTCTGCTCGATGGTCGACAAGACCACCGGCGACATCTACATCGGCACCGCCAACGGCGTGTGGATCAAGGGCAGCAATGGCTGGAGAGAGTATGAGCACCTTAACGGTGTTGCTGTGACCTCGATGGTTCAGCAGCATGCCAACCTGCCTGTGCGCCGCCACTTGTCGCACAATGGCATCAACGCCGAGAACCGCCTCTATGCCAAGACCAAATGGCCCAATGCCATGTACTTCGGCACCTATGGCCGCGGTATCTTCATGGATCTGCAGCGTGTCACCGACCGTGAGAACGAGGTGACCGAGCCCGGCGACCTGAATATCCCCACCGTGTACACCACCGGTAACGGCAAGGTCAGCGTCTATCCCAACCCCGTGTCGGGCGATGCTCACCTGACCCTCACCGCCGTCGAGTCCGGCAACGCCCAGCTGCGCATCTACGACCTCAAT
>JAFXUY010000003.1 GCA_017524785.1 Bacteroidales bacterium | reverse complement strand
GTCGCCATCCGAAGTAACAACGGAGACAACGACCACGCCCCACTCGTCGTCGCTCCAATCGACGGTGCAGTGGTCGCCGGTGGCTGTGTGCGATAGGTCGCCGTACACCTCCCAAATAAAGCTTGACACCGTGGCCGTGCCTGTGTATGCGTATGCCGTATAGGTTACCGTGGAGTGTTTGCAGGCTATCATCAGGTCGGGGTACTCGTCGAAATACTCATTTTTATAATTATACAGGCATTCTGAGTCGAAATCGCCTGTGACGATGATGCTGCACGGATTGTGGACGACATTATTGTTGCCGTTTGGGGTTACCGGCTGCTGCGCCACGGCCGAGCCTGCGGCGACAAAGGCCGCACAGAAAAGAACCAATAACTTTTTCATAGCTTTATGAATTTTGAATGATACTTGTTTGTGGGTGTAACTGTTTCAAGGATGTACAACCCCTGTTGAAGTTCACCGACCTCTATATAACTCCCATTGAATATGAGAGGTGTCTTTATCCCGGAAATTGAGATGGCCGAGACTTCCAGGATTGGTTCGCTTCCGATATTGAGATTAATTATGTCCAAAGCAGGATTGGGGTATATATATGTTGTTTTATCGCCAATTGCTGTTGTGATGTTGACTGTCGGTTTGACATACGGTGTCATAAAAGAGGTGTCGACATACTTGGCGATATAGGCTTTTTGTGAAGTGCCGTTTAGAGAAAATGGTATATCTCCAAAAGTTGCATTAGCGCACAATCTCCCTGATAGATAAACAGTACTATCATGGATTGCTATGGGCCCTGGCCTATTATTTGGTGATAATGTATTGTAATCACAACCTCCGATTAGGTTACCTTGATAGTCGAAAATAGTAATTCCAAGTCCTCTGTCATATTTATTGCTAAAACGGATATCTCCTGAAGGCAATCGCAAACCTCCTACATATTGACTCTGTATGAAAAGACGGTTATTTTTACAGGATAAATTCCCCGTTGACGGTGAGTTTGCCACGGAATAATTCATTACAGAAGGAACTCTTCCATAAGAATGCAACATCGGTAATAATCCGTCAATTTTGAATGACATAAAGAATACATCATTTTTTAGACGACTGAGTGGAGTGCCATTATAAGTCAAAATATAGAATACAGAAGATGTATCGGTAAATGAAGTTCGTGTAGTCTGTGCTGATAAAAACAACAAATTACTGTCTTTGTCAAAAGAAATGTCATAAAAACTCTTCAAAGAACCTACGGTGGATGATTCTACTACCACACTGTCCTCCAATGTGATAATCCATTTTGCATTTAAGTTGGAATCGAACTGAACCAGAATGCTAAATATTGAATTGAGTACAGGTACATAGAATGATAGGTTTTGCACTGAATCTATTATGATTGTATCGGTTACTGAACGAACGGCAGGATTGTACAATGATTTAAAATAGACATTTCCATTACAATCCACAATTGTTCGAGTGTCGAGTGTCTCATGATATTCCACGCTTTCACTGCTTTTTTGTACTACATAACGACAGGCCAGTAGAGTGTCAAAATGAGGTGAGAATTTAATTATTTGAGGATACCAAATCTTTGGTTTGCTCTCGTTGAGACATATTCCAGCAAGGCGCCCGTCAACCCAAAATTTTACACCACGGATTGAACCGTCTTGGGCATTAAAAGAATCATCTAGTCTGTCATTAGAAAATCTGCTGATGTATATGTTACCATTTACATCAATGTCAAAGGATGGGTTACTGTAGTTGTAGCCTCTGAACCATGGTGTTGTATCAATATTGTAATTATAATAGTTGACAATATCATTGCCTGTAGAGTCGGTATAGGTAAGATACAGAAAATGCTGTTCAAGCACATCGCCTTCGAAATCGAACATAATGAATGCAGTTCGCATAGGATTTTCTACATACATGCTGTTCACAGGATAGTCAGACCGACTAGGAATAAGTGTGTCAAGATAATAAGTGTAATGGTCTTCTGTTGGTAAAATCACCCCCACCATACATGCAAACGCTGTGTCACCCACTTTTTTTATATCGTTTGGGTAATTAGCAGCTCCATTGTTGGAGTGTATCACCTTTTTCCACACCATCTCGCCGTCGGGCGAAATCTTTGCAATAATGGTATTACTGGTGTTAGAATTCGGGCCATACGGCGTCATGGGCAGCAGCAGCTCGGCATCCCAGCCTGTACCCCACTCGGAGTCGTTGCGGAACTGCCCAAGGATGTACAGGTTGCCGAGGCTGTCAGTGACCGACCCTAGTATGTAATCCCCATCATATCCGGAATATGCCGTGCCGAACCCTTGGGCCCACTCGAAGTGGCCGTTGGATTGACCGAAAACAATGCTCCGCGGAGCGAAGAAGAATAGCAGCAGCGCTGCCGCAGCTAAAGCCTTTTTGCAGAAATATCTCATAATCGGCGGTTTTAGGGGTTATGATTTACTATGTGTTTTGTCGGTGCAAAGGTACATAAAATTCCGGAATTACACACAGACTTTTTTTGTCAAACATGAATTGCCATGAATTTGAAGGGCTAATTAAACGAATTAACTCGAAAGCTACGCAGGTCTTTTTGCGAATTACTCGAATTGGATAGCGGACATACGCCGCAGGCGAATAATCTACAAGATCTACGAGATTTATTCGCTACATTATATTAAATTCAGCGGTGCTGACTCGCTTTATTCTTTTTATTTCAGTGGTGCTCGCCGGCTTACCACATCACCCCTGCGGGGGTCGCTAGCGCAGCGAGCAGGAGAACAGAGAATGATTCGAATTGGGATTGCGATGGGGTGACATTTTGTCAGTGACGACTGAAAAGTTGTCACTTTTTGTGGTTTGGCAGCTTTTTTGGCATTGCCTGCATAGTTTAAAAGCTACTATCATGCACTGCAAGAAACTGATAATAACACTTTTTGTGCTGGCATTCGTCGGCACAGCCGGTGCGCAGCAACTGCTCACCCTCGACACCTGCCGGGCCCGTGCACTCAGGGCCAACAGCGGCCTGAAGCGCAACCAGGTGAAACTGGAAGAGAGCGAGGCCCTGCAGAAAGCCGCCCTATGGCAGATGCTGCCAAAGGTGAGCGCCAATGGCGGCTACACATGGATGGAGAAACAGGTGAACCTGCTCAGCAACGACGACAAGGAGAGACTGAACCATCTGGGCGACAATATGAACGACGACATACGCTCGTCGCTGCATTCGGACCTCGACGGCAACATGGCATTCGGCAGCACCGTGGCCGACGCCATTGCCGACGCGCTGGCCTCGAGCGACTTTACCGGACGCATCAACGAGATGGGCCACAGTGTGGTGGATGGCTTGGAGACCGACACACGCAACACGGGCTTTGCCATGGCTACGGTGACGCAACCCATATATATGGGCGGCAAGCTGACGGCAGCCTACCGCACGGCACGCCTGATGCACCACCTGAGCGGGCTTGAATACGACAAGGAACGCGAGGCAACCCTGGTTGCCGTTGACGCTGCCTACTGGCAGGTGGTGAGCGTGCAACACAAGAAGGAACTGGCCGACCGCTACGAGGCCCTGCTCGACACGCTGGAGCGCAACGTACAGCTGGCCATGGAGGCCGAGATGGCCACCAAGGGCGACCTGGCCAAGGTGAGGGTGAAACACAACGAGGCCCGGATGAACCAGACCAAGGCCACCAACGGGTTGCACCTGGCCAAGATGCTACTGGCGCAGCGCTGCGGAATGCCGCTGGAATCGGAGTTCAGCGTCGGTGAGGTGAATGGTTTCAGTAATGATGAATTGGCTACCGCATCAGACAATTCCTCATTACACATTTCCCCAACCTCGATGGAAGAGGTATACGAGCACCGCGGCGAGATGCAGATGTTGCGCATAGGCGACAGCATCGCCCGCGAAGGTGTGCGTATGGCCGCCAGCGGACTGAAGCCCAACATTGTAGTGACGGGCGGCTACCTGATGAGCAATCCCAATGTTTTCGACGGCTTCAGCAACACGTGGGGCGGCACATGGATAGCCGGTGTGGCGGTCAACGTGCCGCTGGTGCACATTGGCAGCATCTACGCACTCAAGGCGGCCAAAGCAAAGCGTCGCGAGCTGGCTTGGCAGACTGAAGAGGCCAAGGAGCTGATAGCCCTGCAGGTGAACAAGGTGAGCTACGAGCTGGAGCTGGCCTACAAGAAAAAGGCACAGGCCGAGAGCCTTGTGGACGAGGCCGAAGAGAACCTGCGGCTGGCCAACGAGAGCTTCGAGGCCGGCATGTGCAACAGCAGCGACCTGATGATGGCGCAGACGGCATGGCTGCAGGCGCAGACCGAGCTGGTGGATGCAAATATAGAGATAGAGATGGGGAAGATTTACCTGAAACAGGCACTGGGAAGGGAGTTGTGAGTTAAGAGTTATGAGTTAAGAGTTAAGAATTAAGAATTGACATTAAGATATGAAAGAAAACAACAAGAGTCTGTGGGCCGGATTGGCGGTGGTGATAGCCACCGTTGTCACAATACTTATTGTTGGCATGCTGGCCTTGAAACCGCAGGAGGAACTTATCACCGGCGAGGCCGACGCCTCGGAGTACCGCGTGAGCAACATGGTGCCGGGTCATGTGGACACCCTCTACGTGAAGGAGGGCGACCATGTGAGGCGCGGCGACACGCTGGCACACATAGCCAGCCGACAGGTAGATGCCAAGATGCTGCAGGCCGAGGCCGCCCGCAGCGCCGCAAGCGCACAGAGCCGCAAGGCCCAGGCCGGCGCACGCAGCCAGCAGAAAGAGATGGCCTACCAGGTGTGGCAGAAAGCAAAGGCCGCCGAAGAGGTGTACCGCAAGAGCTACGAACGCGTGAAGGGGCTGAAGGAGAAGGGTGTGGTGAGCGCACAGCAGTTTGACGAGGTGGAGGCCAAGTACAAGGTGGCCCAGGCCGACTGTGCCGCTGCCGAGCAGCAGTACCTGATGGCACAGGAAGGGGCGCAGCGCGAGGACATCGACGCCGCAGCGGCTCTCGTAGGACGTGCCGGCGGCGCCGTGGCCGAGGTGCAGAGCTATCTGGACGACAGCTACCTCATAGCGCCATGCGACGGTGAGGTGGTGGAACTATTTGCCAAGGTGGGCGACCTGATAGGCACGGGCTCGCCGGTGGTGAGCATACTCGACATGGACGACAGCTGGTTCTTCTTCGCCGTGCGCGAAGACCGTTTGAGCGACGTGGGTGTGGGCTCCACGGTGCAGGTGCGCATACCTGCCTTGGGCGACCATACCTACAGCGGCACTGTGCGCAAGGTGCAGGCAATGGCCAGCTACGCCACATGGCGTGCCACCAAGACCAACGGACAGTATGACGTGAAGAGTTTTGACGTCAAGGTGGTGCCGCTGGAGCGCATAGAAGGGCTGAAACCCGGCATGACAGCGATATTGGAGAAGTAACGGTCGAAAATGTGGAGGGTTGTAAATAGAGAGTTGCGACGCATCTGGCACAGTCCGCGCTATCTGGCCATCCTGACGCTGGCTGCTGTGCTGTCGTTTGTCTTCTTCGCCACAATGACGCAGGAGGGGCAGCCACAGAAGCTGCACGTCGGCGTTGTGGACCTCGACCATAGCTACCTCTCACGCCGTCTCTGCCACGAGCTGGAGGCCACACAGGGTGTCACGGTGGCGGCTGTCTACGACAACCACACGGAGGCCAGGTTAGCGATGCAGCGCGGCGAGATATTCGCCTTCTACGAGATACCGGCAGGCACATACAACGAGCTGCTGCAATTCCACGCCCCCCGGTTCAGCCTCTACACCAACCAGTCGTATCTGCTGGCAGGCTCGTTGAGCTACCGGCAGCTGGCCACGATGGGCAAGCTGGCGGCAGGGGCCGTACAGCGCGAGGTGCTGCGCAAGAAGGGCTATAAGGACGACGCCATAATGGGGCTGATACAGCCCGTGGCGCTGGAGACACACGCCATCGGCAATACCAAGGCAAGCTACTGCATATACCTGATGACGACGCTGATACCTGGCATCATAGCGCTGCTGGCGCTGTTGCATACGGCTTATGTGATTGGCCGCGAACGACAGGAAAGGACGGTGAAGTCGTGGATGCGCAAGGCTGGCGGCGACGCCCTGAAGGCTATGTGGGGCAAGGCGTTGCCATACACATGCTACTACTCCATGTTGCTGCTGCTGGCCAACTTCATCATGTACGGCCCGATGGGGATGCCGCTGGAGGGCAGCTGGCTGTTGCTGGCGCTGCATTCGATGCTGCTTATCGTGGCAGGACAGAGTGCGGCGATGTTCCTGATGGGGTGCGTGCCCGACCCGTCGGTGGCGATGAGCCTGACCTCGGCCTACGCCACGTTGAGCTTCACGATGTGCGGATTCTCGTTCCCGGTGGATGCCATGCCGCTGCCCATGCAGTCGTTCAGCCTGATGTTCCCATTGCGGCACTACTTCCTGGCGATGCGCGACATAGCCTTCTTCGGCAACGGGTTTGAGACGTGCTGGCCCCAGACCGCCGCGCTGACGGCCTTCTGGCTGCTGTCGCTGATAGGTGCCGCCATGCTGAACCGCCAATATGAAAGGAGGCTGGCATGCTGAAGAGAATAACAGGAAACCTGAAGGACACATGGGATGTCTTCGCCGCCGAGGTGCGCCGCGTGTTCGGCGACAAGACGACGGTGGTAATATTCTTCCTGGCCACGGTGGTCTATCCCCCACTCTACTACTATATATACCACCTGGAGATGCTCACGGAGATGCCGGTGGCGGTGGTGGACCTGTCGCAGGGGCGCGACGCGAAACGCTTCGTGCACAAGCTTGACGCCACGCCGGAATTGACGGTGGCCTACCGTTGCGCAAATATCGGCGATGCCGAGCAACTGCTGCGCGAACACAGCGTGAAGGCCATATTCCTAGTGCCCAAGGACTACGACGCACTGATAGCGCACCAGCGCACCGGCACGGTGACGGTGGTGACGGATATCAGCTCGTTCATCTACTACAAGAATGCGCTGATGGGCGGCAGCAATGTGCTGCTCGACGAGATGAAGACCACGCAGCTGGCTTTCCAGGCGGCGGAGGGCGTCACTGGCGAAGAGGCTCGCACGCAGATAGAGCCCGTGGCTTACGACGACGTGAAACTCTACAACCCAGGTGGCGGCTACGCCTCTTACTTCATCCCGGCGCTGCTGATGCTGGTGGTGCACCAGACGCTCTTCTTCGGCATCTGCGTGCTGTGCGGCGATGCCAACGAGAACCGCAAGGCCTTAAGGCTGATACCGCCGCGGTTGCGCTCGAGGTCGGTCTACCGTGTCACACTGGGGCGTCTGCTATGCTTCCTGTTCATCTACATCCCCATCACACTGCTAGACCTGTGGATAATCCCCTACCTATTCGGCATGCCGCAACTGGGGCGCCCGACGGAGGTGATGCTGCTGGTGTTGCCCTACGTGATAGCCATCACGTGCTTTGCAATGACGCTGGGCAACATATTCGCCAGGGAGCGGATGAGCATGCTGCTGTGCTGCCTGTTCTTCTCGGTGATACTGTTCTTCCTGAGCGGTGTGGTGTGGCCACAGAGCAACATGCCGCGCTTCTGGTATGTATTCTCCTACCTCTTTCCCTCAACGCCGGGCATACAAGGCTTTGTGCGCATAAGCTCGATGGGGGCCACGCTGCACGAGGTGCGCCACGAGTTGCTGGCGTTGTGGATGCAGGCGGGTGTCTACTTTGCCAGCGCGTGCCTATCGATAAGGTTCATAAAGCATTTCAGCCGATAGAATAAACGAGCAAACCGACAAGGCCGGAAGCCACGATAAGCAGTATAGGGCTTTTTTTGTAGCGCCAGGAAAGGATGAAGACGGCGGCAAAGATGAGCACGGAGACAATGAACTGCTTGTTGAGGCCGAAGGAGCCGAAGCTTTCGCGCCCCAGCAGGGAGAGGGCGGCGGCGGCGATGAGGCCTATGACGGCGAGACGAAGGGTGCGCATGACGGCGGCGACACGAGGATGGTCTTTGTGACGCAGCAGCCATGTGCCTACAAGAAACATCAATGCTACCGGAATGATGATTACGGAGAAGGAGGCGAGCAGGGAGCCGCCGACGGCGGCCCACTGGGGATAGCCGGCGTTGAGCACAGCGGTGTAGCCGGCGTAGGTGGCGGTGTTGATGCCGACGGGGCCAGGTGTCATCTGGCTGACGGCGAGGAGGTCGGTGAACTCGGCAGCGGTGAGCCACTGGTGGTGCACCACAACCTCGTTCTGGATGAGGGCAATCATGGAGTAGCCGCCGCCGAAGGTGAAGGCGCCGATGAGGAGGAAGGTGTAGAAGAGCTGGAAGAAGAGCACGGTAAAGTTGAAAGTTGAAAGTTGAAATTGCTAACTGTTTATTCTCGAATAGAGATACCCCAGTAGGGCGGCGAGGAGGACGACGAGAACGGGATTGACACCGAAAAGCCAGATGAGGAGGGCGCTGAGGATTGGTATCCATACGTTACGCCAGGAGACCTTGGCACTGCGGGCAAGGGTGAAGACCGGAGCAGCGATGAGGGCGACGACGGCGGGACGTAGGCCTAGGAAGATGCGCGAGACATACACATTGTCGCGGAAAGCACGGAAGAATATGGCAAGCAGGAGTATGAAGAGTATGGGCATGACGATGTTGCCCACAATGGCAGCCATGGCACCGCGGAAGCCACGGAGACGCTGGCCGACGACGGTGGCCATGTTGACGGCGAATACGCCGGGCATTGCCTGCGAGAGGGCCACCAGGTCGAGGAACTCCTCATCGCCGAGCCAGTGGTGCCGTTCGACAAGCTCGCGTTGCATCAGCGGTATCATGGCATAGCCTCCGCCGATGGTGAAGGTGCCCACGCGGAGGAACGAAAGGAATATGTCGGTGTATCTTGGCAACTTGGTTATTGAGGAATGAGGAGTTAATGTTTTTTCTTGAATACAAGGGATAGGAGGATGCTGAAGACGAGGATGCCGAGGATGACGGCTAGCGAGACGAGCGTGGGCAGGTGCCAGCCGAAGAATTCGCCGCCTATCATCTTCAAGCCTATGAAGCACAGCAGCACACCGAGACCATAGTGGAGCAACCAGAAGCGGTCGGAAACATCGCTCAGCAGGAAGAAGAGCGAGCGGAGGCCCATGATGGCGAAGATGTTGGAGGTGTAGACGATGACGGGGTTGGTGGTGACAGAGAAGACGGCCGGGATGGAGTCGACGGCGAAAATGATGTCGCTGAACTCGATGACCAGTAGCACGAGGAAGAGCGGAGTGAGCATCAGCTTGCCGCCATCGCGGTGGAAGAAGTCGTGTCCGTAGCTCTGCTTGGTGACGGGGAAGTGCTTGGAGGCGAACTTGACCACGGGGTGGTGGGCGGTGTCGATCTCTTCGTCGCTCTGCGGACGGAACATCTTGATGCCGCTGTAGATAAGTATGACACCGAAGACGGCCAGCACCCACGACACCTTGGCGACAACAGCGCCGAGGGCGAAGATGAAGATGAACCTGAGCACTATGGCGCCGAAGATGCCCCAGAAGAGCACACGGTGGTAGTATTCCTTCTTGATGCCGAAGGAGACGAATATCATTATCATCACGAAGATGTTGTCGATGGAGAGGCTTTCTTCGAGGAAATAGCCCGCGAGGAACTCGGAGAACATCTCGCGACGGTAGGCCGACAGGTCGGTGACCGACGCGTCGGGCGGCATCATCCAGTCGCCGAAGAGGAGCACGAGGACTGCGAAACCCATGGCGAGGGCTACCCAGATACCGGTCCAGGTGGCGGCCTCGCGGACGGAGACAACATGGTCTTTCTTGTGGAAGACGGTGAGGTCGAGCGTCAGCATGACGACGACGAAAACCATGAAGAGGCTGAAGAAGAGGATGTTCATTGGATTGTGTTAATGCGTTAATGTTATTTATCTTGTTCGCGGTGGCAAAGGACGACGTTGACCATAGGATATGTTTGGCGGAGCCAGGCGGCGGTTTGCTCGGCGAAATAGACGGAACGGTGCTGGCCGCCGGTGCAGCCGAAGGAGACCATAAGGTTGGTGAAGTGGCGCTCGAGGTATTTGTCCACGCTCTGTGCCACAATGCCTTTGACGTTGTTGAGGAATAGGTCGACGGCTGGCTTGCGCTGAAGGAATTCTATCACGGGGCGGTCTTTACAGGTGTAGGTCTTGTACTCGGAGTAGCGACCGGGATTGGGGAGTGCACGGCAGTCGAAGATGTGGCCTCCGCCATTGCCGGAGGGGTCGTCGGGGAGGCCCTGCTTGAAGCTGAATGAGGTGACGGTGACGGTGAGGGGGGTCAAGGAGTTCAAGGAGTTCAAGGAGTTCGGGGAGTTCAAGGAGTTCGAGAGAGCGCGGGCGAGTTCGGGTAGCGGCGAGAGGAGGAGGGGGTGGTTTTCGATGAGGGTGCGGAGGTTGGTGAGTGCCAGGGGTATGCTTTCGATGAAGTAGGGTTTGCGCTCGTAGAGGCCGCGATAGCCGTAGGCTCCGAGGGTTTGGAGTATGCGGACCAGGAGGTAGCGCCAGAAGTCGTCGAGCCAAAGCTTGCGTGCGTCGCCTTTAAGGTTGCGGACGTCGAGGTAATGGCTGAGCAGTTCGGCACGTATGGCCTCGGGGAGGTCGCTCTTGGCGCTGTAGAGCAGCGAGGCAACATCGTACTGCGCTGCGCCGCGCCTTCCACCCTGATAGTCGATATAGTAGAGCCTGTCGGCGACCATGATGTTGCGTGGGTTGAAGTCGCGATAGAGGAAGTAGTTGCAGTCGGCGGCGAGGAGGCTGTCGGCCAGACGGTCGAAGTCGTTCTGGAGCAGTTCCTCGTCGAAGGGCACATGCTTGAGCTTGAGGAAATAGTATTTGAAGTAGTTGAGATCCCAAAGAATGGAGCGGCGGTCGAAGGCGGCACGGGGATAGGCTACGGAGAAGTCGATATCGGCGCCAGCCTGCTGGATTGCCGCAAGGTCGGCAAGGGCTTGCTTGTAGAGTGTCAGCATCTCGGCGTCGAATCCCCCACCCTGCCGCTTCTTGTCGAAGAGCATGCCGTAGAGCGTCTGGTCGCCGAGGTCTTGCTGCAGGTAGTGGCAGCGGTCATCGGCAACGGCATATAGTTCGGGCACCGGCATGTGCTTGGCATGGAGGTGGCGCGAAAAGGCGAAGAAGGCCTCGTTCTCGCGGATATCGTCGGCCACAGCACCCACACAACGCCTGGTAGCACCTACCAGACGGAAATAGCGGCGCGCCGAACCACCAGCGCCGATTGCAAGACATTCGGCACAGGGTTCGCCAGCCCATTGGGCGAACAGCTGTTTTAGTTGTTCCATCAGTTGGCGGGCTGCTCGGCTGGCTGTTGCTCCTGTTGGGCTTTGACTTCGTCGATCATACGGCATTTGCCGCTGAAGGTGGCACCGGGCTCGATGGAGAGCTTGTTGATGAGGATGTCGCCACGAACACGAGCCGAGGCATGGAGAGAGAGGAGCTCTTTGACGGAGAGGTTGCCGTTGACGGTACCGATAACGTTGGCGTTCTGGCAAAGGACGTTGCCGTTGACGACGCCGGAGTCGCCGATGACGAGTTTGCCGTTGAGCTGGATATTGCCTTCGAGGACGCCGTCGAGACGGAAGTCGCCAGTGGCGGTGATGTCGCCTTTAACGTGGGTGCCATCGGTGATGATGTTGATGGCAGTGGTTTCCATTTCCATTGTTTTTGCCATGATGATAATATTATTTGATTGTTTTATTGCTTGAGGTGATATTTGCGGAAGTAGGCCATATAGGCCGGTATGTTTTTGCGGTTGTAGAAGGTGGAGTAGTTCTGCGTGGAGATGATGAAGTAGGTGTAGTCTTTGTCGGAGAGCTGGCGCAAAGGACTCTCTTCCTGTCCCAGGTGGCGGTAGTAGCCCATGGCCTCGTCGGCGGTGGCGAAACGGTGGACGGTGAGCATCTGGGTGGTGTCGGTGAAGAGGAGTGCGTTGACCTTGTAGCCGCTGTTGGAATAGTACTGGCTGTTGAAGTCGGCTATGCGATACTGAAGCTCGGTGGCTTTGACGGTGCGGTCGTTGATGACAACGACGACATAGTATTGCTGACGTTCGCGGAAGCGATAGACAAGGGCTTCGGGCGGCAGGTCGTCTTCGGCAGTGCCTGATTGTTTGACGGTCTGATTGCCTGTGTTGTCTGTGTTGCGGACGCGTTGTTCGTCGCGGTCGGTGATGGTCTCGTCGGCAGCTGCCAGTTCGCGGTCGCTACGCAGCAGGTCGAGCTGGGATTCGGCCAGCGGAATTATGCTGTCGCCACGAGGCGACTGGCTCACTATGGCCTCGAAGACCGAGATGGCCTCCTGGCGGTCGCCGGTGGCGGCAAGTGACATACCTTTCCAGAAGCGGAACTTGGGCAGCATGGCATTGCCGGGATAGGCCTCTTCGGCCTGCTCTACCAGGCTGATGGCCGACGAATAGCGATGCTGGCTGAAGAGGTTGTAGAGTTCCTCGTAGTCGGACTCGATGCGTTTCTCGCGGGCAAGCAGTTCCTTGTAATACTCGTTGTCACGTATCAGGTTGGCAAAGTCGCTGTCGGGGAAACCCATAAGCACCATGTCGCGGTAGTAGTTGGCCTGCGGAGTGTTGCCCTGTCGGTCGAAGATGCGGTAGAGCATGTAGAACGCCTGAACGATTTCGTCGTAGGAGGTGTAGTCTTTGGCCATACGGAGGTAGCAGTCGAGCGACCGCTGTATGTTCCCCACCCCGTCGTAGTATATGTATCCTGCGCCGAGGAGCGAGAGTGAGGTAATGGAATCGAGAGAGTCGAGTTGGTGCTGACTTGTAGGCAGGTCCTTAATGTAATAGGCCACATCGTGCGGGTCGTTGGGGTTGCCGTACTTCGATTTGTCTTTATCGACCTTGGTAGTGTCGCTGGAGGTAGTATCGTCAAGCACAAGGTCGTCGTCGGTGGAATCGCCGTCGTCGGTCATAGTGCTTACCCCTATCATACTACGGTTGGAGAGGAACCAGTAGTCCTCCAGGGTGCGCATACCCCAGCGCTGGCGGAAGGTCTCCTTGCCTTTCTGCACGGTGTTGGGGTTGTAGAAATACCAGTCGCCGGAGAGTGTGTTTTGCATGGCTTTGGTCTCGGCCATCATCTCCTCGAGCAGGGCTTTCTCCTTGGCGGCCTCTTCTTGCCGGCGGAGGGTGTCAATCTTGGCGTTGATGAGAGCAATACGCTCGGCTTCTGGCAGAGAGGCAACGGCCAGCAGGCTGTCGGCACGCTCGTAGACACGAGTGAACGAGACGAGCTCGGTGAGCATCTCGTAGCGACGGCGGATCTGGCTGTAGTGGGGGTAGCCGGGCTTTATTATCTGCATAGCGGTGTCGTAGTAGACCTGCGAGAGGTCGTAGTTCTCGTAGAGGTCGTAGAGCACCTCGGCCATGCGGATGGCAGACTTGGCTTTCTGGGCCTGGTTCTGCGTCGATACCGCCACCGACTGGCGGTAGTTGTCGCAGGCTTTCTTGGCATCTTTCATGCCAAGGTACATCTCGCCTTTGGCGTAGTAGATCTGGTCGCGGTATTCCTCATTCTTCTTGTCGTGAAGCATAGCGTCGAGTTGGCGTTCAAGCTTCTTTAGGTCGCTGTGGCCGAGGTCGGCACAGGAGGCTTCGCCGAGACGGGCGTTGAACTCCAACACATAAGGTGGAGAATAGGACAACACTTGATGGTAGTATTTGGCGGCCACGGTGCGCTTCTCGAGCTTCTGGTAGATCTGCGCCATGAGAAAGGTGAGGCGAGCCTTGTCGCGACGGCTGTGCGAGGCATCGATGGCCAGGTGTATATACTCGACAGCCTTTTTATACTTCTCCTGCGGCACAGTGGCCTCGACCATAGCCATGTATAGCTTGTCGCGCTGTCGGCGTCCGAAGTTGCCTTTTGCCAGATTGTCGACCAGTTGGTCGAGAGCCGCTTCGGCGTCGGAGTAGCGTTTTTCCTTCGTCATGCAGCGAGCCAGCAAAACAGCTCCCTCGTCGCCGGCATGGGTGCCAGAGAACTGGGAGATGAGGATGTTGCAGGTGTTGGCGGTAGAGGTGTAGTCTTGCTTGTAGAAGGTGGCATAGGCGGTCAGCAGGTAGCACTCCTTGATGTAGGGCACGTGTTCCTGTCCCTTGACGAAGATGCTGTGCTTCTGTATGCCTTTGACGCCCTTCTCTATGGCACGATCCATCTCGGGATTGACGCTGCGGGCTGTCGCTTCGTCGCCGAGATTCTCGGGCAGGATGAGCTGCGTATAGTCGTCGACTGACGTTTTATAGAGCTTTTCTCGTCCAGCTTTGAGGCTTTCGTTGCCATTCCACCAGACGTTGTAGTGGCATGTGAGGTTGTGATAGCGTATATTGCCCCACTTGGCTTTCTGCGTGGAACAGGAAGCCAAAAAAGATAATAATGAAATAGTAACAATCAAGAATCTGCCCGCAGAATTAGCAAGCTCTAGACGACGTCCCTTTATTTTTTTGCGGGCACTCATTCTTAATTCTTGATTCTTAATGATTAATTAGACGTTGAACCTGAAGTGCATGATGTCGCCGTCCTGGACGACGTAGTCTTTGCCTTCGACGGCTATCTTGCCGGCTTCGCGACATTTGGCTTCGGAACCGAGGTTGACATAGTCGTCGTATTTGATAACCTCGGCGCGGATAAAGCCACGTTCAAAGTCGGAGTGTATGATGCCTGCCGTCTGCGGCGCCTTCATACCCTTGCGGAAGGTCCATGCGCGGCACTCCTTGGGGCCGGCGGTGAGGAAGGTCTGCAATCCGAGAAGTCGGTAGGCGGCCTTGATGAGTCGGTTGACGCCGCTTTCCTTCAGTCCAAGGTCTTCGAGGAACATCTGTTTTTCCTCGTAGGTCTCCAGTTCGGCAATGTCGGCCTCGATGCCGGCACCGATGAGGAGCACCTCGGCCTGCTCGTCCTTGACAGCCTCGCGGACAGCATCGGAATAGCGGTTGCCATTGACCACCGAAGACTCGTCGACATTGCAGACGTAGATGACAGGCTTGGTGGTGAGGAGCATCAGGTCGCGGGCCACCTCCTGCTGGTTCTCGTCGAGCTGGACGGTGCGTGCACTTTTGCCATCGAGGAGGGCTGCTTTGTAGAGATCCATAACCTCCACCAGTTTTTTTGCACGTGCGTCGCCGCCGGCTTTGCCTTTCTTGACCTCTTTGTCGTAGCGGTTCTCGATTGTTTCTAGGTCTTTGAACTGCAGCTCGGAGTCGATGGTCAGTTTGTCGCGCACGGGGTCGACGGAGCCGTCGACATGGGTTATGTTGTCGTCGTCGAAACAACGCAGCACATGGATGATAGCGTCGCAGTTGCGTATGTCGGCGAGGAACTTGTTGCCCAGACCCTCGCCCTTGGAGGCACCTTTGACAAGACCGGCAATGTCGACAATCTCGACGGTTGCCGGAACCACGCTGGCGGGACGCTCAATCTCCACCAGTTTGGCCAGACGTTCGTCGGGTACCGTAATGACGCCGACATTCGGCTCGATAGTGCAGAACGGGAAGTTGGCAGCCTGGGCCTTGGCGTTGCTCAAGCAGTTGAAGAGGGTCGACTTGCCGACATTGGGCAGTCCTACTATTCCACATTGAAGGCTCATTTCAGTTAAGAGTTAAGAGTTAAGAGTCAAGAGTTATGGGGTTAAAGTTCTTTTTCGATGAGGTATTGATTCCTGGTTGTTGAATTGCGGCAGACGAGCTCGCCGATGAAGCCGGCGAGGAAGAGCACTGTGCCCATAAGCAGGCAAAGCATCGAGAGGTAGAACCAGACGCTGTTGGTGAGCGCAATGCGGCCAGCCAGACGAAGTATGAGCACCACAACCAATGCCACGAAACCCAGCAGGAAAGCAACGCTGCCTATGGCGCCGAAGAAGTGCATAGGCTGCTTGCCGAACTTGCTCATGAACATTATGGACATCAGGTCGAGGTAACCATTGATGAAGCGGTTCATGTCGAACTTCGTCACACCGTATTCGCGCTTGCGGTGCTGCACCACCTTCTCCCCTATCCTGCCGAATCCGGCCCACTTGGCTATCACCGGTATGTAACGGTGCATCTCGCCATACACCTCGATGCTTTTCACCACTTCGTGGCGATAGGCTTTGAGACCGCAGTTGAAGTCGTGAAGGTGGATGCCGCTCATGCGGCGCGTGGTCCAGTTGAAGAACTTGGACGGTATGTTCTTGGCCAGCGTGGAGTCGTAGCGTTTCTTTTTCCAGCCGCTGACGAGGTCGTAGCCTTCCTCTTTGATCATGCGGTAAAGTTCGGGGAGTTCGTCGGGCGAGTCCTGCAGGTCGGCGTCCATCGTGACCACCACGTCGCCCTCGGTGGCGGCGAAACCGGTGTTGAGGGCAGCGCTCTTGCCGTAGTTGCGACGGAACTTTATACCACGGTAGGCAGGGTTATTGGCGTGGAGTTGTTCTGCCACCTGCCAAGTGTTGTCGGTGGAGCCGTCGTCGACGATGATCACCTCGTAGCTGAAGCCGTTCTCTTTCATCACACGGTCGATCCATTCCGCCAGATGCGGCAGAGACTCGGCCTCATTATAGGAAGGTACAACTATAGATATCTGTTTCATTGTTGTTTGTATTTTATTTCTGATTTCTCGTTACGGAAGAAGATGGCGGCCAGGAAAGCAGCGAAGGAGCCGAGGAGGGCGACATCGACAAATGTAACGATGGCCCATAGAGCGGCCCAGTAGTTGAGTTGAGGGTCTTGCGGAGTTATTGTCTGACCGGAGAGGGTGGCTGTGAAAAGCACCGTCTGTGCGGGCGAGGTGAGTCCTATTGCCCAGATGGCCAGGGTGTAGAAGATAGCGGCAATGAGGGATGTGCCGATGCCGAAAAGCATAGCTTCTTTCAGCGTTATCTTTTTATCTGGCAAGCTATTGCGATAATAAGCAGTTAGGAGCACGACGAGCACAATGAGTATGGCGTCAGTGAGGTAGGATATTGGGCTCTCGGCCATTGAGCCAGCGAGAAGTCTTCCAACGATGTAAACCGACAGGAGGGCGCCGATAAGAAGTCCGCAGCGGAGGTAGGCCTGGCGGTAGTTGCCGTGGATGGTACTGTTGTAGCGATGAAATACTGCCATATTATCTTACTTTGGCTTCGAGGGCTTGTTTAACTAGACGCTTAAGTTCGAGGGTTTGCTTTTCGACGACACCTTGTTTGTCGGGACGGTAGTAATCGGCGTATTTAACTTGGCCGAGGGAGATTTTAGGACTTGAGAGGTCACCTTTAATATCGACGCCGACTTTAGCCATGAGTGGGTTTTTGAGGAGTTCGAGGTGGTAGCCGCACTGGTTGTCGAGCGAGTGCATACCCGAGGCACAAATCTGGTATTTGCCAATGTTGAGGAGGAACGGATAGACTTCGATGACCTTGCGGAAGCATGTGAGTTCTACATCGAGGCTGTCTATGCGTATCTTGTTGTCTTTGTCCTTCCAACTCTTGAACTGCATTATCTTGGCAATCGAGGCAATGGTGTTGTTGTCTAGGACGGTAAGGTCATTGCCAGCTATTGCGGCAGCGCCGAGAAGGGTGCTCATCTTGGGCTGGTAGCGGGCATTGAGGTAGGTCTCGGCAGCAAGGTGGAAATTGGCATTGCCCTGGAAAGCGGAAAGCATGGGAACGAGGGTGTCGATGGTGGGGATCATGTCGATAAGCTCGTCGATGAGGATATCGAGAAGGTGGAAGTCGATAGCAACAAAGAGGTTGTCGGGACGCGGCGACTCGTAGACGGCGGTGAGCTGCATTGTGGCGGCTTTGCACACAAAACCTATCTGGTCTAGGACTGCTTTGCCACCGCGCATAGTTACCGCACCGGCGACGTCGTTTAGGTCGTTGCCGAAGGCCACGCTGCGCTTTATGTGTGTGTGCAGTGTGAGGTCTACATCCTTGGGCACTATGAAGGGGTTGGCATCGGCGGGCACATTGTCTTCCTGACGCATCTGCTCCAGCGTGTCGGGGTCGGTACCCATGCCGCTGATTAGCGAGAGTAGCTGGTCGACGTCGGCATAGCCCGAGGTGAAGTTCAGGTCGCCGCGCAACACTTTCTTGTGGTCTATCCAGCCTTCGACGTTCTCAACGTCGCCATAGAGTTGAAAGTCGGAGTGGGCCAGCTTTACTTCGACCGAGCGGATGTTGCATATATCTGGACGGTAGGCAACAGCCAGCTGTGAGAGGCGGACGGCATCGGGGAGCTCTGGCATGTAGAGGACAGCGCCATGGAGGTCGATATCGACGTCGGGATTGTATTGACGGATGATATTTTGCTGTGTGGAGTCGAGCCGAGCGGAGCCTTTGAGCTTGAGGCCTTCCAGAGAGACCATCATCGAATCGATGTTGGCCTCAGCATCGCCAATCTTAACGTCGAATGCGGCGGCCACCTGCTCGCGGGTGACATCGTTGAGGCCTATGTCAAGGTCGGGATTGTCGATACGAGCGTCGATGTTACCCATGGCCAGCTTGAGCTTGGGGCCAACAACCTTCACGTCGGCCATTTTGCCCTTATGCTCGGTGGCTGGCAGCCGCAATGCCACATCCAGTTTTGGGGCCACAGCGTGTATGCTGTCATAAACCACATCTAGCTTGCTGAGGGCTATGCTGGCGTCGGCATTGAGCCTGTTGAGGTCCAGCGGGTCGAGGTCGCTGAGGCGGAACCGCGCCTTGAGGTCGACATCAGCATCGCCGCCGGCCTCTCGCAGCGAACTGTCGTTGAGTATAGGCACAAGGTCTTCCAGCGGCAGCGCAGCCTTCAGGGCAGCATCTATACGCATGTCGCCGAGAAGGTCGTCGATGCTACCCGACAACTTGATGTCGGTGCCTTGTGTGTGTGCTTTAAGGCTCTTCACCACCGCATCGCTCACCCCGCCATTGCCCAGGTCTAGGTTGGCGACCAGGTCGGCATTTATCCTGTTGACCTTGTAGGGCACTGCCGTCGGCATATAGAAGCGACCGTCGGCAAGCTGGGCCTGTGCCGAGATAAGCGGCATAGTGCTGTCGGTGAGGCTGCCTTTGGCGGTAGCCCGCAAAGCCACCTTGGCGTCGAGGTCCATACCCTTCTTCCATGTGATGAATTCCTTGGGCAGCTTCTCGAGCAGTTCGGCAGCTTGCCACTCACCATCGGTTTCCACGGCCACATCCACCCACATCGGGTCGAGCCGCACGTCGCCGGAAATATTCAATGCGTAGTCGTCGAGCTTCAGTCGGCTGTCGCCAAGCTTGACGGTCATATCCTTCAGGTTGGCGTCGAAGGGCAGCTCCACCGTCAGCAGGTCACTGCTCGACTCGTATAAGTTGTCGCTCACCATCTGGATGCCGCCCGTCATAAACAAGCCCTCATTAAGCTCCAGTTTCAACTTGCCGGCCACCTGCTCCATATTGCCCTTGGCATTCAAGGCCACCTTAAGGTTTTCGGCTTGCGCCGACATCGTGGTGTCGCCAATGCTGTCGGTGGTCTGCAGGCTGACAACATCGCCTTTGAAGTCGATGTCAGCATCTACAATACCCTCCTGTAGACGGCCTTCAACTTCAAGGCCTACGCCATTCAGTGTGGCATCCAAACCATCCTTGAGGTCAAGCAGGCTTGCGTCGAGATTGCTGATTTTCACCTTGCGCAGGTCTATCTCCGGCAGGCTGTCTAGCGAGAAAGGAGCACTGGAGGTGTCTTCATCCTCCGATTTGGGGAATATGTCGAAGTTCGAATTACCATCCTTGTCGATATATAGGTTAGCCGTCACCTCGTCCAACAGCACCTGGTGTACCACCACGGTGCCTTCCTTGAAGAATTTCTTCACGTCGACACCAACAGTGAGATTGCCAACGTAGGCCACCACCTCGCCGCCAGGCGCCCCTTCCATGGGATTTATCACATATACGTCGCTGACCTTCAGCCCCGCGTCGGGGAATGTCTTGAAGAGCGTAAGGTCCACCTCGCCGAACTTCGTCTCGCACATCACATAGTCAGCAGCCAGTCGGTTTACAATCTTGGTTAGCTGGCGCGGATTAAACACCACATAGAGAGCTATGCAAACAGCAAGCAGCAGCACTCCAAGAAGAGAACCCAGCGATATCAATGCTATCTTCCAGCCCTTTTTCATTCCACTCTGAGCAATTTATAGTTACCTATTTCCTCTTCGCGCTCCATTTCGGAGTCGCTGATGGCGGTGATGGTGTAAGTCCGCACCACCATATCGCCAATATTTGTGCCCGAAAAGCGATGACGTAGCTGGTCGCCGTTGCTGATTGTCCAGCTGTAGGCCACGCTACCGCTGTCGGTTTCATTCATGATTCCGTCGGCGCGGTCCCACGTATGGCCTGTGCCGTCCTCGCGGTAGCTCCAATACTCCTGCGTGCCCTGTTTCTGCCAGAGACCGTAAAGTTGGCTCTCGCTAACCTCGATACCTTCGTTGTCGCGATTGCACCCCGCAAACAGCAGAACACCGAGAGCCATCAGAAAAACAATCCTTTTCACCTTTAACAATCTTTTCAATTTTCAACTTTATAAACGGCATCAAGTGCACGACCGGCCTCGTCGTAGTCCATACCGTAGCCGACAATGAACTCATTGCCTATCTCGCGGCCAACAAAGTCGACATTGTAGTCACCCTTGAAAGCCCCAGGCTTCATCAGCAGCGCGCACACACGCACCCTTGCAGGTTTCAGAGTCTTTACCTCGGCCAGCATCTTCCCCATCGAAAGGCCACTGTCGATAACATCCTCCACAATCAGGAGGTCTCGGCCTTCGATGTCGCCGAATGGCAACTCGCACCGCACCTCCCCGCTGCTTTGCATGCCAATATACGAGGTGTAGCGCACGAAACGCACCTCGGTGTCTAGTGTAATCTGCCTCACAAGGTCGGCGGCGAACATGTAAGCGCCGGTAAGTACGGGGCACACCAACAGAGGTCGGGAACCGACAACGCCGCAGGAGCTTATCTCACGACCCAGCCTTGCCACGATGGCGGCAATCTCGTCGGCACCGATAAACGGCACAAAGTTTCTGTCTTTAATCACCATTTTCAACTTCCATTACGAGGCGGAGGCCGTAGTATTCGGTCTTGCCTGTAGGCACATACCAACCGCGGTCAAACACCGCACAACTCGACGAAGTGCTGTAGTAGTGCCCCCCTCGCACGATGCGGCTATCACCCGTCTGCGGGCCGTGTGGGTCACTTTGGCGCACTTCCGTGTATGGTCCCATCCAGTCGGCGCACCATTCGGCCACATTACCACTCATGTCATAAAGTCCAAGGGCATTGGAGGCGCGGCTGCCTACAGGGTGGGTGCGGCTCTCGCTGTTCACACAATACCAGGCACAACTATCGAGTCCGTTGCGGTTGCAACCGGCAAAAGCAAAATCGCTGCCGGCACGGGCTGCAAACTCCCACTCGGCCTCCGTCGGCAGCCTGAAGCGCTTGCCCGTCAGCTGGCTCAGCAGCATGCAGAACTCCTGCGCCTGTGTCCAGCTGATGTTCTCCACCGGCAACTGCGTGCTGCCGCGGAAAAAGGAGGGGTTCTCTCCCATCACCGCTGTCCATAGGGCCTGCGTCACCTCGTAGCGGCCAATATAGAACGCACCGACGGCAACCTCATGCTCCGGACGTGTCGACTCATAGTGGTTCGCCACACCCTTCGCATCGTTGCTACCCATTGTGAACGTGCCTCCCTCCACATACACCATCTCCACCATCGGCCCGTTGGGTATCTCTACACGCAGCACACTGTCCTGCGCCGTCGAAAAGTTGAAAAACGGCAAACCGAAAATCATGCCTGCACACAGCACACATCTCAACATATAGCCATTTGCACTCATAAAATTTCAACTTTCAACTTTCATCTTTCAACTTTCAACTGCCCATGTGCTCGTCGCTCCACTTCTCCGGATTCAGCCTCCATGCTGCCAGACTCTCCAGGGCGTCTGGGCGGATATACTCCTTCTCCTTGGCCACGCCAATCAGAGTGTCGTAATCGGTCACGGTCATCAGCTCCACATCCTCAGCCTTGAAATTGTCAGCAGCCACCTGCAGACCATAGGTGAAAATGGCAGCCATGCCTTTCACCACACAGCCTTTCTCGCGCAGGGCGCGCACCGCTATCAACGAGCTCTTGCCGGTCGAGACTAGGTCTTCGATAACGACTACACTCTGGCCCTCGTGTATCTCGCCTTCGATTTGGTTGGTCAAACCGTGGCTCTTGCTTTCCGAGCGGACGTAGACAAAGGGCTTTCCAAGCTCTTGTGCAACCAAAGCTCCCTGGGCTATGCCGCCAGTGGCTACTCCGGCTATAACGTCCACGTCGCCCCACGTCTCGTTGATTATGTCAGTGAAGCGCTGGCGGATAAAAGTGCGAATCTCGGGATAGGACAAAGTGACCCTGTTGTCGCAATAAATGGGCGATTTGCGGCCCGACGCCCACGTGAACGGGTGCTCGTTGTTGAGCTTTACCGCTTTGACTGTCAGTAAGAATTCGGCTGTCTTTGCAGCCATGTTGCTGTTGTTAATCATGCTGCAAAGATACAAAAAAATATTATATTATAAAAAAAAGTTATTCCTGCGGCACCCGACACACAGTACTCAACCTCCGCACCCCATACATGGAGCGCCGGCGTCTCGCCGGCAGTGGTCATACTCCTCCAGGGTTTGTCATACTCCTCCACCCTCGTTTCACTCGGGTACCCCTCCCCTATCTTAGGGGAGGAATCAAGTTAGATTTCGTCGCTTAAACCTCTCTTTTTGTGATATATTGTTGTTGCTGGCAGCCATCTCCGTCTCCCCCTCTAAGTTAGAGGGGGTGGCAGCCGCTTGCGGCTGACGGGGGCGTATGTCCGTGCCCTCCGTAGCGGACGAGCACCCGTCTTGCCGGCGAGACGCCGGCGCTCCAAGGTATTCTGCGCTATTCACACAACCCACATACATCGTTTCGCTCCATTCGCCGTCCTCGCTTACCACCATGCCATAGAGGTGCACGTCGTGGCCGGCATAGCCGTCGGGCAAGGCAACTGTAATCTTCTTCGTGCGGCGGTAGACCGGAGCCGCCAGGAAGCCGTCCTCCATGTCCGGGCAATAAGCATATAGATACACGCTGTCGTAGTATTCGCCGCGCTGGCCCGAAGCGTCGCGGTCGAACGTGACTGTCAGCACGTTGCCCTCGCCACACACCGGAGCGCCGAACGCCACGCCCGCCACCGGCCCGCTGCACAAGCGCAACGCGCTGTAGTCCACCGTGAAGATGTTGTCCACAAGACTGAACGCATGTTGATTTAAGTGCACGAACATGTTGTACGGCGTCATGCCGTTGTCGTACGACAAATCGCGGAACCCCAGGTTCACCGCCCAGCTCATGTACGATGCCAGCTGCACCTCGCGCTTGAACATCTCGCGGTGCGCGGTCTGCGCCTCGGTGCGCGGATTGCGCGGATGCGGGTTGTACGACCGCACGCACCACACCCCGCGCCACATGTAACCCACTGCAGGCCCGAGCCTTCCGTGGAATCCTCCCATAAATCCTGCCGTCTGCCTAGCCATG
>JAFXUY010000044.1 GCA_017524785.1 Bacteroidales bacterium | reverse complement strand
GCGCACCGCGAGATGTTCAAGCGCGAGGTGCAGCTGGCATCGTACATGAGCTGGGCGGTGAACCTGGGCTTCCGCGATTTGTCGTACGACAACGGCATGACGCCGTACAACATGTTCGTGCACCTGAACCAACATGCGTTCAGTCTGGTGGACAACATCTTCACGGTGGACTACAGCGCGTTGCGCTTGTGCAGCGGGCCGGTGGCTGGCGTGGCGTTCGGCGCACCTGTGTGGGGCGAGGGCAACGTGCTGACTGTGACGTTCGACCGCGACGCTTCGGGCCAGCGCGGCGAATACTACGACAGCGTGTATCTATATGCTTATTGCCCGGACATGGAGGACGGCTTCCTGGCGGCGCCGGTCTACCGCCGCACGAAGAAGATTACAGTTGCCTTGCCCGACGGCTACGCCGGCCACGAGGTGCACCTCTACGGCCTGGTTGTCAACGAGGAAGGCGAATGGAGCGAAACCATATACGCGGGCTGCGTTGTTAGTGAGGAGGAAGGAATGAGGAGTGAGGAGTTGGGGGGAGTTAAGAGTGGGGTGTTGCCTGCGGAACGGGAGGTTTCAGGCGAAGTAGTCGGCAGCCTGCTCGGGACTGATGGCGTCGGCGACGCTGTAGGCGCCAACCTGCTCGCGACGAAGCGACGAAAGGAAAGCTCCTGAACCCAGCGCCTCGCCGAGGTCGCGGGCCAGTGAGCGTATATAAGTGCCCTTGCCGCAGTGGATGCGGAAGTCGGCCTGCGGCAGATGTGGCGGCACGGTGCCCAAGGGGTTCTTGTAGAGGTTCCGGGCATTGCTGGCGACGTTGGCTGAATCGGCTGTGCCGGGAATATTGGTATTGTTTTTCTCGACCGAGGCTTCTCTGAAGGCCGTTATCTCGAAGCTGTAGACTTCGACGGGCTTGGGCTGTATGGTCACCGTCGGGTCGTCGGTGCGGGCATATTCGTATGCCCGCTGGCCGTCTATCTTGACGGCGCTGAACATTGGCGGCACCTGGAGGATGGTGCCGGTGAACTGGCGCACCTTCTCGTCGAGCAGCTGGCGTGTGATGTGCTCGTAGGGGTAGTATCGGTCTACGGGGCGTTCGAGGTCGAAGCAGGGGGTGGTGGCGCCGAGGACCATGGTGCCGGTGTAGACCTTGTCGCCGTCCTGCAGCTGCGGGATGCTCTTGGTGGCCTTGCCTAGGCATACGAGCAGCAGGCCTGTGGCCAGCGGGTCGATGGTGCCGGCATGGCCTATCTTGAATTTTTTAAGGCCGTAGAGGTTGCGCACTACGGCCTTAATCTTGTTGACAGCCTGGAAGGAGGTCCACTGGCGGGGCTTGTCGACTGGAACGACGATGCCGGCCTGCAGCTGCTCGAGGGTGATCATATTCTAGGTTTTCTAGATATTCTAGATATTCTAGATTTTCTAGATTAATGGGATGACGATGGTGGCAAGGCCCACGATGGCGCAGTAGAGGGCAAACCAGATGAGCTTGCCGCGCTTCACGATGTTGACCATCCACTTGCAAGCCAGGCATCCGCAAACAAAGGCGGCAAGGAAGCCTACGAGGAGCGAGAGCGGCGGCAGACCTGCCATGGCCTGGCTTACGCCCATCTCGGCCATGTCCTTCACGTCGAGGAGTGCCTCGCCGAGGATTGGAGGAATGACCATGAGGAACGAGAACTGGGCAAGGCGCTCTTTCTTGTTGCCCAGCAAGAGGCCTGTAGCGATGGTGCTGCCCGAGCGCGAGAGGCCGGGGAGCACTGCCAACGCCTGGGCTATGCCGATGACGAAGGCGTGCCACGGCGAGATGTTCTCGCGCTGGCGCGGCTTGGCCCAGTAGCTGAAGGCCAGCAGTGTGGCCGTCACCAGCAGGCAGATGCCAACAACGAGCAGACCGCTGCCGAAGATGGCCTCGACTTTGTCCTTGAAGAATAGGCCGACTATACCGACGGGAATCATCGAGATGATGATGTTGACGATATACTTGGTGCCTTCGTTCCATTTGAACTTGAAGAAGTCGGTGAAGAGCCACACGATTTCCTTCCAGAGGATGACGATGGTGCTGAGGACGGTTGCCACGTGGACAGCCACGGTGAAGGTGAGGTTCTCCTCGCCGCTGAGGCCGAAGAGGTGGGCGCCGATGGCCAGATGACCGCTCGACGATACCGGCAGATACTCGGTGAGGCCTTGGATTACACCAAGAATCAGTGCTTCAAACCATTCCATAGCTTACTTCTTCTTGTACATTATGGCGACAATCTCGACCACGAAGCCCAGCACGATGAGTATTGGGGCCACGTAGAGGCGGCGTACGTCGAACATGGCGGGGTTGAAGACGTTGGGATCGTCGCTGCCGCCGCCGCTGAGCAGGATGTAGCCTATGGCAAGCAGCAGGATGCCGGCGGCCATGAGAATGTAGTTCACGAGACCGAAGGTCATTTGCAGACCTTGTTCGTCGTTCTTGTTTTCTATTTTGTTTTCCATGGTTGGACGATTAATTGTTTACGATGTAACGACGCACGGTGATGGCCGTGGAGAGGTAGGTGATGGCTATGCCCACCAGCACGAGTGCGGCGGCTATGGCTCCGTACCAAGGCCAGTGGACGGTGGCCATGAGGTCGATGCTTAGCTCGTTGGAGGCCACCCAGAGGGCTATGACCGTGAGCAGCGATGCGAAAATGCCGCCAAGGGCACCGTAGAGCACGGCACGCCAGAGGAATGGACGCGAAATGAAGCCTGCGGTGGCACCGACAAGGCGCATGGTGTGGATGGTGTCGCGGCGCGCATAGATGGCTATGCGGATGAGGCTGCCGATAAGCACTATGGTGATGAGCAGCAGCAACACCACAAAGACTATGAGGAACCACGAGAGCTTGTAGAACACTTCGCGCAGCTCGCTGACCACGTTCTCCTGATAGGCTACGCCGGTGACGCCCTCGAGGGCACTGACTTCGGCGCAGAAGTTGTCGAGCACCTGGGTGCTGTTGTCGGGCAGCAGGCTGACGTTGAAGTTGACCATCAGCGAGGGGTAAAGCGGGTTGTAGCCAACGAAGCCTACAAAATCCTCGCCGAGTTCCTCGGTGAATATCTCGGCGGCCTTGGCCTTGGAGATATAGTCCACGTGCTTCACATAGGGCATGGCCCCGACGGCCTTGCTGAGGGCTATGGCCAGCGAGTCGCTGACGTCGGGCGAGAGGTCGACCTTGTAGGTGATGCGCTCCTGGGCGTCGTGGGTGAGGCGGTAGGAGTGGTACTCGATGGCCAGCAACAGGCCGAGCATCAGCAGCACGAGGGTGATGCCGAGCACGGTGGTTCCGTAGGTGCCCCAGAGATTAACCTTGCTTTTCATATCAGTTTGCCAACATTACGGGCATGACAAGCATCAGGATATCGTCCTGCTTGCCTTCGGCCTCGTCGCCATAGGGGAATATGATACCCGCGCGCGAAGGGTGCGAGAGTTCGATGAGCACCTGCTCGGTGTCGAGGTTGGAAATCATCTCGGTGAGGAACTTGGCGTTGAAACCTATGTCCATTGGGTCGCCCTCATACTGGCAGGGGATGCTCTCGTGGGCCTTGTTGGAGAACTCGAGGTCTTCGGCCGAGATGTCGACTTTGTTGGCCGAGATGGAGAGACGCACCTGACGGGTGGCTTCGCTGGCGAAGATGCTGACGCGGCGCAGGGTGTTGAGGAACGACTGGCGGTCGAGGATGAGTTTGTTGGGGTTGTCCTTGGGAATGGCAGCCTCGTAGTTGGGGTAGCGGCCATCGACCAGGCGGCAGACGATGTAGAAGTTGTCGAAGGTGATGAAGAGGTTGGTGTTGTTATACTCTACGGTGATGTCGCCGTCGTCCTTGCGGGCAGCCAGAATGTTCTTGACAATGGTGATGGGCTTCTTGGGCAGGATGAAGTTGGTGCTCTCGGACGAGGTGATGTCTTTGCGGCGGTAACGGACGAGCTTGTGGGCGTCGGTGGCCACGAAGGTGACGCCGTCGGGTGTCATCTCGCAGAAGATGCCGCTCATCTGCTGGTGCATCTCGTCGTTCGAGGTGGCGAAGTAGGTCTTGTTGATGGCTGCCACCAGGGCGGAGCAGCTCATGACGACGGTGCTGGTGCCTTCGGCGGTGGGCATTGTGGGGTAGGTCTCGGCGTCCATGCCGGCAAGGTGGTATTCGCCTTCGCCGCTGGAGAGCTCGATGGCGTAGCTCGACGGGTCGACGCTGAAGGTCATGGGCACGTCGTCGAAGCTCTTCAATATCTCGAGGAGCATCTTCGAGGGGATGGCTACTTCTTCGGCGTTCTCCATGCGGCCGGTCTCAACCTCCATGCGGGCCACGAGGGTGGTGGAGAGGTCGGTGGTCTTGATGGTCAGCGCATTCTCTTCCAGATGGAAGTGAAAGCAGTTGATGATAGGCATGGTGTTGTTGCTTGTAAGCACACCGCTGAGTGACTGCAACTGTTTGAGCAGCTGCTGGCTGTTGACTATGAATTTCATGTTATTATGTTTTTATTTTTTATTCGTATCAGAATGCAAAATTACAAACAATTTATTGAACGCTGACCCCGCAGAAGGATATTTTATCCACACTTAATCAACAATGGTCTCGGTGAATACGCCCTCGGGCAGGTCGTAGTCGGTGTTGTGCCAATCGCAGGTCGTCCTAGAATATTTGTCGTCGAGATAGAAGGTGCCGTGTATGTGGTCGTCGCCCATGATGTGGCGTGTGGGCTCGTAGAGGGCCACAACATTGCTGTCGCCATAGTAGTTGCCACCCATGCCGGCAGGATAGTCGAGCGCAACAAGGTAGGCTGGATTCTGGTCCATCGACAGGTTGAGGCTTGAGCACGAGCGCACGTCGATCACGGTGCCGGAGAACTCTATCTCGTCGTGCTTTACGCAACTTGCCGTCAGGCATGACAGGAGAAGTATTACAATACTAAAACAGGCGCAGTGCTTCATTGAGTGATGTCTTTTTGTCGGTTGATTCTTTACGTTGACCAATGATTAGGGCGCAGCCTACGCTGTAGTCGCCGGCAGGGAAATGCTTGGTATAGCTGCCAGGGATGACCACGCTGCGGGCAGGCACACGGCCGATGTATGTCACTGGTTCGGGGCCTGTGACGTCGATAATCTTGGTGCTGGCGGTAATCACGGTGCCGGCACCGAGCACGGCTTCGTGCTCGACATGGGCGCCTTCTACCACTATGCAGCGCGAGCCTATGAAGCAGTTGTCCTCGACAATTACCGGGGCTGCCTGCACGGGTTCCAGCACGCCGCCTATACCAACGCCGCCACTGAGGTGCACATTCTTGCCTATCTGGGCGCAGCTGCCCACGGTGGCCCAAGTGTCTACCATGGTACCACTGTCGACATAGGCGCCGATGTTCACGTATGAGGGCATCATCACCGCTCCGGGGGCCAGGTAGCAACCATAGCGTGCCACCGCTGGCGGCACCACACGTACTCCGGCCTCTTCAAAGTTATGTTTCAGGGGTATCTTGTCGCGGTATTCCATCGGGCCTGCTTCGAGGGTCTGCATGCCACACAAGGGGAAGTACAGCAGCACGGCTTTCTTCACCCATTGGTTCACATGCCATTGGCCGTCGCTATCGGGTTCGGCAACCCTCAGTTTGCCGCAGTCGAGCATTGCTATGGCCTCTTCGACGGCTTGCCGTGTGGCATTGTCGTTGAGCAGTTCGCGCTCTTCCCATGCTTTTTCTATAAGTTCTTTCATCGTATCAGAAGTATTGTGCCTGTCAGTGTTTCCATCCGGTCTGGATAGACGCGGGAACGGTATTCGGCTTTGAAGACATAGGCCCCTTGAGGGCAGTCGCGGCCGTTGGAAGTGCCATCCCAGTAGCCGTCTGTGCCTTCGTAGTGGTGCACCAGGTTGCCTTGGCGATTGTATATCCACACCTCCAGTTCGCTCAGGTCTTTCGAAATTAAGAACCAGCGGTCGTTGGTCGACTGGTTGGGAGTGAAGGCGTTGGGCGCGAATATTACCGAGCGGTCTATCTGCAGTATGCTGCGCAGGGTATCTTCGCAGCCGTCCTCGCTGTAGGCTATAAGGTATAACTGAACGGTGTCGAATTCTTCGGGATATACATAGGTCAGCGCCTCGTTGGCCGACGTATATTCGTCACCGATGAGCCACAGTCTGTCTATGGCGGCGCGTGATTCGTCCCTTAGCTGCACTTCAAGATTGCCCATGGTTACAATCGAGGGGGTGATATGGGCGCGGGCCTTGAGGTATTGGCCTTTGATGTGCAGATAGTGCGTCACAAGGCTGTCGCATCCCTGTGTCGAGGTATACATGTGCGGCATTATGCCCGATTCATAGTAGCGCTCGCCGCCAATCTCTATGCCTTGCGAGAAGCAGGCTGTGTCGTAATGGTCTATTCTGTAAGTGGGCCACACCGTGAGGTCTACACGCACCAGGCTGTCGCAACCATTCACCGTAGCGAAGGTGTGTTCGTAGTGCCCTGTGGCATTGAGTTTCTGCGGACCGAGGGTGTAGATGCCGTTGTCGCATATCTCTGGCTGCAGGGTAGTGTCGTAGACGGGATTTACTGCCACGTATAGCAGTGTGGTGCTGTCGGCCCCGTGGGAAGTATAGTCCTGGGTTTTAGCGGGGCCGCCGCCGAGGAAGTGATACCCACGCCAGTCGAGAGGCCACATATCGTCGCACACCGTGGTGTCGTAGCGTACCTCCACGTTGCGCCACACTTTCAGCGTGTAGTGCACCGTGCTGTCGCATCCCTGCCAGTTCTGCAGGTATAGTGTGGTATCGGCATCGTTGAAGAAGTGGAATCCGCCTTCGATAGAGTAGGGGATGTCGTTCTCGACAATGGTGTCGTGACGGTATACCGTGTCGTCGTTGAGCACCGCCACGCGCATATAGATGATGCTGTCGGCGCCGTGCGAGTCGAGAACGAGCACGCTGACGGTGTCGGCGTTGGTCACCGTTATCCCTTTCCACGTGATAGGCATCTGGTGGCGGCAGACGGTGGTGTCGAGGGTTGTGTCTACATTTGGCCACACATGCAGTGCCAGGTGAATCAGGCTGTCGCAGCCGTTATTGCCTGTCAGCAGGAAGGTGGTGTCGGCGCAGGCAGCGTCCACGGCGCTGTAGGCTATGATGTAGGGCAGGTCGTTCTGTACAACGGTGTCTGCCACATATACCGTGTCGTCGGGCTTCACGCCGAGACGCATCACCAGCACGCTGTCGGCTCCATGACGGTCTAGCAGGGTGTCGTACAGTATGCCTGCGCTGTCGAAGGTTAGGCTTTGCCATTCAAAGGGAAGCTGATGGGCACAGATGACAGAGTCAAGGGTGGTGCTCACATTGGGCCACACCGTCAGCGAGAAGTGGTACGAGCTGTCGCATCCCACGGCGTTGGTGAAGTGGAACACCGTGTCGGTCACCGAGTGGTCCATCGTAGTGTCGCAAACCGTATATGGCAGGCTGTTCTCCACTATCGTGTCAATCAGTGTGTCGGCTGTGGAATACAGCACTTTCAGCTGTATGTTCACCAGACTGTCGCACTGGTATTGGGATTGCAGGTTGTTCTGCAGCGTGCAGTCGTTGGTCACAAAGCCGTTGTTCCACGCATATTGGTCGCATACTGTGTCGAACAGCAGTGTGTCGAAGTTGGGGTGCACGGCGATGCTCACCACGCTGTCTATCGTGTCGCCGCAGTCGTTGAGCATGCGCAGAGTGAACAGCATCGAGCTGTCGGTGGTTATATTGCCAGGCACGTCCAGTGTGTAGGTCGAGTCGTTGATTTTTGTGATGCCGTCGCCTATAATGTCACGGCTTGTCAGGTGGCAGGGCTGCGGGATAAGCGTCGGGTCGAGCGACAGTTCCCAACTGAATATATATCCGTTGTCGCCACTCCAGCCGTCCAACACTTCGATATACCATTGTCCGTTGAGCGGGCAACCCACCAAGGAACCGAAGTTCTGCTGTGGCTTGTAGAAGTTGGTGTGTGCCGCCACGTTGCTGCTGTCCACTCTTCCGCTGTGGGCGTTGCCCGAACGGTAGATAAGCCCGTCGCCCGAGGCATAGCTGTAGCCGCTGGTGGTGTTGTTGCTCCAGCAGTAGTTCCACCCTGTGCCGGGTCGATTGCTCGATACCGTCGCATCGCAGGGGAATGTCGAACTGGAATAGTCGTAGGGTACGCCCAGGTAGGTGCTGTTGCTGACATTGTTGCCGCTTGCCCATCCACGATGACTGTTCGGAATGCTGCTCAGGCAGCTGGATGTGCCTGTGCCGCCATAGTTCATCAGCGAAGCCGACTGGCCGTTGGGACATGTGATGCCGATGTATATGTCGCCTATCCAGCTGTGTTCAATGTTAAGCCTCACATACTTTATGTCCTGCACCGAAGTGATGGTGGTCCCTGGATTGAAGTCGGTGAAGGTCACCGCCGAACGGTAGGAGCACGAGCCGTTGCACGAGACGCCGTCGGGCAGGAAGGCCTGGCCGGCCTGGCTCATCGTCGTCGTCGGCTGGAAGATGTTGATGTTGTACTGCTGGTTGTGGCCGAAGGTCAGCGTCTGGTGGGCTCCGGCGCACAGGTCGTCGGGCAGGTTGATGTCGGTGAATCGCTGCGCCTGTGCCGGATGGTGGAAACCGAGAAGCATGCCCGTGCATATCGCGAGCGCCAGTCTTAATGCTATGTGCCTAGTCGGTTTCACCTTTCAAATTCCGGTTTTCAGTTTCTCAACACCTCTATCGTCCCGTTGCGCCTCACCAGTCCGTAGTCGCTCAAGGCCGAGAAGCGGAAGTAGTAGGTGCCGTCGGGGCTGTCGGTGGCGTTGGGGTCCCAGAAGTCCTCGTGGGTGCGTATGTCGCGGGCGTGGAACACCCTCACACCCCACTGGTTGTATATCCAAAGCTCGTTCACCGGGAACAGGCCTATCTCCACCAGGTTCACCACCTCCCAGCGGTCGTTCACGCCGTCGCCGTTTGGGGTCACCAGGTTGGGGAATTCAAGGAAGTCGTTCACTATCGTCACCGTGTCCCACGCGGTGTCGGCGCACACCTTCACCAGCGTGTCGGGCCCCTGGTGCAGCCAAAAGGCCTCGAGCTGCACGCCGTATTTGCCGGCGGTGTTCTCGTTGGGCTCGCCCCATTTGTATGATGGGTTCGTCTCCGAGGTGGTGTCTTGCCCGCCACCGAAGGTGTTGATGGTCCACAGGTAGCTCAAGCCGTTGGGCTCGCTCAGGTTCTTGAAGGTTGTACGCGAATCGTGTATGGCCGGAACTTTTATCTCCCAGTCGAAGGCGGCCGTGGGATTCTCGAACACCCATACGGCATCCTGTAGCGTCACGCTGTCTTCGCAGCCGTTGACGCTGCCTGCTTTCAGCGTTATGGAATATATCCTGGCGGTGTCGAGCAGCAGGTCCCACTGCGCCGCCGTGGTGTCGAAGGCCCATTCGCCGCTGCTCACCGTCCACGTGCGCCACGCTTCAAGCTCGGTGGTGTCGCGCAGGTATATGCGGTAGGGCACGCAACCCAGCAGCACGGTGTCGCTGCTCCAGCTGTTGCCGTCGTCGCCGAGGAGTATGTGTGGCAGGAAGGCGCTGTCGATCATCAGCAGGCTCACATGCACCATGCTGTCGCATCCGTTGGAAGCCATGTGGGGGCTGTCGAAATCGATTGGCCCGCCGAAGTCTATGCCTTCGTACAGGAATTCGCTCCAGCGGCAGTAGCGCAGCGTGTCAACGGTGTCGTAGGTGGGCAGGAAGGTGTAGCGCACCTCCACGATGCTGTCGCAGCCGTCGACGGTGGTGCCGTGTTCGGTTATCATGGTGTCGGTCAGGAATGCCATCGCGCCCCAGCGTGCCGTGTCGCCGGCGCACAAGGTGTCGTTGATGTTGGTGCGTTTGGCCGAGAACCAGTGCACCGAGAAGGTGCTGTCGATAGTGTCGCCGCTGGAGCCCAGCACACGCACTATATAGCCCATCGTGGTGTCGACGTCGATGCCCGTGGGGCCATGCAGCCAGTAGGTCGAGTCGTTCTCCTGCGTCACATTGTCGCCTTCCACCAGCCGCTGTGTCATCACGCCGCCCGCGGGGATGAGTTCGTCGTTGAGCGACACCTCCCAGCTGAACACATATCCGTTGTCGCCACCGTAGGCGTCGACCACCTCGATGCTCCAGTTGCCGTTCACGGGAC
This sequence comes from Bacteroidales bacterium, assembly GCA_017524785.1. Classification (GTDB taxonomy): domain Bacteria; phylum Bacteroidota; class Bacteroidia; order Bacteroidales; family P3; genus Colimorpha. The sequence goes on along the minus strand of JAFXUY010000044.1, from coordinate 24,386 downwards.
AGCCCACCAGCGCGCTGAAGCTCTGGTTAGGTCTGTAGAAGTTGGTGTGGGCGGCCACATTGCTGCTGTCTATGCGTCCGCCGTGGGCATGTCCGCTACGGTAGATGATGCCGTCGCCCGAAGCATAGCTGTAGCCGTTCACCGTGTTGTCGCTCCAGCAGTAGTTCCATCCGGTGCCTGGCTCGTTGCCGCTCGACGTCGAGTCGCAGTCGTTGATATAGCTTGTAAAGTCGTAGGCATTGCCGAGATAGGTGTCCGACGACACATTGTTGCCGCTGTTCCAGCTGCGATAGGCTGCCGGCACCGAGCCTGTGCAGCTCGACGAGCCGGTGCCCTTCCAGTTCATCAGCGACGCACGCTGGCCGCTTGGACACACAATGCCCATGTAGATGTCGCCTATGTAGCTGTGCTCGATATTGATGCGGATAAAGTTGATGTCCTGCACAGTCCTCACATGCGACGAATCGGGAAAGCCTTCGAATGTCACCGTCGAGCGGTAGAAGCAGGTGCCGTTGCACGGTTCGCCGTCGGGCAAAAACGCCGTTTCACCCACCGAAAGGCGGCTCAACAGGTTGCGGACCACCACCTCGCGGTCGGCATTGTAGCCTATGCTCACATGTATCGAGTCGCTCATGCACGACGCTGTGTCGATGTCTACACTGACGATTTGCTGACCCCTGGTTGCAGACGGCAACCACACGGCAATCAGCAAGATAAAGGCATATTTATATAATCTCGTGCGCATATTCAAATATGCAAAGATACAACAAAAACTTAAACCTACGAAAAAAAAGTTATGCCTACAGCAATTTATTTCACATCGCATGCGATATAACTGGTGTTTTTCCACCTCTTTCCAACCTCGTTGCATTTTCTTTCACTCGCCAGGTCGGCACCTCATGAAATAGATGCAAAAACATGGTGTAATTGACAATAAATCAATATTATAATGCCAAACTACGGGAGCAAGGGGGCTAACAGCCTATAAGTCAGGGATAAGTAGCAACCCTCTCTTACTCAACACCTACTCATCGCCTAGTCATCTCCTTATCAACTCCTATTTTTGTAAGAGAAGATTAGTTTGAGTTAAGTGGATGATATATCTAAAATAATGTTTCAGTTGCTATTCAACCCCTGCTTATCCCCACCTTGACCCCTGTTGGTGGCTGTTTTTGGCCTGATTTGGCATTAGGGATGCTGAATTGACATCGCGTGCGATATATTTCCTTTGTTTGAAAATATTTTAAACTTTCGACTCGCATTTTCCAAAAATATATGTATATTTGCAGAATAATAAAACTACACACACATGAAACAACTTATTGAATGCGTGCCGAATATCAGCGAAGGCCGCAACATGGATATCATCAATCAGGTGACTGCCGAGATTGAAAAAGTGGAAGGCGTGAAGCTTCTCGATGTCGACCCCGGTCAGACCACCAACCGCACTGTCATCACCTTCGTGGGTGAACCCGAGCCTGTGCTCGAGGCTGCCTACCAGGTGGTGAAGAAAGCTGCCGAGCTTATCGACATGACGCAGCATCACGGTGCCCACCCGCGTCAGGGTGCCACCGACGTGTGCCCCCTCATCCCTGTGAGCAACGTCACGATGGAAGAGGTCGTCGAGTATGCCCACCAGCTGGGCAAGCGCCTCGGCGAGGAGCTGCAGATACCCATCTACTGCTACGAGAATGCCGCCTTCAAACCCGAGCGCCGCAACCTGGCCTACTGCCGCACCGGCGAATACGAGAGCCTCTCGAGCCGCCTCGGCACCGAGGAGTGGAAGCCCGACTTCGGCCCCAACGCATGGAACGACCACACCGCCCGCACCGGTGCCACCCAGGTTGGCGCCCGCGACTTCCTCGTGGCCATCAACTACAACCTCAACACCACCAGCACCCGCCGCGCCAACGCCATAGCCTTCGACGTGCGCGAGAAAGGCCGTCCGAAACGCGAGGGAGGCAAGCCCAGCGGCAAGCCCATGAAGGACGAGAACGGCAAGACCATCATGATTCCCGGCACCCTGAAGGGCACCAAGGCCATCGGCTGGTATATCGAGGACTACGGCATCGCACAGGTGTCGATGAACATCACCTCCATCAAGGTTGCCCCTGTGCACCTCTGCTTCGACGAGGTGTGCCGCTGCGCCCAGAACCGCGGCCTCCGCGTCACCGGATGCGAGATTGTGGGCCTCATCCCCAAGAGCGTGCTTATCGATGCCGGCAGATACTACCTTGCGAAACAGCAGCGCAGCCTAGGCGTCAGCGAGGACGAAATAATGAAAGTGGCCATCAAGAGCATGGGTCTCGACGACCTGAAGCCCTTCGATCCCAAGGAAAAAGTTATTGAGTTCCTTATCGAGGACCACTCGAAGAAGAAACTTGTCGACCTCACCTGCACCGGCTTCTGCAACGAGACGGCCAGCGAGAGCCCGGCCCCCGGCGGCGGCTCGGTGAGCGCCTATATGGGTGCCCTCGCGGCTTCGCTCGGCACCATGGTGGCCAACCTCACCGGAGGCAAGGCTGCCTACGACGACGAATGGGAGAAATTCAGCGACGTGGCCGTCAAGGGCCAGGCGCTGAAGGACGAGCTGCTGCACCTCGTCGACGAGGACACTGCCGCCTTCAACAAGATTATGGACGCCTTCGGCCTGCCCAAGAAGACCGACGAAGAGAAGTCCGCCCGCAGCGCTGCCATCCAGGAAGCCACGAAGTTCGCCACCGAGGTGCCTTTCCGCACCATGCAGCGCTCGCTCGAAGCCTTCGAGGTGTGCCGCGCCATGGTTGAATGGGGCAACCCCAACAGCGTGACCGACGGCGGCGTGGGAGCCCTCGCAGCACGCGCCGGCGTCATGGGTGCACACCTCAATGTCAAGATCAACGCCTCCTCGCTCAAGGACGAAGCCTTCAAGGCCGACATCCTCGCCCGTGCCCAAAAAATAGAGGACGAAGCAATAAAACAGGAAGCGGAGATACTAAAGATGGTAAACGAGAAGATAGGCCTATAGTCCTTATAGCCCCTATAGCCTCTATAAAAGTGAACAGATGAAAAAGAAAACTTTTGCCCTCATGGCTCTGGTGCTCATGCTCGCTGCCTTTGCAGCCAGCTGCACCCATCACACCTGCCCCGCCTACCGTGGCTCTGTGGTGATGGCCGAAGCCGTTGAGTAAAAATGACGGTATACTACGTCGACGTGCTGTTGCCGCTGCATCTGCCCGGCACTTATACCTATCGTGTGCCACGCGAGCTTAACGACGAGGTGGCGATAGGGAAGAGGGTGGTGGTGCAGTTCGGCTCCAAGAGCGACAAGATGTACTCGGCCCTGGTGCGCCGCATACACACCACGGCGCCCAAATGGAAGTCGAAGTATGTCCTCTCGGTGCTCGACGAAGAACCTGTGGTCACCCAGCGCCAGATGGAGTTCTGGGAATGGATGGCGCACTATTATATGTGCTATCCAGGCGACGTGATGGCTGTGGCCATGCCGGCAGGCATGAAGCTCGCCAGCGAAAGCGCGGTGTCTATACACCCCGACTTCGATGGCGAGCTTTCGCGTCTTACAAAATACGAACTGCAAATCGTCAACCTGCTCACGGAGCACCCAGTGATGCGTGTGCTCGACATCAGCCGTGCCATAGGCGTGCAGAAAATCATGCCCTTGATTCGCACCATGATAGAGCGCGAGGTGGTGGTGATGGACGAGGAACTGCGCGAACGCTTTGTGCCTCGCAAATCGGTATATGTGCGGCTGGCCGACGAATACGCGACCGACGAGGCCCAGCGGGCGCTCTTCGACGACCTGGAACGCCACCGCCGCACCAAGCAGGTGGAGCTGCTCATGCAGTTCCTGCAGATGTCGCATTTCGGACGCGAACTGGTGGCCAAGCGCACACTGCCTGCCGGCAGCGCCATGCAGACGCTCGTCAAGAACGGCATCCTGGTGACCGAGGAACGCGTCGAGAGCCGCCTGAAGGAATACTCCGACAGCGACCTGACGCCGGTTTCCTCTATCGTCCTCAACGACGAGCAGCAACAGGCGTTCGCCGCCCTGCGGCCCGACGACAAGGCTGGCGGCCAGAAGCCCGTGTGGCTGCTGCACGGCGTCACCTCGTCGGGCAAGACAGAGGTGTATATCAAGCTCATCGACGAGCAGGTGCGTGCCGGGCACCAAGTGCTGTTCCTGCTGCCCGAGATAGCACTCACATCGCAGATAATAAACCGTCTGCGCTGCTATTTCGGCGACAAAGTGGGCGTCTACCATTCGCGTTTCTCGGCGTCGCAACGTGTCGAGGTGTGGCGACGCACGCAGGCCTCGGGCGAAGGCCGCTACCAGGTGCTCCTTGGTGCCCGCAGCGCTTTGTTCCTGCCGTTCAACGACCTGTCGCTGGTGATTGTCGACGAAGAGCACGACCCCTCGTACAAACAGCAAGACCCGGCGCCGCGCTATCAGGCACGCGATGCCGCCGTCTATCTGGCACACCTCTGGGGCGCACGTACCGTGCTGGGCAGCGCCACGCCGAGCGTGGAGAGCTACCACAATGCCGTCAGCGGCAAGTACGGCCTGGCCGAAATGCGCCAGCGCTACGGTGGCTTCAGCCTGCCCGAGGTGGTGTGCGTGGACATGAAGAAAGAGGGTAGGGAAGGGCATCTGCGCGGCCACTTCAGCGACACGCTACTCGACGCCATCCGCGAGGCTCTGGCCCATCGCCAGCAGGTGATACTCTACCAGAACAGGCGTGGCTTCGCCCTGCGGCTGGAATGCGACGACTGCCACCATATTCCACAGTGTGTGCACTGCGATGTGTCGCTGGTGTACCACAAGGCTAGCAACTCGCTGCGCTGCCACTACTGCGGCTACTCCATTCCTGTACCCGCAGAATGCCCGGCATGCCACTCGACGCACCTGCGCATGGTGGGCGTGGGCACCGAGCGCATTGAGGAAGACCTTCAGATATTTTTCCCCGATGCACGCATAGCACGTATGGATCTCGACAGCACGCTGCAGAAGAACCAGTATATGGAACTCCTCAACGACTTCGCCGAGCGACGTATCGACATACTGGTGGGAACACAGATGGTCACCAAAGGTCTCGACTTCGAGCATGTAAGCGTTGTGGGCGTCGTCAATGCCGACAACCTTATCAACTATCCCAACTTCCGCTCCTACGAGCGCGCTTTCCAGCAGCTAACGCAGGTCAGTGGCCGCGCCGGTCGCCACGGCGACGCCGGCAAGGTGATAGTCCAGACTTACAATCCCGGCCACCAGATACTGCAGAAGGTGGAAGACAACGACTACAAAGGGCTCTATTGCGACCAGGACAACGAGCGGCGTGTGTTCCGCTATCCACCTTACTATCGCCTTGTCGAAGTGACCCTGAAGCACCGTGAAAGCGACGTCCTGAACCGGGCTGCCGACTGGCTGGCGGCACAGATGCGCGGTCTATTCGGCAACCGCGTCATGGGTCCGGAATATCCACTGGTCAGCCGTGTACGTGCGCTGTATCTCAAGACCATCACCGTCCGTTTCGAGCGCACCGAGAACATTGCCGATGCCAAAAGCTTGATGATGCAGCTTGCCGACAACCTCGTCAAGCAAGACGGCTGGGGACGCGTATCCGTCCACTTCGACGTCGACCCATACTGATTCCTTCGCACATAGCTTTCGCTGACAATTGTTGATTGCGCTGTGGAAAAAAAATGCGGCAAAATTTGGCCGTATAAATATAATTATGTATTTTTGCATCGGATATTCTATGCGGTTGCACATGGGTGCAAGCGTATGAATATATTGATAATTAACAAGTAAGAACGATAATCCTAAAACAAAACAACAAATATGACTCAACAAATCCTCATTGCGGTACTGATTCTGGGTGCTTTGGGCATTTTCTTCGCCGTGGTGCTCTACATCGTGGCGCAGAAGTTCAAAGTGGTCGAGGACCCCTTGATTGACGAGGTTGCCGAGGTGTTGCCCGGCGCCAACTGCGGCGGCTGTGGCAAGGCCGGCTGCCGTGCCTTCGCCGAAGCCTGTGTGGCACAGCACAGCCTCGACGGCCTGCGTTGCGCCCCCGGCGGCGATGCCGTGGCCGCCAAGATTGCCGCCCTGCTGGGCTGCGTAGTGGAACAGGGCGAACCTATGGTTGCCGTTGTGCGCTGCAACCCCGCCAACTGTGGCGACAAGCGCAAGTCGAACTACGACGGCCTGCGCAGCTGCGCCTTCGAGAATACGGTGTACACCGGCGAGAGCGGCTGCCCCTTCGGCTGTCTGGGCTGCGGCGACTGTGTGGCCGCCTGTCAGTTCAACGCCATCAAGATGGGCGAGAACGGCGTGCCTGTGGTGGATGCCGACAAGTGCACCGCCTGCGGCGCTTGTGCCAAAGCCTGCCCGCGCAAGATAATAGAGCTGCGCAACAAGGGCAAGAAAGACCGCCGCGTGTATGTGAGCTGCGTGAACCGCGAGAAAGGTGCCGTGGCCATGAAGAGCTGCGCCAACGCCTGCATAGCCTGCGGCAAGTGCGCCAAGGTGTGCCCCATGGAGGCCATCACCGTGGAAGGCAACGTGTCGTATATCGACTACAAGAAGTGCATAGCCTGCCGCAAGTGCGTCACCGAATGCCCGACCAAGGCCATCCACGATGTGGGATTCCCCGCTCCCGCAGTGAAACCTGCCCCTAAACCCGAAGCACAGGCTGCCCCCGCCGCCGAAAAGGTGGAGATACCGGTGGCCGAGAAGGTGGAAGTTAAGAGTTAAGAATTAAGAGTTAAGAGTTATGAAGACATTTCGAATGGGTGGTGTACACCCCGAAGAAAACAAGATATCGAACGATGCCGCCATCGAGGTGATGCCTGTGGGCAAACAGATGGTGGTGCTGATGAACCAGCACCTCGGCGCCCCCGCGACGCCAGTGGTGCAGAAGGGCGACAAGGTGAAGGTGGGCCAGCTGATTGGCGAAGCCCAGACTTTCATGTGCGCCAATGTTCACTCGCCGGTGAGCGGCACAGTGCTCAAGGTCGACACCTGCAAGGATGCTTTCGGCCTGGCAAAACCTGCCGTATATATCAATGTCGAAGGCGACGAATGGATGGAGAGCATCGACCGCACGCCCGACATCAAACGCGAGTGCACCCTCGAGCCCAAGGAGATTGTTGCCAAACTGAAAGAGATGGGCATCGTGGGCCTTGGCGGTGCCACATTCCCGGCACATATCAAATACAGCATACCCGAAGGCAAGAAGGCCGAATACCTCATAATCAATGCCGCCGAGTGCGAGCCTTATTTGACTAGCGACTACCGAGTGATGATGGAGCATGCCGAAGAGGTGTGCATCGGCGTTAGTATCCTGCGCAAGGCTCTGGGCGTTCCCAATGCATATATCGGCATAGAGAGCAACAAGCCCCTGGCCATTGCCAAAATGCAGGAAACGGCCCGCCAGTTTGAGGGCATCATTATCGAACCGCTGAAGGTAAAGTATCCGCAGGGCGCAGAGAAACAGCTTATCAACGCTGTTACCGGCCGCAGGGTTGGCAGCGGCAAGCTGCCTATCGACAGCGGCTGCGTGGTGAGCAACCTCGGCACCGCCTTCGCTGTGTACGAGGCCATACAGAAGAACAAGCCCCTTATCGAGAATATCTTGACCGTCACCGGCAAGGAACTGCCGAGCCAGCACAACTACATTGTCCGCATCGGCACCACATACAACGAGATTATAGCCCACAGCATCGGCCAGTTGCCCGAGACCACCGGCAAGGTGATCAGCGGCGGAACCATGATGGGCAAGGCTGTGGTGAACCTTGACGCACCGACGGTGAAGGGTAACAGCAGCGTGTTGGTGATAGGGGAGAAGGAAGCCCGTCGCAATCCGGAGACCAACTGCATACGCTGCGGCAAGTGCGCCAGTGTATGCCCGATGGGTCTGGAGCCCTACATGTTCTCGCTGTTGGTGAAGAACAACCGAATTGAGGAAGCCAAGGCTCACAACATACTCGACTGCATCGAGTGCGGATGCTGCTTCTTCAGCTGCCCGGCCAACAAGCCTTTGACCGACGAGATTCGTCTCGGCAAGAACAAAGTACGCGCCATGATGGCTGCCAAAAAGTAGTAATAACACAATAACGTAATATTAATATAGTATGAACTTATTGAATATATCTGGCTCGCCTCATGTGCACAGTGACGAGTCGACAAAGAAAATCATGTGGCGCGTCAATCTGGCGTTGGTGCCTGCACTGATAGTGGCCACAGTGTTCTTCGGAGTGAACGCCCTGTTGGTGAGCCTCATCTCGGTTGTGAGCTGTGTGCTGTTCCAGTGGCTTATCGAGAAATACATCCTTAAGCAGAAACCCACTATATGGGACGGTTCGGCTGTTGTCACCGGCCTTTTGCTGGCCTTCAACGTGCCTGCCACTGCCCAGATGCTGTGGATAGTGGTCATCGGTGCCCTGGTGGCCATCGGCATCGGCAAGATGAGCTTCGGCGGCTTGGGCAAGAATCCCTTCAACCCCGCCATTGTGGGACGTATCTTCCTGCTCATTTCTTTCCCTGTGCAGATGACTACATGGCCTGTGCCTGGCTTCACCATGAGCTTCGACGCCGCCACTGGCGCCACCCCGCTGGGGGCCTTCAAGGAGGGTGCACTGCCTGCCGACGTGACGCTGTGGGATGCATTCCTTGGCCACATTGGCGGCTCGATGGGTGAGATTTCGGCCATCGCCATTCTCATCGGCGCCATCTACCTGCTCTGCCGCAAGATCATCACCTGGCACATTCCCGTGGCCTTCATCGGCACGGCCTTTGTGTTCAGCGCCATATTGTGGCTCATCAACCCCGAGACCTATATGGATCCCGTGATGACCATCTTCACAGGTGGTATCATGCTTGGTGCCTGCTTTATGGCTACCGACATGGTGACCAGCCCAATGGCCAAGAGCGGCCAGCTGATATTCGGTTTCGGATGCGGCCTACTGACTATCATTATCCGCAACTGGGGCGCTTATCCCGAAGGTGTGAGCTTCGCCATCCTGATAATGAACAGCGTGACCCCGCTGCTCAACTGCTGGTGCAAACCTAAAAGATTTGCAGAATAAATATATAGGTACCATAAGCACTATTGGAACTATAAATAAAATATAGATAGTTATGGCAAAGAAAGCAGAATCGACATTAGTGAATATGCTGCTATCGCTGACGGCTATAGCCCTTGTGGCTGCAGCCGCGCTGGCAGCCCTGAACGGTGTTACCAAAGAGCCCATCGCCCAAGCACAGAAAGCAAAGGTGGAGAACGCTATCAAGATGGTGATGCCCGAATTTGCACGATTGGAAGACGCCGAGGTGGACGGACATGTGTGCCACCTGGGCTATAACGAGGCCGACGAACTGGTTGGTGCCGCCATAGAGGCTGGCAACGACAAAGGATTCGGTGGCCACCTGCAGCTGATGGTCGGCTTCGACAAAGAAGGCGTCGTCAGCGGCTATCAGATACTGGAGACCCACGAGACTCCCGGTCTCGGTGCAAAAGCCGACCAGTGGTTCCAGAAAGACGGCAAAGGTTGCGTGGTGGGTGCAAATCCCGCCGAAAGTGCCCTTACGGTGAAGAAAGACGGTGGCTCGGTGGATGCCATCAGCGGCTCGACCATTACCTCGAGAGCCTTCTTGAGTATCGTGAACGAAGCATCTACAGTGTTTGCCAACATCAACAAGTAAACCCTCAGCATTATGAAAACCAAAGATATTATCAAGAACGGACTAATAAAAGAGAACCCGACCTGGGTGCTTGTACTGGGTATGTGCCCCACGCTGGCCACTACCACCTCGGCAGTGAATGGCTTGAGTATGGGCTTGGCAACTACCTTTGTGCTGATGATGTCGAACATCGTCATCTCGCTGCTCAAGAGCGTCATCCCCGACAAAGTGCGTATCCCGGCATTTATTGTTATCATCGCCACATTCGTCACCATGGTGGAGATGGTGATGAAAGCCTACCTGCCTGCACTGTATGAAAGTTTGGGCCTCTTCATTGCCCTCATAGTCGTCAACTGCATCGTGCTGGGCCGCGCTGAAGCTTTTGCCTCGAAAAACAACGTTGGACAGTCGTTCCTCGACGGTCTCTTCATGGGCCTTGGCTTCACCTGGGCACTGACCCTTGTGGGTATGGTACGCGAACTACTGGGAACCGGCAGCTTCTTCGGTGTCAATCTTATTGGCGGCGCCGACGGTATGCTGATGATGATTCTGCCTCCTGGTGGCTTCCTCGCGCTCGGTTTGTTGATGGCCCTTATTAACCACATAAGGAGAAAAAGTGTTAAATAATATTAAATTTTGAACACTTTCAGGCACCTCGCCGTCATATATATAAAAGCACAAAAATGTATTGTTATGAAACGAATATTTTTTATCGTCGCAATGCTGATGACAACGGTAGGGATGAACGCACAGGACTGTGCCACCATCATGTTGCCGTTCTTCGGCGGTGACCAGGAACGAATGGCCGAGTATCCTGCCGAGAAGCTGGAGTGGCGCTGCAACTATGCCCGCAACGCTTTCTATGTGACCGACGAGATACCAGCGAAAGCGGTGCTCTACACCATCGACGAGGTGAAAGACAAATGGACTGGCGAGGCGCTGCCACGCAACTTCAGCGTAAACCTCAACACCTTCAGCTATTACGCCTATAACTTCATTGACATCCAGCACAGGTTCAAAGACCTGAACACCACGATATGCTTCGAGACTCCCGGCTCGGAACACAGGTATCTGGTGTTGCGCTCGCTGAATGACATTTACAACCGTACCGAGTTCGGTACCAAGAATGACAACCAATAGTGGAGGGCACAGCTATGAAGAAATTTAGTTTTATCCTGTTGCTTGCGGCAATGTTTGCCGGAGGAAATGCGTGGGGTCAGCTGATCGAGAATTACAATATCGATGCTGTCCACGGTGATACATTACCACTGCCTTCGGCCGGTATGCGTATTTACGACGACGGCGGTGCACAGGCAAACTATCGCAATGGCGTGGACTACTGGGTTACGGTAACAGCCGTATGCGACTCGCCTTATGTGCTGACACTGGGTCTTGACCTTCTTGACCTGCGTTTTACCACAGCCGGCATCCCTTGTGGCGACACATTGTTTGTATACGACGGTCCCACAATCAACGACTCGCTGATTTGGTATGCCACCGGTAATGTTTTCAACCCGTATACCCGTCATATATACATGAGCCCGCAAAACACCACCAACATGTTGACAATACGCTTCAAATCGTGCGATTGTAGCGGTATCGCCAAGGAAACGGGCTCTGGTTTCAACATCATTGTCAGCTGCGATTTTCCATGTGAGACATTCACCCCGTATATTGATTCCATATACTACAAGACCCGCAATGGTGAGATATACGAGTTCGGTCGTGTGAAACAGTTGTTGGACATCGACTCGATGATGGTGTGGGACTCGATATTGTTGGACTCGGTAATGTCCTATGACACTACACCATTCAGCGGTGTCAACCTCTGCTTGGGCGACGGTGTAATCTTCACAGCACACTGCGAGTATAGCAACAGCTGCGGCTGGTACCACCCCACCGACAGCACCACAACCTTCACATGGAGCATGGGTACTGGCGATACGATCTTGGGACTAAACAAAACAAGTGTATACTATAACGAATATCTGAAGATCGGCTGCTACGATGTAGTGCTTGGTGTAGTGGATGAACGAGGGTGTGGATCGTCACAGTTCCCGGCGGTCAAGGTACGAACAGCGCAGAACCCATTGAAGACACTGTTCACGCTGGATGAAATATGCAACCGTGACTCGCTGTTGGTCAATATGGGCTTCAGCGGCGAGGATGCCACACTTGTGCTGCGCAAGATTCAATTCGACGAAGTAAGAACAAAGGTCAACGATGCCCGAGTGTTCATTCCCGACGGACCTAACTGCCAGGTGAACTGTTACACAGCCCCTGTGCGTTTCGACGAATACCCCAGCGGTATGGCTGTCACCGACAAGAAAGACATATGCTCGATATGCATCAACTACGAGCACTCGTATATGGGTGACTACCAGCTGGCCATTATCTGCCCTAGCAACAACAAAGCCGTGCTGAAGTATCAGTTGGCAAACCAGATACCTGCAAACGGACCTCAAGGTACAGGCGGCGGCGGTAGCCGTTATACTGGCATCCCCTATGGTGGCAACAACGATAGCGGATATGACAAAATGCTGGGCGGCAACTACTGCGATTCCATATATAACCCCTACGGCGTTGGCTGGAACTACTGCTTCTCGCGCAACGGCGATTACACTCTTGTTTCGGGCGAAGCCGCCAATGTGGCTATGCCGACCAATGCAGGTATGGCAAATGGCCCGACGGTGAGCGCCACACAGACCTTCTGGAATATTCCAGCTGGATATGTTGCGGCCGGACAGACCTGTGGCACTGTAACTACAACCACACTTGACTCGTCAGACCACGAGAACAAATCCAACTACTATACTCCTGCCGACGATTTCAGCACCTTGATAGGATGCCCGTTGAACGGCGAATGGAACATCGAAATTTGCGACTACTTTGGTATCGATAACGGCTGGGTGTTCAGCTGGAGTATGGATATCTGCAACGTGGGCCAGAGCAAGTGCAGATACCAGGTTGGTATCGACTCGCTGATTTGGTATGCCGATACTGCATCGCAGTATTGCGACTACGAGCTTGGCCACTACCGTGGTGCCGAAGTGCATCGTCACAATGACGTGGAGGCATACATCCTGACACCCGACACAGCAGGTACATTTAAGATTAATGTATCGATATATGACGAGTTCGGCTGCGTGTGGGACACCAATACCCACATAACATCATATTGGACTCCGAAACCTTCATTGGGCAACGACACCAACCTGTGCGGTGTGTACCAGACCCTCCTCGACGCCAACGATGTCCATTCTAAACTGCCCGAAGTCAACTACAAGTATGTTTGGTCGCCTTTTGGACAAACCACCGACACTATTACCACGGCCATCGAACCAGGACGCGACATCACGTATGTGGTGCAGGTGACCAACGACCAAGGCAACAAGGTGTGTGTGACGCGCGACACCATTGACATCTTCCTGCGTCGCCAGCCATATCCCAGCTTTGTTCCAACGCCCTTCACCCTCGAGGGTTGTGACCCCTTGACACTGACCTTCGACAACCAGAGTATTGACGGATACAAGCACTTCTGGGACTTCGGCGACGGCAATACCTCCGACCTTGCAACCCCCACCCATACCTATGCCGAAGGTATATACAAACTGAAATACTATATTGTGTCGGAAGACGGATGCGAAGATTCGCTAATCTACGATAAGGCCATCGCAGTATACAAGGCTCCAAAAGCAGCCTTTGCCTGGGAACCTGTATATCCGTCCGTTCTGACGCCCAACGTGCAGTTTACAAACCTGACCACACCGCGTGACGAAGACACCCGCTACTTCTGGGAGTTCCAGTACAGCAAAGAATATCCGCTATCAGTTCACACGATGATTGAAGACAATCCTGTGTTTGACTATTCGGCATATACATCTACCGAGGATATTGCCGGCAACTACAGTGTAAAACTCATCTCCGAATCCAAGAACATGGCTCCTTCGGGTAACTTCGTATACTGTAGCGACACCACCGAGGCTACCATTCTTATGGTCAACGACTTCCTACAGTTCCCCAATGTGGTGACACCTAACGGCGACGGTATCAACGACCGTTTCGTCATCAAGAACCTCGTTGACGGTCTGGGCTATCCTATCAACAGCCTCTACATTTACAATAAATGGGGCACGATGGTGTTCCACCGCGACAATATAGCCACCGACGATGACTGGTGGGATCCCGCCGGGGTTCCTGCCGGCACCTACTTCTTCCGCTTCACCGGTCGTGGTTATAACGGAAACGTAGAGCACAATGGTGCCGTCGAGGTGATAAAGTAGAATCAGGAGTTAAAAGTATTTAGGGCCGATGCAACTCATGCACCGGCCCTTTTTTAAATATTTATTCTTATATATGAAAAAAAAGTTGTATTTTTGCAATTCGTTTCATGATAGACCAAGAGACCATACAGCGCATTATGGATGCCGCCCACATCGAAGAGGTGGTCGGTGAATTTGTGTCTCTTAAGAAACGGGGTGCCAACCATATTGGTTGCTGTCCTTTCCACAACGAGAAGACTCCGTCATTCTATGTGTCTCCGGCCAAAGGCATATATAAGTGCTTCGGTTGCGGCGAGGCTGGAGATGTGGTGAAGTTCCTGATGAAGCATGAGCACTACACCTATCCAGAAGCATTGCGCTGGTTGGCCGACAAATACCATATTGAAATAAAGGAAGAAGAACTCACCGACGAAGAGAAACAGCGTCAGACCGAACGAGACGGACTTTTTCATGTTAGCGAGTTTGCTCAGAAGTATTTCGCCGACCTGCTGTTCTCCAACGAGATGGGCCGAGCTGTGGGCTTGAGCTATTTCCACCAGAGAGGCATGAGCGACGAAATAATAAAACGTTTCGGCCTGGGCTATTGTCTCGACGAATGGAGCAATTTCACCGACCATGCCCGCAAGAACGGCTACAGTGACGAGGTGCTCGAAAAGACGGGTCTCACTATTTTCAAAGACACAGACGAATCTGGCACTGCCCCAAAGCACCGTGTCTACGACCGTTTTCGCGGCAGGGTGATGTTCCCTATATACAGCATCTCTGGGCGCGTGCTCGGCTTCAGCGGACGAATACTTACATCGGACAAGAAGGCTGCCAAATATGTCAACTCGCCCGATTCCGACATTTATAACAAAAGCCGCATACTATATGGCTTGTTCCAGGCTCGTGCGGCAATTGCCAAGGCCAATAAATGCTATCTGGTGGAAGGAAATGTCGACGTGGTGTCGATGCACCAATCGGGAGTAGAGAACACAGTGGCTTCATGTGGCACAAGCCTCACGACGGAACAGATACGTCTCATCAAACGTTATACACCCAACGTCACAGTACTCTACGACGGCGATTCGGCCGGTATCAAAGCCGCATTGAGGGCCGTTGACCTGCTTTTCGCTGAGGGTATGCATGTGCGTTTGGTGCTTTTCCCCGACGGCGAAGACCCCGACAGCTACGCACAGAAATATGGCTCCGCACAGCTACAGGATTATCTTGCCAACCACGAAGACAACTTCATACTGTTCAAGATTCGCGTGCTCCTTGACGAAGTTAAAGGCGACCCAATCCGCAAGGCCGAATTAGAGCACGAGACAGCACGCAGCATCGCCCTCGTGTCAGACATGCTCGAGCGAAACGAATATATACGCCAGTGTTCGCACCTATTGCATGTGAGCGAAGATGCCCTGACCAACGCTGTGGCGAAAGCCATAGCGACAAAATCATCGGCCGACAAGACTGCTGCTACCGAAACGCCGGCACCCGAAAAAGCCGAGGCTGAACCCCAACCCCAAACGCCACAGCCTACAGCGAGCTACCCCTTGCCAGAAGTAGAGCGCCATCTGGCGAAGCTACTGCTCAACTATGGCAATGAGAAACTCTATCAGACATATAAAGATGAAGATGGCAGCGAACGGGAATTGGTATACACCGTGGCGCAGGTAATTATCGGTGAGATGCTGAGCGAGCAGCTCAGCTTTGTCCACCCGCTCTGCCAGCGTATATTGGAACAATGTACACTGATGATTGACCTTACCGGCAGTGTCGACACAAGCCGTTTTATGAACTCGAACGACGAACAGCTTCGTTCTTTCGCAATTTCGCTAATGATCGACACCTATACGCTTTGCGAAGAGTCGTGGAAGAAAAAAGACATATACACTCCGAAGATTGAGGACAACTTGCTACAGGATGTCAGCGACAGCCTTGGCACTTTTAAGAGCATGCGGCTGGCACAGATGATTGCCGAACGCCGCGAACAGCTTCGCACCGCCAATACCGAACAGCAACAACAATTGCTGGCCGAAATAAAACAATACACCGACATTTCACGTATACTAGCGAACAAGCTGGGACAGGTAATTGCCCCCAGAAGATAGAACTTATACACTATGGACATACAGACACTGAAACAACGATACGACATTATAGGCAACGACCCACGCCTGATGCTGGCCCTAAACAAGGCCGTCCAGGTAGCACCTACTAACCTCTCGATACTTATCACCGGCGAAAGTGGCGTCGGCAAAGACGTCTTCTCACGAATCATACATGAGAACAGCCTTCGCAAGCATGTGCGTCAAGGTCATGGACTCATCTCCGTAAACTGTGGCGCTATTCCTGAAGGTACCATCGAGAGCGAACTCTTCGGACACGTAAAGGGAGCTTTCACTGGTGCCGACCGTAGCCGCAAGGGCTACTTCGAAGAGGCCGACGGCGGCACCATATTCCTCGACGAAATAGGCGAGCTACCGCTGGCCATGCAGGTCAAGCTGCTGCGAGTGCTGGAGAATGGCGAGATAATGCCCGTTGGCAGCAGCACGGCGCAGAAAATAGATGTTCGTGTTGTGGCGGCCACAAATGTTGACATATTGAAGGCTGTGCGCAACGGTCGCTTCCGCGAGGATCTATACTACCGTCTCAACCAACTGTCTATTTATCTTCCACCGCTCCGCGAACGTAAGGACGACATACCGTTGCTGTTCCGAAAGTTCTCGTCCGATGTGGCCGAGAAATACCACATGCCTCCCATAATCCTCACCGACGAAGCCAAACGCATGATGATGGATTATCCGTGGTATGGCAACGTGCGCGAACTGAAGAACATCACCGAACAGATTGCCGTTGTCGAGACCGAACGTACCATCACGCCGGCTATCCTGCAGAACTATCTGTCCTATATCCCCACCGAACGCATGCCTGCCGTTGTGGAGCCAGGCATGCAGGCTGGCAGTGCACAGTCGGTCACTGATCGCGAGCTACTGCTTAAAGCCCTGTCAATGGGCCAGATGATTAGCGAGATGCGGCAGGAAATCAACGACCTGCGGCAGATGGTTGGTCGCATGGTTCAAAGCAATGACACCAAACAGAATATGCTGCCTTCCACCCACTATCAGCTGCCAACACGCGAAGAAGAGGAGTTTGTCACTCCCGAGATAATCGAAGACGACCCTGTGGCGCTTGAAGACCGTGAACGCAACGCCATTGTCCGTGCACTGGAGCATAGTGGCGGAAACCGCAAAATGGCGGCCAACGAACTGCATATCTCCGAACGGTCGCTCTATCGTAAGATAAAACTGTATGGAATTAGCGAATAGCGTCTATTAGTTTTGATATGAATACCAACGATATAAGAATCAACCTCCCTGCATCAAAAAGCATGAGCAACCGATGGCTCATGATAAACCATGTCACTGGCAGTCATTTCCGCATTGGCAAGCTTTCCACTTCTGGCGACACCCGCCTCCTGCGTCGTCTGCTTGCTCAGGTCGAGTCTTCTCTTGCTGTCCACGGTGACGATCGCAACAGTGACCTTTATTATTGCGACAATGCCGGTTCTGTGGCTCGATTTCTTATGCCACTCCTGGCCATCACTCCAGGCTATCATGTTCTTAGCGGCGACACCCGCTTGCGCCAGCGCCCCATGGCTCCCATTATAGAAGCTCTCCGCCAGATGGGTTTTCGCATCGAATGTACCGAGAACGAAGGCTTCCTGCCTGTCAACATACAGGGCAGCGTGCCCGTTCGACGTACAGTAAGCGTCGATCCGCTGCTTAGCAGCCAGTTCGTCAGCGCACTACTGCTTGTGGCTCCACGTTTGCCTGATGGCATTTCCCTGACCATGACCCAACGCCCAACCTCGCGTCCTTATATCGAAATGACCGCCGAAGCCCTCCGTCAGGCTGGCATCGAGGTGCGTCGTTCGTCCAACGGACGCACCTATTATGTGCAGCCACAGCAGGGCAAACTGCCTCCGGCAGCAATCACCATCGAACGCGACTGGTCGTCGGCATCCTATTTCTACACCATGGCCCTTCTACAGCCCGAGAAGCGTATACGCCTGCTGGGCTTGCAGCTCGACTCGTGCCAAGGCGATTCGGCCGCTGACTCGTTCTTCCGCCAGCTCGGTGTTGTCTCAACCGAGGTACGTTCGCCTTACCGCGCTGCCGGTCGAAGCATAACCATACAGGGTGGGGGAGAGATGTCGAAGAATGTACAGTTCAACTGCATCGACTGTCCCGACCTTGTGCCGACCTTTGCCGTGGCCGCTGCCGCCGCCGGTGTGCGCACAATCCTAAAAGGTGTGAGCAACATAGCCCTCAAGGAAAGCGACCGCATGCTGGCCATCACCACCGAACTGCGACGCATGGGCGGCCGCGTCAATTCGACCAACGACGAATTGCACATCCTGCCCTCGCAACTCAAGCCTACCGAAGCGGTGCACACCTATGGCGACCACCGCATTGCTATGGCCTTTGCACCCCTCAAGTTGCGATTCCCCGACCTGAAGATAGAAAACCCCGAGGTTGTCGACAAGTCGTTCCCCGAGTTTTGGGACGAATTCGAGAAAGTGCTGGCCCCTTGAACAAGCGGCTCATAATAATTGCCGGACCTACGGCTGTAGGCAAGACAGCCTACGCTGTTCAGTTGGCACAACAACTCGACACAGAGATAATATCGTGCGACTCGCGCCAGTTCTACCGCGAGATGAACATCGGCGTGGCACGTCCTACAACCGACGAACTCGCCGCCGCTCCGCATCATTTCATTGCCTGCCGTTCGGTCACCGAGCCGTATAACATCTTCGACTACGAGCAGGATGCCATGCGCGAGGTCGACCACCTGTTCGAGAAGCACGACACCGTTGTTGCCGTCGGCGGCAGCGGTCTTTATATCGATGCCCTGCTTGCCACTCCGGCCCGGCTGCCCAATCCTTCGGCCGATTTGCGCCGCCAGTTGCAGGCTATGCCCATCGAGGAAAAACGTTCGCAGCTGCGCTTGCTCGACCCCGACTACTACGCACGTGTCGACCTCCGCAACCCCGTGCGCCTCCAGCGCGCACTCGAGGTGTGCCTCACCGCTGGTCGACCCTATAGCGCCATCATAGCCGAGCAGACCACCGTTCCGCGACCCTTCGACACCGAGGTACGTGTGCTTCGCCTTCCTTCCGACGAGCTCCGCCGACGTATCGACCACCGTGTCGATGCCATGATGCAGTCCGGTCTACTCGACGAGGTGCGTTCGCTGCTCGAATTCCGCCATCTGTCAACCCTTAACACCGTAGGCTACCGTGAGCTTTTCCCTGTCATCGAAGGCTCCGACTCCCTGGAACATGCCATCAATCAGATAAAACTCAACACTTGGCATTATGCCCGCAAGCAGTTGACCTGGATGAGAAAATACTGATTTATTTTGCCGTTTCGGAAAAATGTCGTATCTTTGCATTCCGAACGAGAGATGACGTTTGCAGGCATAGGCCTGTATATCATAGGATTGGGCAAGTCTTATACGGCCAGCTCCCATTGAATCCCCCAGGGTAGGAATACAGCAAGGGTGTTTGGTTGTAGCGGCGCGATATAAATAGCTTGCCCTTTTTTATTTTTATTAAGATGACAAACCAAGAACAAATAAAAGACCTTGTTGCCCGCAAAGAGGCACTTAAGAAATTCCTCGACATTGATAAGACTCAGGCTTGGATTGCAGAAGAGGAGAAGAAAACCGAAGCCCCCGACTTCTGGAACGACCCCAAGGAAGCCCAGAAGGTGGTGAAAGGTATCAACGCCAAGAAGACGTGGGTTACAGCCTTCAAGGATGTCGACACCTCGTGCGGCGACCTCGAGGTTATGGGCGAGTTCTTCGACGCCGGCGACGCCAGCGAGGAAGAACTTGTGGCACAGATTGCCGTCACACAGAAGAAGGTGGAAGATTTGGAGTTCAAGAATATGCTGCGCAACGACAGCGACCGCCTCGATGCCGTGCTCTCTATCAACGCCGGTGCAGGTGGCGTGGAGGCCCAAGACTGGGCCGAGATGCTGATGCGCATGTACATTCGTTATGCCGAGACACACGGCTACAAAGTGGTGGTCTGCAACTCGCTCGACGGCGACGGCGCCGGCATCAAGAGTTGCACGCTACAGATTGAGGGCGACTTTGCCTACGGCTATCTCAAGAGCGAAACCGGTGTGCACCGACTGGTGCGCGTTTCTCCTTTCAACGCCCAGGGCAAGCGCATGACATCGTTCACTAGCGTCAGTGTCACACCGCTGGTAGACGATTCTATAGAAGTGGTGGTGGACATGTCGAAACTCTCATGGGACACCTTCCGCAGCGGCGGCGCCGGCGGACAGAATGTCAACAAGGTGGAGTCTGGTGTGCGTCTGCGCTACCAATATAAGGACCCCTATACAGGCGAGGAGGAAGAGATTCTTATCGAAAACACTGAAACGCGCGACCAGCCCAAGAACAAAGAAAATGCCATGCGTCTGCTGCGCAGCCAACTCTACGACCGCGAGCTGAAGCACCGCATGGAGGAGAAAGACAAAATCAAGGCTAGCCAGAAAAAGATAGAGTGGGGCAGCCAGATACGCAGCTACGTGATGGACGACCGCCGCGTCAAAGACCACCGCACCAACTACCAGACATCAGACGTGAACGGTGTGCTCGACGGCAAAATCGACGAGTTCATCAAGGCTTACCTCATGGAGTTCGGGGCCGAAGGCTAATCAATTGTCACGTATCGCAGGTCGAGCGTGTTCATGGCGTTCGACCGCAAGCCGCGCACGTTCTTGTGCGTGAAATGCAGTATCTGGTCGTAGTAGAGCACCACGACAGGGGCTTCTTGCATAACCATACGGTCCATATCCTTGTACATCTGCACCCTGCGCACCGGGTCGGTCTCGCTGCGTGCCGCACGGTATATGCGGTCGTAGTCGCGGCTCACAAAGCGTGTGTAGTTTGGCCCGGCAGGAGCTTTATTCTCGCTGAAGAATAGCGAGAGGTAGTTCTCGGCATCAGGATAGTCGGCCACCCACGAGCCACGGAACCACTCTACCTTGCCCTGGGCTATCTGCTCACGAAGGGCCGCTGGAGGGTTGACGTCTACTTGCACATCTATCCCCAACAGGCCTAGCTGCTGCTGCAGGTATTTGCACAAGTCAAGATAGTTGGCTGTGGTGGATAGCTTCAGCCGCGGCAGTCCCTTTCCGTCGGGGTGTCCGGCTTCGGCAAGCAGCGCCTTGGCGCGCTCTGGGTCGTATTCGTATAATGGCTCTTCAGCATTGCCTGGCAGGCCGCGCGGCACAAAGCCGTAGACGCCCGGCTCGCCGATATTGTTGCGAAGGTAGCGCATCATCTTGCGGCGGTCGAAGCCTAGGTTTATTGCCTGACGGATGCGGCGGTCTTTAAGCGGCGAGTCGTCGCCGTCCATGTTGAAACCCAGATATTCGGTGTTCAGATACGGCGTGCTCACCATATCTATTCGGTCGGCATACTTGGCCTTCAGCGTGCCGTCTTGATTCAACACCTCGTCTTTGTAGCTGGCGTCGAGCGAGTTCATGAAGTCCAGGTTGCCCTTTACAAACTCCAGAAACACCGTCTGGCGGTCGACGATGAAGGTGACGGCTACGGCGTCGAGATAGGGGAGACCCTGCTCGAAATAGAGCGGGTTTTTGCGCATCACCAGCTTCACGCCTTCTTTCCAATACTGGAACTGGAACGGGCCTGTGCCGCAAGGGTGGTTGCGGAAGTCCTTGCCATAGTGCTCCACCACTTCGCGTGGCACCACCGAGCAGTAGACCATGCCCAACTGCGACAGGAATGGTGCGAAGGGGCGCTTAAGACGGATGACGAAGGTGCTGTCGTCGGGTGCCGCGAAACTCTCCACATCGCTGAATATCCACACTCCCGGCGAAGCCACCGATGGGTCGAGTATGCGGTTGAAACTGTACACAAAATCGGAAGCAACCACATTCCGTGTGCTGTCGGCGTTGCCGAACAGGCTATGCTTGTGGAAGCAGACATCGTCGCGCAGGGTGAAGGTGTAGGTCAAGCCATCGTCGCTTATGGTCCAGCTCTTGGCCACCGAGGGCTGCACTTGCAGGTTTGAGTCGAGCTCTATCAGTCCGTTGTACAACTGGCGGCAGGGCCAGATGATGCTCTGGTCTTTGGCAAATGCCGGGTCGAGCGTGGCTATACCAGCCGACTCGTTATAGCGGAATATCTGCTTGTCGCTGTGGTTGTGGCGGTTGCAAGCAACCATAAACACCAATACAACAACCAAATATATAATACGTCTCATTTGTTTAACTCCTAATTTCTGAAAACAATTTTACCGGCGACCATCGTCATCCTCACGCTGTCGCCATGCGAGGCATAGACCAAATCGGAGAGGCTCCTCACGTCGGCAAGGAAGAGGCATGCAGGCTGTCCGGCCGAAATGGTGTGGCCCAGAGTGGCCAGCGAGAGTATCTGCCCTGCAGGTACTACTGTGGGGTCGCCACGCCACCCTTTCTGTAGCAGGGCGGCGGTCTTCATCACCTCTATCATGTCTAGATTGTTGCTGCTGGCCGAACCGTCGGTGCCAAGGGCGACACGGGCACCGGCATCTATCAGTTCCAACATCGGGAAACGGTATCCGCTGCCCAGCTTGAGGTTGGAATTGGGGCAATGTACAGTTGTAACATGGTGTTTGCCCATGATACTTATCTCATTGTCCGACAGATAGAGGCAGTGCGCAGCAATGATGTTACAATCTAGCAAGTCAAGTATTCCGAGCCTATCCAGCAGTTCCCACGGGCGGCAGCCGTATTTAGCAATGCAGTCGGTCACCTCCTTCTGGGTCTCGCTCATGTGTATGTGCATCGGAAGCCCCAGTTTCATGCACATCTCGGCCGAACAGCGCAACCCTTTCTCGCTCACGGTGTACACCGAGTGGGGAGCAATGCTGTAGGTGACATTGCCGCCGCCATGCGAGAGCATGTCTATCACCTCGGGGTCGTCAAGTTCGTCGCCGTCGCCGAAGATATTCAGTCCCAACCTTCCAATAATGCCGCTGTCTGCAACAGCTCGGGCCATTGCCGGCAGGCGGAAGTACATGTCGTTGAAGGCAGTGGTGCCCGATGCCAGCATCTCGCGGCAAGCCTGCAGGGTGCCCTGATACACCGCCTCGTCGGTGAGCTTCTGCTCGGCGGGCCAGATGTAGTCTTTCAGCCACACGTCAAGCGGCTGGTCGTCGCCGAGGCCGCGGAAGAGTGTCATGGGCGCATGCGAGTGCATGTTGCACAAACCTGGGAAAACAGAAAGTCCATGCGCGTCGCAGTCGACTGCGCATGGACTATGGGGAGTAACGCTTTCGATAATCGGGCCGTTGACAACGATATCCACGGCCTTGCCGTCGAGCAGAGCGTTGCCTATGGTCATTGCACAAGTATCAGCAGGTCGTTCTGCTGGCCTTTCACCACGCCGCCGCGGATATCGAAGGTCTTCTCGCCCTCGGTAGTGACGATGCGGAGCGTGCCTTTGGCGAGCGACGAGATGATGGGGGCGTGGTTGTTCAGCACCTCGAACAGGCCGCCTGTACCAGGCAGCTGCACCAGCGATGCCTCGCCATCATACAACGTGCTGTCGGGTTTCGTTATCTTTACTTTCATGCTTTTTCTATTATACCGCTTCGCGAAATCATTGAAATCTGATTTATCTTGAATTTCACAAGATTTGCAGGTCCTAATAAATCTTTGGAAATTTATCTTGTGTAATCTATTTCCAAGATTTCCATGATTTCCGCAGCAGGCGGGGAGACCTTACTTCGTTTCAGCTAAAATCTTCTCGCCTTTCTCTATGGCTTCCTCAATGGTGCCGACCATCAGGAAGGCCTGCTCGGGCAGGTAGTCGACCTCGCCGTCGAGGATCATCTTGAAGCCCTTGATGGTGTCCTCGATGTTGACGAACTTACCCTCCAAGCCGGTGAACGCCTCGGCCACGAAGAAGGGCTGCGACAGGAAGCGCTGCACGCGGCGGGCACGGCTCACCACGAGCTTGTCCTGCTCGCCGAGTTCCTCCATACCGAGGATGGCGATGATATCCTGCAACTCGTTGTAGCGCTGCAGCATCTGCTTCACGCGCTGGGCGGTCTGGTAGTGCTCCTCGCCGACGATGTCGGGCGAGAGGATGCGCGAGGTGGAATCCAGCGGGTCGACGGCAGGGTAGATGCCGAGCTCCGAGATCTTACGCGAGAGCACCGTCTGTGCGTCGAGGTGGGCGAAGGTGGTGGCAGGGGCGGGGTCCGTCAAGTCGTCGGCAGGCACGTAGACGGCCTGCACCGAGGTGATGGAGCCGCGTTTGGTGGAGGTGATACGCTCCTACATGAGGCCCATCTCAGTGGCCAGGGTGGGCTGGTAACCCACAGCCGACGGCATACGGCCTAGCAGAGCGCT
>JAFXUY010000043.1 GCA_017524785.1 Bacteroidales bacterium | reverse complement strand
GCCCGACTTCCAGCCCGGCAACAACCTGCGCAAAGGCATCTACTCGCTCGACAACCTGTGGGACGGGCTGGGCGCGCTGGCATTGGAGATACCGGAGACGCTGTATTTCTTCGGCAAGATCACGATGTATCCCCAGATGAACCGCCGCGCCAAAGACCTGGTCCTCTACTTCTACCAGAAGCATTTCCCCGACAAGGACGGCCTGGCATGGCCCGCCGAGCCGCTTCAGATAGCCTCGGACTATAACGAGCTGCACAATCTGTTCAACGGCCGCAACTACAAGGAGGATTTCCAGATACTGGTGCGCAATGTGCGCGCCCTGGGGTCGTCGGTGCCCGCCATGATCAACGCCTACATGAACCTGTCGCCCACCATGCGCTCTTTCGGCACGGCGATGAACCACGAGTTTGGCGAGACTGACGAGACGGGCATCCTGGTGTCGCTGCGCGATCTGGTGCCGGAGAAGCGCAAACGCTATATCGAGTCATACGACACGAAGAACCGCGTGCTCGACCGACTGCGCCTGTTCCGCATCAACATGAAGGGGCAACCCTGGTGGAAACAGATAAACGAGAGCGAGCGCACAGAGCTGAAACGGCTGAAGCACCTCAAGGAGACCGCGGAAAAAAACAAGAGCAACAACAGCGCCAACCGCCGCCGCAAGAGAACAAAGAGCAAAAACGAGACCAGCAAATAGCAGAGAGCGACAGCCGCGAGAGGAACGCCCTGCGCGGCCAACAAGCCACGAACAGAGACCACCCCGCCGCCCATTAACCACACACCCCCATCCGCATGGAGATAAAGAAAGCCACATTCGTCGTCAGCAACAGCGACTACCGCAAGTGTCCCGACACAGGCCTGCCGGAGTATGCCTTTATCGGCCGCAGCAATGTGGGGAAATCGTCGCTCATCAATATGCTCACCAACAACAAGGGCCTTGCCAAGACGAGCATCAAGCCCGGAAAGACACAGCTCATCAACCACTTCCTCATCAACAACGAGTGGTATCTGGTTGACCTGCCGGGGTACGGCTATGCCCGCACCTCGAAGGAGTCGCGTGCGAAGTGGCAGAAGATGATCACCGACTACATGCTGAAACGCGAGGCGTTGGCGAATGTGTATGTGCTGGTGGACTCGCGCATCCCGCCCCAGCAGATAGACATAGACTTTATCAACTTCCTGGGCGGCAACGGCATCCCGCTGACCATCGTCTACACCAAGACCGACAAACAGAAACAGAAAGAGATAGCCGCGACTGTGAACAAAATGAAGCAGGTGCTCCACGAGACATGGGAGGAGCTGCCCACCATCCTGATGACCTCGTCGGCCACCAAGTCGGGCCGCGACCACCTGCTGAACCACATAGATGAAATCAACAAACAACTGAAAAACCCCAACTCCCAAGATGACAACCACACATAATAAAAGAATGCTGCTGGCAGCCGTAGCCATGCTGCTGAGCCTTGCCGCCGCCGCCCAGAACACCGACCGGCTGGACTTCGTGGTCCGCCGTGCGGCAATGAAGCCCGCCGTGAAGCATGCCTCGCTGTCGGTATGTGTGCACAACATCACCAAAGACAGCACCGTCTATTCACGCAACGAAGACCTTGCCATGGTGCCCGCAGCCCTCAACAAGCTCTTCACCACCGCAGCGGCGTTCAGCCGCATGGGACCCAAGTTCACTTTCGAGAACTACCTGTACTATTCCGGCTCTATCGACCGGAGCGGCACCCTGCAGGGCGACATCATCGTGGTGGGCGCCGGCGACCCCTTCTTCTGTTCCGACCGCTTCCCCCACACCGACTCGACCTTCCACCGGCTGACCGAGGCCATCAAGAAGATGGGCATACGCCGCATCAACGGCCACATCTATGCCGACACAAGCATCTTCGAGGGCGACATGATACACCCGTCGTGGCGCTGGGACGACATCGGCAACCACTACGGAAGCGGCGCCTGCGGCATCAACTACAACGAGAACTCGGTGGATGTGCACCTGCGTTCGGGCCGCAAGGTGGGCGACCCAGCAGTAATCACCAGCACTCACCCTGACATCCCCATCACCAACCACGTGGTCACCGGACCGCGCGACACGGTGTTCGACATCTGTTTCTTCGGCTCGCCCGAACAGAACGGGCGCATCTGCCGCGGGGTTATCCCCTTAGGCACCGCCGACACCCACTTCCGCGCATCGCTGCCCCAGCCCGCCTTCCACATGGCCAATGAGTTCACCAAATACTTGCGCAGCCACGGTGTCGCCGTGACAGGCGACCCTTCGGCACACTTCACCATGCCCAAACAGTATCGCAAGCTATGTGTCGACACCGCCTTCAACCTATTCGTGACCGCCGCCCTCACCACACAGACAACCAACAATATCGCCGCCGAGAGCCTTTTCAAACTGCTGGGCTACCTGCGCGACGGCCACGGCACCTTTGCCTCGGGACGGCAGTTTATGTATGAGTATTTCCGCGAACTGAACCTGGATGTCTCGGAGGTGAACATGGTGGACGGGAGCGGCCTGTCGCGCGACAACAGGGTGACGGCCTGGTTTGTGTGCCAATTCCTTGATGCGGTGGCACGGCAGCCGTTCTTCTACGACTTTGCCGGTGCGCTGGGCATCAGCCGCCGCATACCGGAATACGACATCATCCCCACTGTGCCCGAGGACTGCTCGCTGCGCATCAAGAGCGGCGTGGCTCCGGGCGTGAGGAACTTTGTGGGCTATTTCACCGACGCCGACGACGAGATGTTCAGCTTTGCCATCCTGTGCAACAACTACGACTGCGACGACACCGCCATCGACCGCCTTATCAAAGACATCATCGAAGAGGTTATCCGGCTGTGATGCCCTGTATGGGAATTGAAAATCGGGAATCGGCAGAGGCCGGTTCCCGATTTTCATTGTTCGGTACTTTATGGACATCTCACTTCTTTACAATCCGTTTTACGGTTACGCCGTCGGCAGTCACGACGCGGACGAAGTAGGCACCGACAGGCAGCCGGCCGAGGTCCATACGAGGCTCGGAGACGGTCATGATGCAGCGGCCACTCATATCCATCAACTCGACTTTATGCAGTCTCTCTGCCTGGATATTCAGCACATCGGACACCGGGTTGGGATACAGCCGCACGGCATCCTCGCCTGCTGCCTCTTCTATCCCCAAATGGGCACAAGGCCATTCCATTCGGTGGGTGCCGCTGTTGCGGTAGGCATTCCTCACGGTCACCAGAGCCTCGCCGTGGCGGTTCTTGACCGTATAGCTGACATAGCGGTCGGTGCCGCCGCCTTTGTGCCACACGGCATAGACATCGCTCGGGGCGACCAGTATGTCGACGGAGTCTTTGGTGCCCTGCTCCAGGCGGGCAGTGCCATAGACATAGCCCGAGGCCGACTGGAGCGACAGGAAGGCTCCTCCCTGCCAGGACTCGCCGTGGCTGCATTCCATCACCACGGTCACCGGACACATTTCCTCTTCGCTATAGGCGTTCTGCACCACACGAACGGTGCACTGCCCGTTGCCTTGCGTGAAGGTGATTACGGCCGTGCGCTCCTGCCCGCTGTTGTTCTCCCTGACCTGGAAGAATATCTTGCCGGCCCGGTCGAAGTGGTTCTCGGCAAAAAGAACCCAGTCGGCGTCGCACGTCATGCTCCACGGTGCATCGACGGTGTCGTTGATGCAGAAGAGCAGGGTGTCCTCGCCGCCGTCGCGGCTTATGGAGAAGAGGGTATCGCT
>JAFXUY010000002.1 GCA_017524785.1 Bacteroidales bacterium | reverse complement strand
TGTGGCAGGCCGTCATGGGCAGCAATCCATCCCACTTCAAGGGGACAAACCTGCCTGTTGAGCAGGTGAGCTGGGAGGACTGTCAGGAATTCATTCGCCAGCTGAATGCCAAGACAGGCCGCAGCTTCCGCCTGCCTACCGAGGCCGAATGGGAGTTTGCCGCACGTGGAGGCAACAAGAGCCAGGGCTACAAGTACAGCGGCAGCAACAACGTTGAAGATGTGGCATGGTATAGGGAAAACAGCGACACCACCACCCACCCTGTTAAGACAAAACAGGCCAACGAACTTGGATTATATGATATGAGTGGGAATGTTTGGGAATGGTGTCAGGATTGGCATGAATCTTATAGTCATAGTATGCAAACTAATCCTACAGGTTCTATCATAAAGACGTACCGCGTTTACCGAGGCGGTAGCTGGAGCTTCATTAGGTCTGGATGTCGCTCAACTCGCCGCAATGTCTTTACAAATGGGTCAGGTTCCTCTGACGACGGTCTTCGCCTTGCTCTCTAAGTTTAAGATATACGCATTACTAAAGATGACAAGACAACAACAAAAGCGAATACGAATATGAAACAAATCATTCTGTCACTACTATGTTGGGCAAGTGCCCTGAGTGGGTATGCCCAAAGACTGGCGGTAGAGTCGTTTGCTGTGGCGGTAAGCGACCTTTCAGCCAGTGTAAACACAAGATTGGACCGCAACCAAAACCCTTGTGGATTAGTCAAGGTACAGTTAGTGGGTGCCGGGGCAACATTTGAAGGGAATGTGGTTGGCGATGTGGCCTATAAGAACAACGAATACTGGGTGTACATGAATCAGGGAGCATATCTGCTGAACATATCACATCCCAACTTCCTGCCCATGGAAATCAATCTGCGTAACTACGGACTGGCTGACGGCATTAGGCAGAAGACCACCTACAAACTGGTGCTTGCGGAGTTGAGGTCACCAGACGTTCCCCAGCAGACGTTGATCATCAACTATTCTCCTGCTCATGCCATCGTCATTGTAGACTCAAAGACATATCAGGGAAATGGGCGTGTGGAGCTTACCTTGCCTATAGGCAGTCACGACTACCAGATTGTGGCAGGAGGGTATGGAGCGGCAGAAGGCACTGTTAAACTCAATTCGGAATCGCCTCGCACCATCACCGAGACCCTTCACCGGAATGGAGAGCCTGCAGTCCGGCAGACTCTATTAGCGACTCCTGATGCAGGGAAAAAAGAAGTTGAGACCTTCAAAGTGGGTGGTATATCTTTCAAAATGGTACACGTTGAGGGTGGCTCCTTCCAGATGGGGTGCAGAGACACTACGGCCTTTTCTGACGAGCGGCCTGTTCATCAGGTTACTTTGAGCAGCTATTACATTGGCGAGACCGAAGTGACACAGGAGCTGTGGCATGCCGTGATGGGGAAAAACCGTTCGAATTTCAATGGCATTAACCTGCCTGTAGATAAAGTGAGCTGGAAGAGCTGTCAGGAGTTCATCGATGCGCTGAACGAGAAAACGGGAAAAAACTTCCGTCTGCCCACCGAGGCCGAGTGGGAGTATGCTGCCCGTGGTGGCAATAGGAGCAAGGGTTATCTGTTTAGTGGCAGCAACAACATTGATGATGTGGCATGGTACAGGATCAACAGCGATGGGCGTACGCACCCCGTCAAGCAGAAAAAACCCAACGAACTGGGGCTGTATGACATGACCGGCAATGTGTGGGAGTGGTGTCAGGATCGATACGATGGGTATGACGAAAGTGTGCAAGAGAATCCTATTGGTTCGTTACAAGGATCGAGAAGAGTGTACCGTGGCGGTAGCTATGACGATGATAAAAAAGACTGCCGTTTGACGCGTCGTGAAAAAGAGTCGGTTAGAGAGCGCGAAAATTTCTTTGGCCTCCGCTTAGCCCTATAAACAAAAACTGATGAATATGCGACAGGTTGTCTTCGGAATATTATGTTGGCTCTGCATGACTAATTCTTTTGCACAGAAGCTGGCGGTCGAATCGTTCGGCGTGACCCTGGGCGACCTCTCGGCCAGCCCGCATGCCGAAACGGCACTTGTACTCCGCTTCCTTTGGCAGTAAAATACCGCTTAATGTAGGTGCTGGCTCTGTGCCAGCCACCTCCATCTGGAGAAATTTCGCCAACCAGTTTTTTCTACTGTTCCTCTATTTGGTGTTACGGATAATGCTCTTCGCGCGCACGCGCGCGTGTTTGCGATGAAAAGGGTGTGAGGGTGCAAGGGTGCAAACATGGAGATACAAAGGGGAGAAAGGACGCAATTCTCCAGAGAATTCACTCGTAGAGTGGCACTCTACGATTCCAAAGTGGCACTTTGGCAACGTAACTCCATGCTTTAGAAGCGTAACTCCATGCTTTAGAAACGTAACTCGCCACCACACCCTTGCACCCTTGCACCCTTTTTCCGGCAGACTCACGCTCACGCGCGCGAAGACCGTCCTTAGCTCTTAGTTTTAGATCCTTGTGAGCAGAAGTTGAATTAATGAATAATTGTATCTGCTCAGCACCCCTATCTTGAGGACAAAAATCTTCACAAATCTAACAAAAATATCTATCACTGGCTTTAGGTTTTTGCTGATAGGAATCCTTTCGCACACAAAATCTCACACAAATGTGTATAGAAACAACCCTCATTGTTAGATTATTGAAGATTTTTGTGGATTTTTGTTCTTTGTTGGCGGGGGTCTGAGTTGTTACGGCTCTTTTTTGAACATATAATTCTTCGCTCGTTGCTTATTTTAATAGGTGCTCAGGCGAGCAAGCTCGGAGTTCGTTAATTGGAACATTAATTTCTCGTTAATTGTTTTTGTAGGAGCAGCAATTTGTGGACAATTTGTGACAATTTGTGTGAAAGAAAAGTGGTGTCGATGGAGCCTAAGAGCCTGTGCATAAAGGGGATATAGTTTTAGGATTCCCCCACATCAGGCGTTTGTGATGTATGAACGGAAGATTCTTCGTACCTTTGCCGCCAAAAATAAGATACGCTATGAGAGAGAACATGCATACTATAGTGAAGGAGCACCCGTCGGCATACGACTACGGACGGGTGGCGGTGACGGTGGAGTACAGGTACCGCGGCGAGTGGCGGCGCAAGACGGTGGCGCTGGCTGAGGTGGCACAGTGGGTGAGGAACGGGCGCTATGCGCGGCGCGTGGATGCCGTGCGCGGCGGCCAGCCCATACAGACGGCGGCGGGACTCGGCGGCGGCAGCATGGCCGAGGCCGGGCTGCCGCTCGTCTTGCCAGGGACGGGCAGCGGCGGCAGCTGCACGGGCCTGGCGCTGCTCACCATCGCCGCCCCCGGCGGACATGCGCAGTTAGAGCGGCTGCGCAGCCGCGCATGCCTCTGGGATGCCGCCGCCATGGTCATGGCCAGCGCCGACGGCAGGAGCTTAGTGGTGCTGATGGCCTACCGCCTGACTGGCGGCGGCCTGCCCGCCGGCACCGCCGAGACGGCCCTCTTCCGCCAGTATGCCTGCCGCCGTGCCGCCGACTTCGCCACGGCCGTCACGGGCCTCGTGCCCGAGGCACACGCCGCCGACGGCACCGAGGGGTTCCGCATCAGCCACGACCCGGAGGTGTGGCTCAACGACGACGTGCGGCCCGTGCTCATCGACCAGCCCACGGCACCCTTAGACGGTCCGGCGGACCTCACCGCACCGGTGCCCGCACGCCAGGCCGGCACCGATGCGCTGGCCGAGGACGTGCTGCCCGGCTACACGCGCCGCGAGATGGAGGTGACGACCTACAACATGGTGTGCCGCCAGCTGGCCTACAGCCCCCGCCGCGAGGCACCCGAGCACCTGCTGCGACTGGCCGTGGAGTGCCGCCGCGCCGGCATCGACCGGGAGCTGGCAACGAAGCTCACCATCTACCTCGGCGACTACGTCGGACAGGATACGCTGGTGCGCTCCACCTTCGAGAACGCCTACTGCCGCCACCGCATGGGCACGGCCCTGCCCATGGACCGCTCGCTCATGCACCAGCAGCTGCTGCAGGCGTTCCTGCGCCGCCGCTACTGCTTCCGGCGCAACGCCGTCACGGGCGAGGTGGAGTACCAGGAGAAGGACCGCTACGAGACGGGCTGGCGCACGCTGTCGCGCCGTGCGCGCAACGACATCAACAACGCCGCCATCGACGAGGGCATCAAGGTGTGGCCGCAGGACATCGACCGCGTGGTGGACTCCCGCCTCACCGAGGATTACGATCCCGTGGGCGCGTGGCTCGACGCGCTGCCGCGCTGGGACGGCCGCGACCGCATAGGCGAGCTGGCGGCCCGCGTGCCTGTGCGGTCGGAGGGCTGGACGGAGGACTTCAGGGTGTGGATGCGCTCCATGGTCAGGCAGTGGCGCTCGGGCTGCGGTGCCCTGCACGGCGCGCAGGTGATGCTGATGATGGTGGGGGCGCAGGGCACCCGCAAGTCCACCTTCATGCGCATGCTGCTGCCGCCGGAGCTGCGGCAGTACTACACCGACCGCATAGACTTCACCAACAAGAAGGACGCGCTGCGCGCCATCGGCCGCTTCCTGCTCATCAACCTCGACGAGTACGACCAGGTGTCGAAGGCGCAGACGGCCTTCCTCAAGCACCTCGTGCAGCGCACGGACATCAAGGAGCGCACGCCCTATACCACCGTCATCGACCAGCAGCCGCGCCGCGCCGCCTTCTGCGCCACCACCAACTCGCTCACGCCGCTCAGGGACGAGAGCGGCGGCCGCCGCTACCTCGTGGCGGAGCTGACGGGCGTCATAGACACCGCCACCGACGGTGACCGCGCCATCGACTACCGGCAGCTCTACGCGCAGGTCGTGGCGGAGCTCGAGGCAGGCTTGGAGAGCGCCTTCACCGGCGAGCGCGAGCGCGCCATCATAGACCGCAGCGCCGACTACTACGAGACGCCCGGCGTGGTTCAGCTCTTCCTCGACCGCTTCCACAAGCCCGCGGCAGTGTCACTCCTGACAGAGGCCGCGGTGGGCCTGGTACCCGACGGAGAACCGTCGGGAACGGGGGCTTCTCGGGCGATGGTACCCGAC
>JAFXUY010000042.1 GCA_017524785.1 Bacteroidales bacterium | reverse complement strand
CGAAATCCGCATCCTGGAGCAGAAAGGGTTTGTAGGCCACCGCGAGATGGGCGGCAACAACCAGTACTACCCGCTGGTCAGCAAGGCCGACTACTCGGGCCGCATGCTTGGTACGCTGATGAACAACTACTTCGGTGGCAGCTACCGCCAGCTGGTCTCCTTCTTCATGGAGAACAAGGGCATCGGCCGCGAGGACCTCGACGCCCTGGCTAAGATTATTGAGGAGAAGAGAAAGGAGGTGCAGCAATGAAGTACCTGCTACTGGCCGCCTCGGCGACGGCCCTGTTCATCGCCGCCTACTGGTTTCTCATGCGCTGCGAGAAGCGCCACACAATGGTGCGCTATTACTTGATTGGGAGCTTGCTGCTGTCGTTCCTACTGCCGGCCATCCACCTGCGGCTGGCGGTGCCCACGTGGTACCCGCAAAATAGTTCAGAGTCGCAGGATGTCGCGACTCTTCAGGTCGGCACAACGTTAGCCGTCACGGGTGAGGAACCTGTGAGTGCAACGATAACCCAGCTTGTCGACGATGAGCAACCAGGCCATGCCGACATGCCGCTATGGATGTGGATATGGATGGCGGGGGTTGTAGCATCGGCGGCGCTGCTGGCTGTGAGGCTGGTGGTGCTGTGGCGCAGGATGCGCGGCCTGCCCTTCGTGGAACGCGACGGCATGAAGGTGGCGCTGGTGGACGACGACACAGCCGCCTTCTCCTTCGGCCGTCATATCGTGGTCGGCACCAAGGGCTTCAGCGAGACCGAGGTGCAGCAACTCGTCGGCCACGAGAGGGTGCACGCCCGCCAAGGCCACACCGCCGACCTGCTGCTCTGCGAGTCAGCTAAGGTGGTACTCTGGTTCGATCCATTCATCTATTTATATGCGCGCGAGCTGAAGCGCGTGCACGAGTACATCGCCGACAGCGCGATGATGAGCGCCAGCTATGCCGAGCTGTTCTACCATCAGGTGAGCGGCCGCTGCTACAGCCCGCTGGCCCACACGTTCGACTACCACATGGTACACCAGCGCATCGCCATGATGTCGCAGAGGCGCAACCATAGCGGCTGGATGAAGCCACTGGTGACATTGCCAATAACAGCGGCAGTGCTGCTGGCTGCCTGCACTCCTAAAAGCAGCCCTCTGGTGGGGCAATGGGAATATGCCTGTGGAACAACCGAGCACATCTACCACGGGAACAGTCCTTATCCTGATTTTACTGTAGACATGGCTGAGGAGCACATATTGGACGAGATAGACTTCCGTACCGACGGCACTGCCACGGTGATGGCGTGGAATAACACGACAGAGAACCACAAGTTCGTCTATGAACCTTGCGCCGTCGAGTGGAAGATGGTGGGCGACTCGCTGCTGCTGCGCAACGAAAGGGGCGAGGAAGTGTGGCATATCCAGCAACTCGACGACAACACCCTCGTCTTCGTCGACAGCGACATCTTTACCTATCATGGTGGCGACGGCCACAAGCGCAACACCTATACCTACCGCCGCAAGAAATAACCTAAACTACACATAATCATGAAGCGTACAGCAATCATGCTGCTGCTCCTCGAAGTGGCGGCGGGCGTGGGCTACGCCCAGACAAACGACACCATCGTTCTCGACAGCCTCTACATCCCCGAGTCGGTGCGACAGCTGGAGGAGATGGAGATTACCGCCGAGCGGCCACTCTACAGCGTCGACGGCGAGAAGCAACTCTACAACGTCTGCGACGACCCCAGCGTGCAGACCGGCACCGCCAGCGACGCCCTGCAGAATGCCCCGGGCGTGGAGGTCGACGCCGAGGGCAACATCACCCTGCGCGGCTCACAGAGCGTTGACGTGTGGATCGACGACCGTCCCTCGAACCTCAGCGGCGAAGCCCTGCGGCAGTACATCAGGAACCTGCCGGCCGGCGCCATCGACCGCATCGAGGTCATCACCAACCCCTCGGCGCGATACGGGGGCGGCGGTCCGGTGGTGAACCTCGTGATGCGGCGCAAGGTGAAGCGCAACGAGTTCCTCACCTTCGGCGCCAGCGGCAACATGCGCCCACAGGTGTCGCCCTGGGTAAGCTACATCTATGGCGGCAAGAAGTTCTCCTTCAACATCTACGCCGAGTACGACTATTCCCACACCTGGACCGACCA
This sequence comes from Bacteroidales bacterium, assembly GCA_017524785.1. Classification (GTDB taxonomy): domain Bacteria; phylum Bacteroidota; class Bacteroidia; order Bacteroidales; family P3; genus Colimorpha. The sequence continues at coordinate 9,372 of JAFXUY010000042.1, read as the reverse complement.
GAGCGGCAGCAACGTGATGCTCACCCCGCAGGGCGACACCAGTGCCGTGCGCAGCTACACCTCGCACAGCGACGCGCGGCGCCACGGCAGCTACCTGTGGCTCAGCGGCCACTACGACATCGACACCCAGCGCACCATCCGCCTCTGGGGTGGCGCCTATCCGTCGGTATACTTCAACGGAAGCAACACTGAGTGCCAGTGGCGCGAGCTTATCTATGCGCCAGGCGACTACAGTTACCGCAACACCTCCGACTACCGCTTCCCGCAGGCAGGCGGCTTCGGTGGCGTGGAATACACGCGACGCTTCAACACTGAAGGCGAGAAGCTGTGGCTGCAACTCGGAGGCAGCACCTTCGGCTACCACAGCAATGGCACCAACACGCGCACCTACACCGCCCTGGTCGGGCAGGACATCACCCTGCTGGACGACACCCGCAGCCGCGGTGGCCTCAGCACCTACGTCGATGCCGGCTACACGCTGCCGATAGGCAAGCTGTGGGAACTGGAGGTGGGCCTCGGCGGCGGACGCGACTTCCCGAGCAGCTACGTCTACATCTCCGACAGCCTCATCGACGGTATGACCGTACACGACGTGTTGCGGAGCATGAACAAAAGCGAGAGCAGCTGGAAATACCAGGCCTATGCCACCCTGCTGCGCCACTTCGGCGACCTCACCGTCAAGCTGGGCATGCAGGCCGGTCGCAAGCATGTGGAGGGCACCTGGGACGGATACACCACCGCCACAGTGGACCGCACATGGACCATGCCTGTGCCGTCGGTCCACCTTACCTATCAGACCAAGAACATGCACACCTTCGCCCTCAGCTGGACGCGTCGCACAGAGACTCCAACGGCCGACAACCTCACCCCGTTCGTCAACTACTACACCGAGAGCTACGCCGTCGGCAATCCGGCGCTGATGCCCACCGTGACGCACAACCTCGAAGGACGTTGGGACAAATACTACGACGGCTTTGGCTCGGTGGGGGCCGAATTCTACTGGCGCGCGACGCGGAACAGCATCAGCGAGATAGGCGACGTGGCCTACAGCGACGTCCTCGGCCGCGAGGTATCGTTCACCATGCCCCTCAACATCGGAGACGCCGACCTTGCCGGCGGCACGCTGAACATCACCTACCGTCCCACGGCATTCTTCATCCTGCGCCTCTCGGCTTCAGCCTATAACTACCACTATCGCCTGCAGTTCCGTCCTGGCGAGTGGTCAGAGGATGCCGCCTGGAGCGGCCGCCTGCGTCTCAACGCATGGGCCAAGCTGTGGGATGTGCTGCAAGTGTTCGGCACCGTGAGCTACACCACGCGGCAAATCGCCCCGATGAACATTCACGATCCGGAGTTCCGCACCGACCTCGGCGTCAGTGCCGACCTGCTCGAGCGCCGACTGTCGCTCTACCTCAACGTGAAGGACGTCTTCGGCAGCGTCGGCGAGGAGTGGCAGACCACCAACCCCTACTACCAGGGCGGCGGCCGGCGCACCTACGGCTCGCAGTACATCTCGCTCGGCCTCACCCTCCGCTTCGGCAAGATGGAACTCGAGAGCCAAGCCCGTACCGGCAACTCAGGGAACTAGCCTCACAATAAAAAGAGAATTACGCCGTTATAGGGGAGTATGGAAACAAAGAAAGTGATACTGGTCACCGGTGCCAGCAGCGGCATCGGCTTCGACACCGCGCAGACGCTGGCCTGCCAAGGGCACCGCGTCTATGCCGCCGCCCGACGGCTGGAACTTATGGAGTCCCTGAAAGCCGACGGGGTGCAGGTAATGAAACTGGATGTCACCGACGACGCCTCGATGCAGGCATGTGTCGACGCCATCCTCGCCGCCGAAGGGCGCCTCGACGTGCTGGTGAACAACGCCGGCTACGGCTACTTCGGCGCCATAGAGAACGTGACGATGGAGGAGGCCCGCCGACAGGTGGAGGTCAACGTCTTCGGCCTGGCACGGCTCTGCCAACTCGTGCTGCCCGTCATGCGCAAGCAGCACAGCGGCCGCATCGTCAACATCTCGTCTGTCGCCGGCAAGTCCGTCATGTACTTCGGCGGCTGGTATCATGTCACGAAATACTCGGTCGAGGCGCTGAGCGACGCCCTGCGCATGGAGATGAAGCCCTTCGGCATCGACGTGGTGCTCATCGAGCCGGGGCCCATCAAGACCGACTGGGGCATCATCGCCGCCCGTCACCTCGAGGAGTCGTGCCAAGGCACCGCCTACGAAGAGCAAGGCAAGCGGTGGGCCGGCACCATGCGGTGGGCCTATGAGTCCAACTGGCTCTCCTCGCCGCGGGTCATCACCCGTGCCATCTGCCATGCCGTCAACAGCCGCCGTCCCCGCACCCGCTACCGCCGCGGCAGCGGCGCCCGCCTGATGGTGGCCGTCCACTCCCTCCTCCCCGCCCGTTGCTGGGATGCCCTCATGCGCCGCATGGCCCGCCTGAAGATAGGCCCCTCCCCTAAACAATAACCAGGTGATTACACCCATAAAAGGAAAGCCACCCTGCATGGGGTGGCTTTCCTTATATCCGGCATTGCACTCCCAGCCTATTGGTTACGTATCTTGTTGCCCAGGATGAAGCCGAAGATACCGGTCAGCAGGATGCCGAGGGTGGTCTGCAGCACATTGAGCATGTCGACAAAAGGCGACACATTGGACAGCACGTCGGAGTCGACGCCGGCCATATTCTTCAGACTCACACCCAAGGCGTCGATATACGCCAACGGCGACACCTCCTCGCTGAAGAGGAAGGCAAACAAGAAAACGGTGACGATATAGGTCAATATCATCTTAAGCATGCTCTCGCCGTAGCCGAAGAAGAGGTCGGACAACGCATTGGTGAAGATACGCCACACATTGCCCACCTTCTCCCAGAAGGGAATCTTAGGATTGCCCATATCGCTCATCATGCGGCGACGCTCCATGCGGCGCCCTTGCACATAGGCCCAGTTGGCGTCGGCGATATAGCCCTTGCCGGCCCACAGTCCGTTGAGGGTCTTGTAGATATCCTCGGCCTCATTCCAGCGGTTCTTGATGGCGTCGTCGGGACTCCAGTCCGACACCTGCCGGCTGTCGTTGGTGCGCTCGCCTGTGCCATAGTTGTGCCAGTCGACGAGGAATTTGGTCCACTGCCGCTTGCTCTGCTGCACAATACGGCCCTTATACAGGTTCTCGCGCCGTATGTTGGCCGCATCGCCAAAATAGGTGTTGTTCAGGCTGGAATTGCTGATGCGGGCGTGCTTGAAGATAATCACCCCCTCCATGAAGCAGCGGTAGAAGTCGCAGTAGTCGACCACCGCGTCCTCGAGCGTACCTTGGTTGATACGTGCGTAGCGGAAGTCGCTCCACACCATGTAGGCGTAACGGAAGCGGCAATTATTCAGCTCTGCCTTGCGGAACGAGACGCTCTGCAACGTAGGCTCGTCGGCCGGACCCGAGTGGTCGAAGTCGCAGCTGTCCATCACCGCTTCGTCAAACTTGCAGTGGCGCAGATGCGCATTCTTGAAATTCACATGGGTGATTGTACAGCCCGAGAAATCGAGTCCCTCGAGGGTCATGCCGCCCAAGTCGACATCGGCGACGGTCTTCGTCGCTATCATCTGTTCCAGTTCCTGTTGTGTCATATCGATAAGGTTTATGGTTTTAACAAAAGAAGGCCGTCCGCAGACGGACGGCCTTCCGTATGTTGGGAATAATCCAATGCAAGATTAGATGATACCCTGAGCAACCATGGCCTTGGCAACGCGCATGAAGCCGGCGATGTTGGCGCCCTTCACGTAGTTGATGTGACCATCAGCCTCACGACCGTGCTCGACGCACATGTCGTAGATGTTGTTCATGATGGTGTGGAGGTTCTTGTCGACCTCTTCAGCAGTCCAGTTGCGGTGCTCGGCGTTCTGGCAGATTTCGAGACCCGAAGTGGCAACACCACCGGCGTTGACAGCCTTACCGGGGCCGAAGGGAACCTTGGCGGCCTGGATGGCGGCGATAGCGGCGGGCTGGCAACCCATGTTCGAAACCTCGGCAACATACTTCACGCCATTGGCGAGCAGCATCTTGGCATCTTCCTCGGCGAGCTCGTTCTGGAAGGCGCAGGGCATAGCGATGTCGCACTTCACAACCCAGCTCTTCTTGCCAGCGGTGAACTTGCACTGGCCGGGGAACTTGTCGGCCATATCCTGAACCTTGTTACGGTTCGAGGCGCGCATATCGAGCATGTAGTCGATCATCTCCTTGGTGATACCGTTCTCGATCTCGCAGACACCATCGGGGCCGCTGATAGCGACGACCTTGGCACCGAGTTCGACGGCCTTGGTGGCAGCACCCCAAGCAACGTTACCGAAGCCGGAGAGGGCGATGCGCTTGCCAGCGAGAGTGTCACCCTTCTCGCGGACCATGCGGTCGACATAGTAGATGGCACCGAAACCGGTGGCCTCGGGACGGATGAGGGAACCACCCCAGCCGTAGCTCTTGCCAGTGAGGGCACCAGTCGAGTGCTCGCGAGCGAGTTTCTTGTAAGCACCATAGAGGTAGCCGATTTCACGACCACCAACGCCTACGTCACCAGCGGGGCTGTCCTGGTCGGGACCGATGTTGCGCCACAGCTCATACATAAAGGCCTGGCAGAAACGCATAATTTCAGCGTCGCTCTTTCCAACGGGGTCGAAGTCAGAACCACCCTTACCACCACCGAGAGGCAGCATAGTAAGGCTGTTCTTGAAGATCTGCTCGAAACCTAAGAATTTCAGCATAGAGACGTTGACAGCTTTGTGGAAGCGGAGACCGCCTTTGTATGCGCCGAGGGCAGCGTTGAACTGAACGCGGTAGCCGAGGTTGGTGCAAACCTCACCCTTATCGTTGACCCAGGTCACACGGAAGGTGAAAATACGATCGGGCTCTACGATGCGCTCGACGATTTTGTTAGCCTCGAATTCGGGGTGTTTGTTGTATTCTTCTTCGATGGTCTCCAGAACCTCACGAACGGCCTGTAAGTACTCGTTTTCGCCCGGATGTTTGGCTTCCAGGTTAGCCATAATTTCATTTACTTTCATCTTATTCAATTATTTATGTTAATAATTTGTTTTGAATTGAGAAAACAAATGTACTAAGTTTTTCTGATATGGTGAAATTTTTTTATGTTAAATTTTATATTATTGGCTATTTGGTTGATTGATAAAGGTTCACGCTGCGTCGATCCGCCGACGGAACGAAACGTCGGTTTGGATGTTCAAAAACACCTTGCGACGCAGTATCAATTGTGGATGGGCATTACCAATTTGGCCAGATGTCTACTCTAATGGAATAGTTGTCGTCTCTATTGCATAAGTTCACGTTTATTCTGTAGGTTCCTTTTGTGAGTTCTTTGGAAACAGGGTATTCGGATTTACCTTCAAGAATCCCTGCTTTTTTGGTGAATCCACCTTCTTCGATTTCTTTTATAAAAGTATTTGTGAGGTTTACTGCTTGTGATTCAGTGTACCGTGATTTGTATAAATGGATAGTGTATTGCCATTGAAGGTCTTCTCCACACGTCATTTGTGCTGTGAAGAAAGGTAGTCCGTGCCAGGTGATGTCATAGCCGTAGTATGCGTAAGTAGTAAAAAAAGAACTATTTTGATACTCGTCAATCTTCCAGTTGGTTTTGCTTTTTACTTCGTTCAGTGCGTTGTAATAGCTCATTCCGGCCCCGTCTTTCGGCAGGATGCCAAGAGGGTAATAAACAAGTTCCAATGCGCTTTTCGCTTTGTTGGCCGATGGCGTTGCTCCATAGGATTGTTGTCCGCCGCTTCCCTTGTATCCCTTTTGGGATATCTCTTTGAACATTTGTTCGACTATGGCCGCCGTGTTCACCTTTATTTTGTTGAAATCGATGGTGTGGCCTTCAATCACAATTTTCTGTATGTTGTTGTTACGGAGCAGGTTGAAGTCTGGGCTTTGATAGTCTGGAAAATTCAGATACAGTAATAAACAACCCATTGATGCCGATGATTTAAAATTGTCTTTTGTCGCGTCCAAGATTAACGCGTCTTTTACATTGAGTTGCCTGTTGTTGTTAAAAGTAACTGTTGCACTGGTTTTGTATTGTTTGTCGCCGGGCTTGTGCTTTCTAGCAATACTTATAACCTCCTTGTCTCCGACTGTTGTTATTGTGAAACCGATGGAAACAGCGTTGTTGAATACTGTTATCATCTCCATTTTAGTAATGTAGGTTATGTTGTCTTTTCGTACAGGTGAGACTATCTTGCTTGTTTCGCAGAAGTAACCCGTCTCGTCGGCGGTGGTGTTGTATTCTATTGGATTGTTCTGCGCATTTGCTGCGCCGACAGTCGCCGTCAATAATATGGCACCCAGAATTTTTGTCAGTTTTTTCATATTCGTTTGTTTTTATAATTATTGTCGACTGTCAGTATTGTTGGACTCGGCCTGTGCCGCTGCATCGGCCGCACTGTCCATAAATGTGGTCGTGGGCCAGTCCGGTGGTGCCGCACGTGGCGCAATAGCGCGAGCCGCCGTTTGTGTACCATTGTATTCGTCCCTGGTCGCGGCCGCTGCCACCGCAGGCAGGACAGGTGACGTAGGAGGGTTGAGTGGAATTATTGTAGGGGTTGTTGTAATTGTTGGGTTGCTGGTAGTTGTTCTGTGGCTGCTGGTAGCTTGGTTGCTGATAGCTTGGTTGCTGTGCTGGTTGGCGGTTGTACTGTATCTGCTGCCCTGAATAGCGAAAATACTGGTCGCTCGATTCTGCCAGTATTTTGCCTTTATTGTCGCGTATGCACATATAGGCAGAGTAGGTGTTGCCAGGCTTTAGGTCGGCAGTGTTGTAGGGGAAATAAATCCACACGTCGCTGTACGACGTAACTTCATATTTAGGCCTGAATTTCAGCGTATAGCATACGTCGCCATACTTGTCGCGGTATTTTTTGCTGCGGCTTTTGACGTAGTCGTCCTTGTCATCCTGCAGGTATACGCATACTTTGCATTTTTTGTGTTTAAGACCCGACGCGTCAAAAGAGGCGTGGATTGTGGCCCCCATTGAGCCTCCGACAACAATGTCCTCGTTGAGCCACACTTGGCGGAAGGTGATGTCCTGGGCAAGCGAGACGTTGCTTGCCAAAAGCATTAAAGCCAGTAAGTAAATGATTCTTTTCATATCGGTAATGTTTTTGTTATTTGGCGTAGCATTGGCCGACAAAGTCGGACAGGCGGCGTTTGACGAAATCGCGGTCTTCCATAAAAGACATATGGGCCACGCCGTCGAGAAGCAGCACTTCAGAACGCTTGGGAACCATTGCCTGCGACAACCCCATCTCGATAGGGATGCGTGTGTCGTTCTTGCCATATACGAAGAGCACAGGAATGTCGAGGTTGGCCAGCGTGCGAATGCGTGAGGTGCGGAGTTTCATTCCGCGTTGTGCAGCAAGGATGCCTTCTTCACGGGTCTCAAGGCATTGGTCACGCAACTCTTTTATGTCTTGTGCAAGGTATTCGCGTTTTGAGTCGTCGAACAGGTTGGTTATGAAGTCGACAATGAATCCGGCGCGGTTCAGGTGCACTTGCCTGCACACTTCGTCCCGCTGGGCGCGCTTCGAGGCATCGTCGGCCATAGCGTGCGAGTGCAGCAGGGCAAGCCCCTGCAGCATATAGCTGTAGTTGTCGGCAAAGGCAAGAGCCACATATCCGCCCAGCGAGTGGCCGGCCATAACGCATTTTTCAACGCCGGCTTCGTCAAGGACGGCTTTGACGGCGTTGGCCATAAAATCCATCGTGTGGACATCGGAGTAGGTGGCGCTGTAGCCGTGTCCGGGCAAATCGATGGTTATGACGCGCATATAACGCATATATGTGAGTGTGAACGAACTCCACACATTCAGATTTTGCAGAAAACCGTGCAACAGCACGAGCGTCTGAGGGTGTTCCCGACCCTCGTCGCGATAGTGCAACTCACGGTTTTCAAACATAATAACCTTATGTTTCTCCATTACCGACAATTGTTTAAATCGGGTGCAAAAATACTCCTCTTTTCTGAACGGAAAGACGGTTGGAGTAAAAAGAAATCCGCAACGGATTGTTAATAAGTCTAAAAAATGTTATTGCAGGTATGCCCTTAATGCAATGGAAGTGACAGCCTCTCCTGTTTTTGTCTTGCTGTTTCCGTAGCCAGAAACGGTTATGCGATCGGCATCGATACCCTTATTAATCAGTGCTTTCTTGATCTCTTGTCCGCGCGAGTTGGAGAGGTTGAAGCAGAAAGCGTCGTTGTCGCCATCCACGTGTATTATTAGTTCTATGTTAATATAAGGATATGAGGTAAGAAAGTCGGCCAAATGGTCGATTTCTTTGTTGGCGCTGCGCTTCAGAACGGCTTTTTTGTCCTCGAAAGCAATGCCAGGCAGGGCAATGTTGTGGTCGCCCGACGACATAGTGAACATTTCGTCGTGGCTGTCATAGACTTTGGGCACGATGGTCTTGCTGTTGTCAGGGGTAAACAGAATCGCGGGGATGAAGAGCCCGTCGCAGCGCGCAAGGAGCAGGTATTGCTTGTTGGAGTAAAGGGAAGTCTGCCACTGCTCGCCGCGTGCAATGCTCTGTTCGCTGCATACGCTGTTTTGTGTCTCAATATCAATGATATCAATCACAAAGCCGACCTCTTCGCTTTTCACGGTGACGGTCTTCATACGGTCGTCAATGGTGTGCATTGCCGGAACGGTGTAGCATCCGTAGCGGCCGTGATTGTTGGAGCATACCGTCAGCGACTTGCGGTCGCCGGTCGGAGTGATTGACAGCTCGTTGAATCCGCTGTTGACCTCTTTGCCGTAGTTTGTGGGTTTCGACCAGTGCTCCCAATCGTCGGTGTTGTCGCGTGTGGTGTAGTATATGTCGCCGAAGCCCAATCCGCCGCGTCCGTCGGTGATGAAATACAGCGTCTTAAGGTCGTCGCTGACGACAGGGCTGCATTCCATATACTGGCTGTTGACATTGATGCCCAGATTGATGGCCTCGCCCCATCCGTTGTCGGTGCGGGCGCAGAAGTATATGTCCGAAGCCAATGCCGTGTCGCCGTGGAAATAGCTGCGCGACGGCTGCAGGTTGTGCCCACCGGGACGGTCGGAGGCAAACAGGATGCCGCTGCCGTCGGCAAGCATATAGGCATCAAAGTCGTTATAGTCACTGTTGACCGGGGCGGGCAGCGTCTCTGTCACCGTCCAGCCATTGACGCCAAACTCGGCTATCATAATGTCGCCGCCTTTGCCCAGCAGCATCTTGCTGCCATTGTCAAACAGATTGTATACTTCGATGTCGCGGTTTTCTATGTTGGTAAACGGCACGTTGCCAGTGCCTTTCCATATTGTGCTTTTCTTCGT
>JAFXUY010000041.1 GCA_017524785.1 Bacteroidales bacterium | reverse complement strand
TGGCTTACTGGTTGGCGTACTGCTGCACCTCGTCGTGGAAGAACTCCAGCTGGATGCCAGCCTGGCGGAACAGTTCCTCGCTCTCGGCACCAGCATGATACTTGCGCTCGCACACCACCCGCTTGATGCCGCAGTTGATAATCAGCATGGCGCATGTGCGGCAGGGGGTCATGCGGCAGTAGAGCGTGGCCCCGTCGAGGGCGATGCCGCGGCGGGCGGCCTGACAGATGGCGTTCTGCTCGGCATGCACGGTGCGCACGCAGTGGGTCGAGATATGGCCGTCGGCGTCGATGGTCTGGCGGAAGAGGTGGCCCACCTCGTCGCAATGCGGCAGGCCAGCAGGCGAGCCCACATAGCCAGTGACCAGCAGTTGGCGGTCCTTGACGATGACGCAGCCCGAGCGGCCTCGGTCGCAGGTAGCACGGCGGGCGGCGGCGTTGGCCAGCTCCATGAAATACTCGTCCCACGACGGGCGGTGGTAGGTAATCTGTTTCAGGACATCCTCAACCTGACGGTGCAAGTCTTCGAACGAACCGCCGTTATCGAAGCGGAAATCGGCCTCGCGGATGCAGACACCGAGGTTCTGCTTGTTGGGGTCGGTGTTGTCCATCTCGCGCTGTTCGTTGGCGATGAAGGTCTCATAGGAGACGTGGTCTGTCTCGCTTCCGCGCAGCACAGCACGCTCGTAGCGCACCTTCGGGTCGGCATCGACGGCGAAGAGATAGAAGTTGGGCTTGCCACGCAAGGCAGCCACCTCGCCGGGGGTGCGCACGCTCTCGATGATGCAGTTGCAACCCGAGGCCGAAGCCTTCTCATAGAGTTGCTCTACAATCCACGAAGGCGAATGTTGAGCACGCAGGTCGTTGCCAACCTCGGTCATGGTGTCGCGGTTCACTTCCAACCCGCGACGCTTTATCTCTTCGGTGAGGAATGCACGGACGCTGTAGTGTACAAAACCCTTGTTCTGTACCAGATAGTCGACAATGGTGCCCTTGCCTGCGCCCAAAGTCCCGGTTATGCCTATGGTTATCATACCTTGAACTTGTATTCGAGTTTGGCCAGTTCCTCGTTGGCTTTGACGATTTTCTTCTTCAGGCCGGACTTGTAGGCCACGAGTTTCTGCATCAGGGCGTCGTCGCCGAGGGCCATCATCTGCATGGCGAGGATGGCGGCGTTCTGGGCACCGTTGATAGCCACGGTAGCCACGGGGATTCCCGGAGGCATCTGCATGATGGCGAAGGTGGCATCCAAACCCTCAAGGCACGAACCCTTGATGGGCACTCCAATGACGGGCAGCGGTGTCTCGGCGGCGATGACACCCGGCAGGGCGGCGGCCATGCCGGCACCGGCGATGATGACCTTTATGCCGCGGCCGGCGGCACCCTTGGCAAACTCGCTCACCTCGGCGGGCGTGCGATGAGCGGAGAGGGCGTTGACCTCGAAGGGTATCTCCATCTCCTCGAAGAACTGGCAGGCTTTCTCCATGACCGGAAGGTCGGAGGTGCTGCCCATGATGATACTGACTACAGGTTTCATATATTGAATGTTTACTTACTGATTGATAAATGAAATAACGGCTGATGCTATTTTTTATTATGTAGCACTCCCCGATTTTGGTCTTAAAGAATCCGCGTGCCGCTCAAAACTCATCAGGACGGCCCCCATCAGCGCCATACCAAACGGCCGTTTTCTTATATTGATGTAATGTTGTTCTTATGTTGTTCTTTAGTTTTTTTCTAAAGAACAACATAAGAACAACTAAAGAACAACATAGGAAAATGTTGTGTTAGAGGCACTTCAGGCGGTAGTCACAGTGCAGCCACCTGGCAGCCAACAACATAAACCCAGAGGCTGCCATAGCGAGACAATAATCACAAGGTTATAACGTTATAGTGGCATGAGACGACAACTTTCGACAGCTCTCTTACTTATATTTACGGCCTTGGCACAAAACGCCAATGCGCAAAACACACTGCTCATAAGCGAACTGTTGTATCAGCCGCGGAGCGGAGAGGCTGAGTATGTGGAGCTTTACAACAATAGCAGCATGACAATAAATCTGTCCGACTATCATGTTGTGCGCTGGATTGGCGATTCGCTAGGGGCACACTACCCACTGCCGGAATACACGCTTAAATCGCACGAATATGTGGTTTTGACAAAGGATGCGGCATCGGTGACGGCAAACTACGAAGTGAAACACCCTTCCCTACTGGTGGAGTGCAACCTGCCAGCCTATCCCAACGGCGGCGGAAGCGTGGTGGTAGCAACTGCCGACAGCGTTGTAGTCGACCGCTTCGACTACAACCCCACGATGCACAGCCGCCTGCTGCGCAACAAAGCCGGCGTGGCCCTGGAGAGGCGCAGCTTCGAGCGTCAAGCCAGCGAAGCCTCGAACTGGTTCTCGGCATCGTCGGCGAGCGGCTACGGCACGCCAGGCTATGCCAATTCGCAAAGCACGGAATACATCGTCGAGGAAACGGCGTTCGACTTCTCCTCCACCCTGATTTCGCCCAACGGCGACGGCTACCAAGACCGGCTGGAGATAAGCTACCAGCTGGAAAACGGCGACCTGGCGGCACGCATAGACATCTATAACGCCCGCGGCGTGGCGGTGCGGCGGCTGATGAACAACGGCCTGCTGGGCACCCACGGAACAATAGAATGGGACGGCACCGACGAAAACGGGAAGACGGTGATGCCGGGACAATACATCGTCAGCATCACCGTCTATGACCTGTCGGGGACTCGTCAAAGCATCCGCCGCACGGTAGCTTGTTTACAGCAATAAGCTAGGCCGTGGGCTTTTTGTCGAGCGTGCAATAGACAGAATTGTTGCTTAAGAACTCGGGCACAATGCTCTTCATCTTGCCCACAATCTGCATGTCGTCCATCCCCTCGAGAACCGTCCACAGCTCGTTGTACTCGCGGTCGATGGCATCGAGCGCATAACGACGCACCTGTGCGCGCATAATCTTGGGATGGTAGGTGGGGATGGTGTTCTCCTTGGTGGCCAGCAGTTCCTCGTAGAGTTTCTCGCCCGGGCGCAGGCCTATTTCCTTAATCTGTATGCCTTGCAATCCCGAGAGCTGTATCATCTTGCGGGCAAGGTCGTAAATCTTGACCGGTTTGCCCATGTCGAACACAAAGATGTCGCCGCCTTCGCCCATGGCGCCAGCCTCGAGCACGAGGTTGCAGGCTTCGGGGATGGTCATGAAGTAGCGAATGATGTCCTTGTGTGTCACCGTCAGCGGGCCACCGGCGGCCAGCTGCTTCTTGAACAGCGGGATTACCGAGCCGTTGCTGCCCAGCACATTGCCAAAGCGGGTGGTGACAAAGTGGGTGGTGTCGGTCGAGCGGCTCTGGATATAGATTTCGGCCATGCGCTTGGTGGCGCCCATCACGTTGGTGGGGTTCACAGCCTTGTCGGTGCTTATCATCACGAACTTCTGCACGCCGTATTTGATGCTGAGGTCGGCAAGGTTGCGTGTGCCGAAGACGTTGACATAGACGGCCTCGTAGGGATTCTCCTCCATGAACGGCACGTGCTTATAGGCGGCGGCGTGGTAGACCAGATTGGGGTGGTAGAGTTGGAATACCTCTTCCATACGGGCACGGTCTTTCACGTTGGCAATAACGAACTCCATGCGCTCGAGTTGGTCCTTGTAGGTGCCACGCAGTTCGAACTGCAGGTCGTACATGGGGCTTTCGGCCTGGTCGAGCATGATGACCTTGGTGGGCTTGTAGCGCATAAGCTGGCGGCAAATCTCGCTGCCGATACTGCCGGCAGCGCCGGTGACAAGGACGGTCTTGTCGACAACCTCGCGCACGATGTTCACATTGTCGAGCTTGATGCTCTCGCGCTCAAGCAGATCCTCGATCTTGATATCTTCAATCTGGTTGGACGAGAAGCTGCCGTTGAGCCACAGGCTTACCTGCGGGGTGGCCTTGACGGTGAGGCCAAGGTCGAGGCCGCGGTTGGTGATGGCCTGCTTGTGCATGACACGTATGCTGGGGATAGCAATGATGAGCTGCTTGACGTCCTTGGACTTGATAAACTTCTCGTTCAGAACATTGCGCACACGCATCACAGGCACACCATTGAGCTGCTGGTTGACCTTCGACATATCGTCGTCGATATAGGCCACAACATGATATTCAACATTCCGGTCCTGATGCAGGGCATTGTAGGCAATGATACCTGCCGCACCGGCACCATAGATAACCACATTGGTGGTTGGACGGCGGCGACGGAAGAACTCGTTGTAGATGCGCTGCATGAACAGACGCAGAATAATCATGAAGATGGCCAAAAGCATGTAGACGGTCACCGTCTCGCGATAGGTGAGCAAATAGCGCGAAGAGATGATTGGCGGACGGAACTGGTTGTTGACAATGTTTATGATGAAATAGAGTATGGCCGGTCCGATGGTGGCTATGAGTATCTTGTATATGTCGCTCAAGCCGGCATGACGAATGATTGCCTTGTAGGTGCCAGTGAAGAAGAAGAAGATTACCGTCACCATGAACGAGATGATAAGCTTGACCACTGCGTCGCGCAGGCTGAGGCCGGCGAAGCCACCGCCGCGGAATGCCTCCATCAGGATGAAAGCAGCGAAGAACAGCAGCATGTCGATTACCAGAATCACCCATTGGGAAAGGGTTGAGTGACGGTAGCGCTTGACCAAATTGAACGACAGTTTTTGTAGTGAATTTCTCATAATCAGATGTATTTTCTATATTAATGAGGCTATTGTTTCTATTTCTTCATCGGTCATGTAGGGGTGCATGGACAGCGAGAGGACCGTCTGCGACAGTCTGTCGGCCACCGGGCAGGGCTTTTGCGCGAGGTGGGCGAAAGCCGTCTGCCGGCTCATGGTGCGAGGATAGTAGACCATCGAGGGGATACCTGCAGCCTTGAGGCGCGCCTGCAGCTCGTCGCGATTCTCCACCTGTATGGTGTATTGCGCCCAGGAGGATATTGTGCCGTCGGGTATCACCGGTATATCAACCTTGCCTTTAAGCAGGCTGTTGTATTTCGAGGCAATGCGGTTAACGGACTCAAGTTCTTCGGCAAAATGTTTAAACTTAACCTGAAGTACGGCGGCTTGCAGTGTGTCGAGACGCGAGTTGAGACCAAGACGCACATTGTCGTATTTGTCGGTGCCCTTGCCGTGTACGCAGTAGGAACGCAGCAGCGAAGCCCATTCGTCGCTATCGGTGAAGAGAGCGCCGCCATCGCCATAGCAGCCAAGAGGCTTGGCAGGGAAGAACGATGTGGTGCTGATGTCGCCGAACGAGCAGGCCCGCTTGCCCCCCATACTGCCGCCAAAGCCTTGGGCACCATCCTCTACGAGCAACAGACCCGTGGTATCGGCAACAAAACGCAGTTTCTCGTAATTGGCCGGGCGACCAAAAAGGTCTACTGGTATTATGGCACGTGGATGCAGCTGTGTATGGAACGTTACATAATCGTACTTGACCATCAGGTCTTCGGGTGCCATATTGAATGTAGCCTTGTCTACATCGACGAATATCGGTGTTGCACCAACCATTGCCACAGCCTCGGCAGTGGCAAAGAAGGTGAAGTCGGGCACGAAGACAGCATCGCCGGGACCTACGCCGAGAGCCATCAGAGCAAGCCGTAGGGCATCGGTGCCGTTGGCGCAAGTGACGCAATGTTTCACACCCACGTATTCTGCCAGCTGCTGTTCCAGTTCGGCCACTTGCGGCCCCATAATATAGGCCCCGCTACGAGCCGCGGCAAGCATCGCTTCATCCATCTCGGCACGCATGGCCTCGTATTGTCTGTGTAGGTCGCGGAACTGCATAACTATTCTTCTACTTTGCCTATTATTTTTGCCGGTACGCCGGCGACGATTGCATAATCGGGGACATCCTTGGTCACCACGGCGCCGGCACCCACAAGGGCATGGCGACCAATGGTATGGCCACAGACGATGGTGGCGTTGGCACCTATCGATGCCCCTTCACGGACCAGCGTGCGCTCGTAATGGCCGTTGGCGGGACGGTCGAGTCGGGGCATCAGTACGTTTGTGAACACACAACTAGGACCAAGGAAGACATTGTCTTCAATCTCCACACCTTCGTATACCGACACATTGTTCTGTATGCGGACACCATTGCCGATATGTACGTTGGGGCCAATGTTGACATTCTGTCCCAGCGAACAACGCTCGCCAAGCACTGCACCTTTCTGGATGTGGCAGAAATGCCATACTTTGGTACCGCGGCCCAATGTTACGCCGTCGTCGACGTAGGAGCTTTCATGTATGAACGGTTCGTCTACCATCCGAAGGGGTGAGGTGTTAATGGATATTTTGCCATGGGATGATACTCGCCTTTGAGGCCAATAGGCTCGGCATGGCGTATGTCGTAGACTGTCTGTATACACTCGCGGGCCTCTCCGATGTGGAAACCACGTCCGGCAAGCACTTCCTCGTAGGAACGGGTGTGCAGGTCGGTGAAGCCTGTGCTGAACTCAAACTCACTACCGTCGACAGTGATGCTGCGGTAGCTGCCATTGTGTCCTTCAGGCACATGGTCGCCATTAATACTCAAAAAATAACGCACGCGCGCCTGACGCAACTCTAGATAGCCCGCCACACGGTCGTGGCTTGCAATATGAACCACGTTTTTCTGCACAGGGCCAAAGACCCATTGCAGCATGTCGTAGAAGTGTACGCCAATATTTGTGGCCACACCTCCGCTCTTCTGTATGTTGCCTTTCCACGAGGCATAATACCAGTAGCCGCGAGGAGTGATGTAAGTCAGGTCCACATCATATACCTTATCTTTCGGTCCCTGCTCTATCTTTTTCTTTAGTTCAACCACGGCAGGATGCAGACGCAACTGGAAGATGGTGTAGGCATGGTGGCCAGTCTCCTGCTCTATCTCTTCAAGGGCATCGATGTTCCAGGGGCTGAGCACCACGGGCTTCTCGCATATCACATCGCAGCCCAGGCGGAGACCATAGCGTGTGTGAGCGTCGTGCAAATAGTTGGGCGAACACACCGACAGATAATCAATGGTATTTCCTTGTGCTTTGAACCAGTTGTTGTGGCGGTCGAACAACTCTTGTTCGGTAAAGAAGGATGCTTTGGGAAAATAGCTGTCAATGATGCCGACGGAGTCGTTCTTGTCGTAAGCAGAAACAAGATTGTTGCCCGTCTCCTTGATGGCCTTAAGATGACGCGGGGCAATATATCCGCCGACTCCTATGAGTGCAAAATTCTTCATTTATTGATATTGGCGAGGCACCGCGACAGGGCTTCAGTCCAATAGGGCACCTCTTGATTGAAAGTGTGTTTGAATTTGGTCTTGTCGAGCACAGAATAGGCCGGACGCTTAACCGGCGAAGGGAACTCGTCGCTGTGACAGGGCTTGACGTGACAAGCCGTGTGCCCGCTCTGTCGTGCAATCTCCTTGGTAAAGTCGTACCAGCTGCAGACTCCCTCGTTGGCATAGTTGAAAACACCTTCTTGTTGGCGGTACTCACCACTCTCTATTACAGTAAAAACTGCCTTGGCAAGGTCGCCTGCATAAGTGGGGGTCCCCACTTGATCGAACACTACATTTAGTTCGGGACGGGTGGCGGTGAGGTTCAACATGGTAAGCAAAAAGTTTTTGCCATACTCACTGTAGAGCCACGACGTGCGGAAAATAAGGTGGTGACACGTGGTGGCGGCCTGCCCTCCTGCCAGCTTGGTACGGCCATAAGCGCCTGTCGGGTTCACTGGTTCATCTTCTGAACATGGAGTGTTGTTCTTGTTGCCACCAAAGACATAGTCGGTGGAGAAATGTATCAACGTGCCCTCTACTTTATTCATAGCATCGGCAAGTATGCCCACGGCATCGCCGTTGATACGGATGGCAGTCTGCTCGTCGCTCTCGGCACGGTCGACATTGGTGTAGGCTGCGCAATTGACTATAAGGTTTATACCGTTGGCATAGACATATTCTGCCACAGCCTCGCGCGAAGTTATATCCAACTCGGCAACATCGGTGAAATACCAACGATGAGCCGACTGCGGGGCAAGAAGCCCAAAGTGGCGGCCGAGTTGGCCATTTGCACCTGTTACCAATATATTCATGTCCTTAAACTAAAAGGGGGTTACAAAATCGTTGAACAACGGATGATGACGGTCTTTCTCCGACAGCAGCACGTCTTGAGGAGAAATCTTCCAATCGATGGCCAGCGTTGGGTCGTCCCACGCGATAGCACCCTCGGCTTCGGGATGATAGTATTCGTCGCATTTATATTGGAACACAGCTGTCTCGCTCAACACAGCGAAGCCGTGAGCAAAGCCTTTAGGAAGGAAGAACTGACGCTTATTATCTGCCGAGAGTTCCACTGCCACATGCTTGCCGTAGGTAGGGCTGCCGCTACGGATATCCACAGCCACGTCGAGCACACGGCCTTCGACAACACGCACAAGCTTGGACTGCGCAAATGGAGGCAGTTGGAAATGCAGCCCGCGCACTACACCATAGTGCGAGCAAGATTCATTGTCCTGCACAAAATCCACATCTACACCTGTTTGCTGGGCGAAATCGCGCTTGTTATAACTCTCAAAGAAGTAGCCACGGCTGTCGCCAAACACACGCGGTTCGATGACAAACACACCATTTAACTCTGTCTTTACAATAGTCATCAGGGGAAGTACGATTGGAGTTCTTTTTCATAGGACAACGGCGGGTGCATAAGCCTCCCGCCATTGTCTATTCTTTATCATTATTTTATTCCTATTCGTTCGAGGCATCACTCTCCTCGCCATAGCCATAACCGTAGCCATAGCCATAACCATAGCCAGAACCATAGCCGTAACCAGAGCCATAACCATAGCCGTAGCCATAGCCACCGTAGCGCTTGTGGATGAGCGGCACATCGGTAAGAACAGCAGCCATATTCTTGAAGCGGCCTTTTTCTGACATCTCCTGGATGAACGGCAGCGAGCTCTTGTTCAGGCGTCCGACACGCATGATATATGTCGTCAGGTCGGCAACACGGTTGATGATGGCGGCGTCGGCCACAATCTGTGCAGGCGTGGAGTCGAAGATAACATAGTCGTAATGCTGACGCAGATAATCCACCAGGCGGTCGAGTTTCTCACCCATAAGCAGCTGGGTTGCGTTGGGCGGGGTCTTCTCGCAGACGATATAGTCGAGGTGATTCGACGTCTCGCTGTGCATGATATACTTCTCGAAGTTGTCCTCCTGGTCGAGCAGGTAGTGGATAAGGCCCATACGGTTGTGGCGGTCGATGGTCTTCGAAAGGCTGCGCTTACGCAAGTCGAAGTCGACCAATATAGTCCGCTTGCCGACATATGCCAACGACAGGGCCAGGTTAAGAGCCGTGTAGGACTTACCTTCGCCAGGCGTGGTAGACACCGTCTGAATCACCTTTTGGCCATCCTTCAAGAAGAATGGTATGTTGCTATGCAGCAGGCGGAAAGCTTCGGTGACTACATCGGTACCATTGGCGGTAACGATAATCTCGTCGTTGACACGAGCCGCAGGCTTTTCTGGAATCTCACCCAGTATCGGCAGCGTCGTTGCACGTTCCACATCGGTCTTTGAACGCAACTTAGTGTCGAAGAAGCTGATGCAGAACATTATCAAAGCCGGCAGCGCGAGACCGATAACCAGAGCCACAAGGATGAACATCATAAGCTTCGGTGCGGTCTTCGAGGATACCGAAGGCTCCACAACTTTGGCGTTGGCGATGGTGACGGCGAGGTTCATTGCCGTCTCCTCACGCTTGCTGAGGAGGTAGAGGTACAGCTCCTCTTTAATCTTCTGCTGACGCTGGACCTCGGACACAGCCTTGGTCTGGGTAGGCATGGCAGCAATTTGGCTGCGGGCCTTGGCCTCCTGGCTGCGGGCATCCTGCAGACGAACCGTGGTGGCGTTGAGAAGGTTGTTGACAGCCGAGTTGATAGCACTCCATTGGGCATCCATTTGCTGCACAAGGTTACGTATCTGCGGGTTGCTGGTACCGGCTGTGGTCTTGGTGCGCTGATACTCGTTGACCAAACGGTTGTACGATGCTATCATGCTCTGGATGCCGGCATCATTGATACCGACGTTGGCAGGCAGCAGGTCTTCTTTGTTGGTCGGATCGGAAAGCACGTTCTTGATGTAACGGATAAGCGTAAGTTCGGTCTCCAGACGCGACACCTCGTCACCATAACGTGTGCCGGTCTGCATCAGCTGGCTGGCGGCACCTTGCAGTTCGGGCAGCTGCGACGAACGCTTGATGGCCTCAACCTGGGCGTCTACAACATCAAGCTCGCCAGAGATAAGAGAGATACGGTCGGAGATGAACGTCTCGGTCTTCTGTGCCACTTTGTTCTTATCCTCAATGGCGTCGTCGTTGTACACCGCAATCAGCGTGTCCACAATATCGCCCGAGCGTTTCTCGTTCTTGTCGGAATAGCTTATCGACAGAATCGAAGCCATCTTATTGACACGTGTAACAGCAAGGCTCTTTATCATACCACGAGCCTGCGGATATACCTCTTTGACACCGATGTTGAGTTTTACACCCTCGAAGGCATCCTTGTAAAACGAGGTTTTCTCGATGGTGAACGACACTGTGTCATCCAACTTGACGGGCTGGCTATAATAGGCCTCGCCTTCAACACCATAGGCCTTGGCGCTGTAGCTGAACTTGTTGTTCGGCAGCAGCTTAATTCTCAAGGCGAGCTTCGGTTCACGTTCCTCGTTGCGGTCGTGCACCGTGAGCTGCACGGGTGCATCGTTGTAGTAGGAAATTTTCTTGAACATGTCATTGCGTTCGCAATAGTAGTTCAAGTTGAGTCGTTTGATTACCTGCGACATCAACGACGAAGAACGCAGCATGTATATTTCGTTATCCAGCGACTGGCCGGCGTTCGAAATATCCATGTTGCTGAGGATGGCATCCATGTTTCGCGACTGGTAGCGCATCGTGTTACCATTGTCGCGCACCAGAATGGTGCCGGTTGCCGTGTAGCTCTTGGGCTGCATCTTGTAGGCCACGCCAGCCACCGCAAGGCATACAACCGCCGAGATGACAAACCAATACCAATTGTTCAACACCATGAACACAATGTCACGGATGTTGATGCTGTTTTCATTGCTGTCGCCTCCGTTGGCAACGGCATTGGGGTTCTGTATTTGGGTGTTATATTCCATAGTCTAAAAATGGTTAGTCGTTTTTACTGAGTCTTTGCACCATCATGTAGTAGTAGAACATGGAAGTGAGAGAGGAAAGAATCGACAGACCGGTAGTGATATAGGTCATAATCATTGGGTCGCGATTGGCGGTCTTCTTCTTCTTCATGTTGGGCTCGACATACACAACATCGTTCTGGTGCAAGTAGTAATACGGCGATTCGAAGACATCCTTCGAACTGAGGTCTAATTCACCTATGGTACGCATACCGTTTTCCTCGCGGATGACGGTGATATTATGACGCTGACCGTAGATGGTAAGGTCACCCACCATACTCAATGCCTCGAATATCGTCAGACGTTCACCGCTGGCTTTGATTGTGCCGGGTCTTGCCACATCGCCAAGTACACTTACGGTGAAATTCATCAGCCTGACCGTCACGCGGGCGTCAAGAATATGTCCTTCGCTTATAAGCCTGTGCTGCAGTTCGTCGGCCAGCTCCGAATGTGTCATTCCAAGCACATGCACCTTGCCAAGCACAGGGAAAGTGATGTCACCTTCGTTACTTACCAAATAGCCGCTGACGGCCGACGATCCGGGGTTCATCACAACACCGTCGCTCATGGCGATCTTGTTGGTCTCCTGATTGAATGGAACTGTAGCGGCAGGGGTCTCACTTTCGACATAGATGCTCAACAGGTCGTTGGCCTGGATGCCCTTGGTGAACTTACCCGTGATGGACTCCGAACTGTCGCGTGTGGCATCGTGGATATAGGCAATCTCCTGAGGCGTGCCGCACGACACAAGCGTCAGCATGCCCAACGCCACCATTAAGTAGGTTTTTCGTAACAAGTTAGTTTTCATATATCTGTTATTATTTATTCTATTCACTAATACTCAACACCTTGCACACAAACCATACATGCAAAATGTTCTGCAAATATACACGTTTTTTCAATATGTTCAAAATTTATTTATAATAATTGCCCAAAAGTTGGATTAATCACTTTTTTGGACTGTCAAAGTTCAGTTTTGTTTTTTTTCGTAAATTTGCAGCCGCAATTATGCCATTTGTAGCCGACATATTAAAGCATCGGAGCCTTTCGATTGTAGGCTTGGAAAAGAATACCGGCAAGACGGTATGTCTCAACTATATCCTGCGCCGTCTCAACGAGATGCACGTGCCGGTTGGGGTCACATCCATCGGCGTCGACGGCGAACAGGTCGACAGTGTTTTTGCCACCGCAAAACCTGAAATCATTCTCTACGAAGGCACACTTTTCATCACTTCAGAGCAGCATTATCTCAAACGCCAGCTCGTATCGCGCCTGGAAGCCGTCGACAGCCGTCGCACCGCTTTAGGACCCTTGGTAACAGCGCGCGTACTTGTCAGGGGCAAGGCCTTGCTCTCGGGTGCTGCCACCACAGGCATCCTGCGCTCGCAAATAAGTCAACTCGAGAAAACCGGCGTCGACCTGACCATTGTCGACGGTGCCCTTTCGCGCCTCAGCCTTGCCTCGCCCACCGTCACCGAGGCTATGATTCTGGCCACCGGAGCCGCCGTGTCGGCCAATGTGAAACAACTGGTTAGCCGCACGAAGTTCCTGCACAGCCTAATCTGCCTCGACGAAGTTAGCGCCGACTTGCGCGAGCGCCTCAATCCCATACAATCAGGTCTGTGGGCCATAGACAGCGAGGGCATGCCACACGACCTTGGAATAGCCTCGGTGTTTCTTATAGACCGTGCCGAAACCGACCTGCTGCACTATGGACACACACTCTTCGCCTCGGGCGCCGTGAGCGACCGTCTGCTGCGTGTACTGGCCACCAAAGGCACGGATATAACGCTGATAACACGCGATTTTACCAAACTGTTCATCACCCCCGAAGCCTATGTAGAATTCACCCGTCGTGGCAACCGGCTGATGGCACTACAACGCTCGCGCCTGATAGCCATCACCCTCAACCCCACCTCACCACAAGGCTTTCTGCTTGATTCCAAGAGCACTTGCAGCGCCTTGAGCGACGCCATGCAAATGCCCGTATACGACGTAATGCAAATAGAAAAATGAAGATAAAAGACCTCATAAAACAGGATGCCGGCTTCCAATATGTTGTTGACAACATGGAATTCATGTCGACGGCAGGTCGGCGCAAGATGCTGAATGTCGAATTCTGCAACGATGCAACATGGCTGCAGGAAGAATGGCAACGGCTCGAACGTGTCATAAAAGTCACCCGCGAATACAAATTCAAAAAGCCGTATATCGAACTGCGCCATTGCCTTATGCAGTTGCACGACCTACAGGGAACACTACAGTCGCTTTCCTGCCACACAACATTGAACGAGGTCGAATTGTTCGAAATAAAGAATTTGGCACAACTGGCGCAAATAGCCTGTAGCGCCATCGCCGAGCTCGGATTGACCGACGTACTGCCACTGCCTGCCACCAAAGACATTTTCAACCTATTGGACCCCGACGGAACAGGCATTGCAAATTTCTATATCTATGATAGTTACGACGCACGCCTTGCGCCACTGCGTCGCGAGTTGCAGGGCCTCCAGACCGCTGGCGGCGACCCCATGCGCATCAGCGAACTGCTAGCCCTCCAGAACGAAATCCAGAACGAGGTGTGCACCCGTCTCTCCGACGAACTTGCAAAGTGGGCCGACCTGCTCACAACAACCATGGAACAAATGGCTTACGCCGATTTCCTGCTTGCAAAGTCCGACCTTGCCATCCGTTGGAACCTGGCACGTCCTGAAATAGGCGAAACCATTGAATACATGAATCTTGTCAATCCACGACTGAAAGAGCACAACGAATCGCACAAACAACGCTACCAGCCGGTGGACATCACATTAAGTCCGGGCGTGTGCCTCATCACCGGTGCCAACATGGCAGGCAAGACAGTGCTGCTGAAGAGCGTCGCCACAGCACAAACCATGGCACAGTGCGGCATGTATATTCCTGCAAGCAAGGGGGTTGTAAGACTTGTCGAAGGCATCGCCTCGTCGATAGGCGACGACCAAGACGAGATGAACGGACTCTCGTCATACGCTGCCGAAATCATAAAGATAAGCAACATACTAAAGGATTGCCGTTCGCACGAACTGCTGGTGCTGATCGACGAGCCTGCCCGCACCACCAATCCCGTCGAAGGCAAAGCCTTGGTACAAGCCTTGATCGCCATCCTCAACAACCTGAATTCGACCACACTTATCACCACCCACTACAGCCAGCTCGGCTCAACCTGCCGCCGGCTACGTGTGAAAGGCTTTGTGGAAGACATGGCCGACGTTCCGCTCAACCCGCAGAACATCAACCGATTCATAGACTATTCCCTGACCGAAGACCAAAGCGACAACGTGCCACAGGAGGCGCTACGCATTGCCGCCATACTTGGTTGCGACGAGCAGTTAACCGCCCTCGCCAAAGAAAACATAAGCAAGTAGAATACTGCAATCTACAAGATACGCCAGCCCACAATGCGCTCTTCCGACGAGAGCTTGGGCGTCGTCAGCCATGCGAAGATGAGAGGGAGCGCCACCAGCAAAACCACAAGCATCAGCAGCGACACAAACGAGAGCGAATAAGGCCTGCTGAACAGGCGAGTGCCGCGCACCACGATGTCCACCAATTCCAGCCCTGCGCCCAGCATCAAACCGTTCATCCAGCGTTTAAGGAATTGTCTTTTGGTCTTGCGAAGCCAATAGGACGAGTGTGCGGTATGGTATGCTTGTGCAAGCTCACGGGTCTCTTCTGTGCCGCCAACCTCGCTGCGGCCCAATTCGAATATATCCGAGATACGGTCGACAGCCTTGCAGGGGTTGACACGGTGGGTGAGCGAAAACTCATAAATAAACTCCACCAAGGCAGCTCTTTCGGCCAAAGTCTCCGGTTCGACCTTGAACAGGAACCATTGCTTGCGCCAACGCCAACGCCCCGACTCCATCTGCTCCAAGAGATAGGCCTTGTAGAGTTCACCTTCGGGGGTGATGTATTTATCCATTGCCGAATTGCTTGCCATTGGTCACTTTGCATTGAAAACCCGGCAGAACGTATCCTGTCGGGTTCTCTTTTTTTTCAGCGGAAAGGAGGGGATTCGAACCCCTGAAGCGCTGTTAACGCTTACTCGCTTTCCAGGCGGGCCTCTTCAACCACTCGAGCACCTTTCCGTGTTGTTGAAAAACGGGTGCAAAAGTACAACTTTTTCGCGATATGGCAAAAAAAATGTATCTTTGTAACTCCAACGATTCAGCAAAACCAATTAAAACACATTAATAATGAAAAAGTTAACAACAATCATCATGGCTATTACAATGTTAGCCGCCGTGGGTTGCAACAACAAGAAAAGCTCAAAGGATTGCGACCCGAATCCCGAAATTCAACAAAAAGTTGACGAGTATGCCGAATTCCCGTTGACCTCCGACCTCATCGCCACACTCTCGCCCAACGAGAAAGAGCTGGTCAAGATTTTCATCGAAATCGGCCAAGTGATGGACGAAATCTACTGGGACGAGTACTTCGGCTATGCCAACCGCGACGCTATCGACACCCTTTGCGACCCCGCCATGCGTGCCTTCGCCCGCATCCAGTACGGTGCCTGGGACCGTCTCGACAGCGAGAAACCTTTCCTGCCCGGCTACGGCGAACGCCCGCTGGGAGCCAACTTCTATCCTGTCGACATGACCGAGGAGGAGTATGCCGCCCTCGACGACCCGCAGAAAGAGAGCCAGTACAGCGTCATACGCCGCGACAGCGAAGGCAAACTCGTCGTCCTGCCCTACCATGAGGCCTACAAGGAAGAGCTTGCCAAGGTCGACGCCCTTCTCGAGAAAGCCATTGCCCTGGCCGACAACGAGGGCCTGAAGAAATACCTCGAGGCACGCCGCGAGGCCTTCCGCACCGACGACTACTTCAACAGCGACATGGTGTGGATGGACATGAAAGACAGCAAACTGGACTTCGTGGTCGGCCCAATAGAGAACTACGACGACGCCCTCCACGGCCTGAAGTGCAGCCACGAGGCTTTTGTGCTTGTTAAAGACGAGCAGTGGAGCAACGACCTGAGCAAGTTCGCCGCCATGCTGCCCAAGATGCAGAAGCTCCTGCCCTGCGACCCCAAGTATAAGAAAGAGGTCCCCGGCACCGACTGCGACATCAACGTCTACGACGTGGTCTACTATGCCGGCGACTGCAACGCGGGTTCGAAGACCATCGCCATCAACCTGCCCAACGACGAGCGCGTGCAGCTGGCCAAAGGCAGCCGCCGTCTGCAGCTGAAGAACGCCATGCGCGCCAAGTTCGACAACATCATGGTGCCCATCGCCAACCTGATGGTCTGCCCCGAGCAGGTCGACAGCGTCACCTTCAACGCCTTCTTCGGCAACACCTGCTACCATGAGGTGGCCCACGGCCTGGGCATCAAGAACACCGTCACCGGCCGCGGCCCCTGCCGTCAGGCCCTCGGCGCACAATACAGCGCTTGGGAGGAAGCCAAAGCCGACGTCTGCGGCCTCTTCCTCACCGAGCAGCTCATCGAGCGCGGCGAGATAACCAACACCACCGTCGCCCAGAACTACATCACCTTCATCGCCGGTATCCTCCGCAGCGTGCGCTTCGGCGCCACCGAGGCCCACGGCGTGGCCAACATCATGTGCTACAACTACTTCCTCGAGCACGGCGCCTTTAGCCGCAATGCCGACGGCAAGTATGTCATCGACGTTGAGAAAGCCCGCGAAGCCGCCCGTGGCTGGGCCGCCATAATCATCGCCATGGAAGGCGAGGGCGACATGGCCGCCGCCAAGGCCTACAGCGAGAAGAACGGCAAGATCAGCCCCGAGCTCCAGGCCGACCTCGATGCCATCCGCGATGCCAACATCCCGCGCGACATCGTCTACAAACAGGGTGCTACTGTGCTGGGCCTCTAACCCGTCGCTCGCCCCGAAATCCATACAAACACAAGCCACCCGTCCCATCAAGAGGCGGGTGGCTTGTTATTTTATCCTTTGTTCTCCTATCGTTTTTCTATAGTGATAGAAAAGCAAGCCCCTGAATACTCCCTATAAAAGTGCTCTGTTCTTCAGTTGTTCTTCGATTGTTCTTCGATTGTTCTTCGATAGACTACCGAAGAACAATCGAAGAACAACCGGTAAACAATTGAAAATGAGAGCTGCTTTTTAGCGCCTCTGGTGAAACCCTGGTGAGACACATTGCATATTCTCTTGGCGTTTTTTCAAAGAGCAACTCCCCGACGGTGTAAACACGTTATAGCTTCTAAAAATAAATATATTTTATTTATTTCAAAAAAAATAGTATATTTGCAAGTTGGCAACATAAGTGCAAAATGCACTTTATACTTTGTTACCCAAAGGGTTGCGGCAACATTCCTGCGACAGGAATGCCCGTGAGTCGGACTACCCGAAATGCCGGCGAACCCCCAAGTACTCCACACAATATGTAGGAGGAGGGGGAGAAATATGCCAATGAACAACAACTGGTACGCTTTCAAGGTCTACTACAATCGGGTGCAGCCGCTGATAGCCGACTGCAAGGTGGCGGGACTCGAGTTTTTCGCACCTGTCGACGTGATAAAGTCGCTGCTATTCCTGCACTGCAGCGAGCCGGAGATGGCGCGCTTTGTGGTGAGCCACCGCCGCCAGGCATGGGTCTACTATAACAGCGAGCACACCGCAGCGGCTGTTATCCCCGACCGCGAGATGGAAGTGTTCCGCTTCGTGGTCAGCGCCGGGCGCGACGGACTGGAGCTGCTGGGCGACGACCGCCCCGAATACCATGAAGGCGACCGTGTGGTGGTCACCGACGGACCCTTCAAGGGTGCCGAAGGGCATATCAAACGCATCAAACGCGACCGCCGCCTTGTGGTGGCCATCCGCGGCGTGGTGGCAGTGGCCACCACATACATACATCCTTCGCTGCTGAAAAAAGTGGAAGAATGAAAAAAGGACTGTTCCACCTTCAATACGAGCTCAACGAGGTGCGCACCTATACCGAGAAGGGTGCCGACGCCGGAGCCAAGCTTTACCTCGACGACATTGCCGACGAGGAGGTGAGGCGTGAGTTTGAGGCCGTGACGAAGATGGGATATAAGGAGGCGTTGCGATGGCTCGGCTCGGCGAGGGAGACATCGGACAAGTCGAAGTCGTACGCCGTACCGTTCACCACACATACGCCCGAAGCACTGGAATACCGCCTCAATGGCCTGACGCCACAGGTTCTCTTTATCTCGCGGCCGCTGCACACCATAGAGCGACTCAACGAATACTTGTACACCGCAAGCAACCACCTGCCGCAAGGCGGCTACATGTGGTGCCACTCGATGACGGCGGTGCTGAAACGCAAGCTGACCTTGCAGCGCTACCCATGGGGTGTGGCGCATGTAATGATAGCGTGGGATTACCTGTGGCACCGCGTGTGCCCGAAGTTGAAGCTCACACGCGGGCTATATTTCGCCGTCACCCAAGGCAAGGAGCGCACATACAACCGAGTGGAGATACTCGGGCGGCTGTACCGAGCCGGCTTCGAAGTGGTCGACGAGCAGTTCCGCGACGGCGAGTTCTTCGTCATAGTCCACAAAGAGCACAAACCTGTCAACGACACGCCGCCAACTGGTTCGCCCATCATACACCTGCGGCGCGTAGGCCTCGGCGGCAAAGAGATTGTGGTACACAAATTCCGCACCATGTACACCTACTCGGAGTATATCCAACCATATATCTACCGCTACCAGAGCCTCGAGCGCGGCGGCAAATTCAAGAACGACTACCGCGTCAACACCTGGGGGCGCATCCTGAGGCGCACATGGCTCGACGAACTGCCGATGCTCTGGAACCTCTTCCGTGGCGACCTGAAACTGGTCGGCGTGCGCCCGTTGAGCCGCCACTACTACAACCTCTACAGCGACGAGATGCAGCAGTTGCGGATAAAGGCCAAGCCCGGCATGCTTCCGCCGTTCTACTACGAACGCCATACGCCCGAGACACTCGAAGAGGTGCAGCAAAGCGAACGCCGCTATCTGGAAGCCTACCTCAAAGCCCCGTTCAAGACCGACTGGAAGTACTTCTGGGGCATCGTAGGCAACATCATTTTCAACCGAAAACATTCAGCATGAAAGAAGACGACAACTGGACCACCGTCATAAAGCCCAAAGAAAGGCTGTTGCAGGTGGACTTTAAAGAGCTGTGGCGCTACCGCGACCTGTGCATGCTCTTCGTGAGGCGCAACATCACCACTCAATACAAGCAGACCATCCTAGGGCCTCTGTGGTATATAATACAGCCCGCCATGACGGTAATCATGTACATGGTGGTCTTCGGCGGCATTGCAAACATCTCCACCGACGGGCTTCCGCAGCCGCTGTTCTACCTCAGCGGCATCTGCCTGTGGCAGTATTTCAACGACTGCCTCAGCAAGACCTCCTCGACCTTCACCGCCAACGCCGGTATCTTCGGCAAAGTCTACTTCCCGCGCATGGTAGTGCCTCTCTCCACCGTCATCAGTAACCTGCTACGATTTGGCATCCAGTTTGGACTCTTCCTCGTGGTCTACGCCATATACCAACTGTTCATCATCCCCGGACAAATACATACCAACTGGTACGCCCTGCTGCTGCCGGTATTGGTGTTGATGCTGGCTGGATTGGCTCTTGGTTTCGGCGTGCTCTTCTCGAGCCTCACCACCAAATACCGCGACATGACGCTGCTGCTCGACTTCTTCGTCCGTCTCTGGATGTATGCCACACCGGTCATCTACCCGTTGAGCACCATCACCAACGAGAAACTGCGCTTTGTGATGAGCCTCAACCCGCTGACGGGCATTGTCGAAGCCTTCAAGTACGGCTTCCTTGGCGAAGGACAGTTCAGCTGGGGCATGTTGGGCTACAGCTTCGCCTTCATGGTGGTGCTGCTGGCCGTAGGCATCATCATATTCAACCGCGTGCAACGTACCTTCATGGACACCGTATGACCGAGATACAGCTGGCATACAACCTGCTGCGGGCTGCCATCGACGGGCAGGCACCCCTCCTCGGCACCAGGCCGATAGAGGCCTCGATGTGGTGGAACCTGTTTCGGCTGATGCAGCAGAACCATGTTGCCGCCATGACGGCCGACACGGTGGCGGCGCTGGATGTGCCGCGAGAAGTGAAGATACCATGGCTGTCCGAACGCGACAAGGCCGCACGCTGGCACCGCTACCAGCGCGAGGTGCAACAGGAGATTGCCGACACCATGAGCCGTAACGGCATCGACACGCTGGTGCTCAAAGGCACGCACACGGCGCAATACTACCCTGTGCCAGAGCTGCGCGAATTCGGCGACCTTGACCTTTACTTCTACAACCGTCACGACGAAGCCGACCGCGTAGCACAGAAGAGTCTGAGAGTAATCGTAAGCAACGAGGCACACCATCACAGCAAATACGACTACCGCGGCGTTACGGTCGAGAGCCACTACGACTTCATCAACGTCCACTATCCTCCCAGCAACCGCCGCTATGAGGCGATGCTCAAAGAGCTTGCACCTTCGCCCACCTTCGAGGTGCTTTTCCTACTGCGCCACATGGCAGGCCACTTCGCCGCCGCACGCATCACGTTGCGCGACCTCGTCGACTGGACACTCACCTGCCGTGCATTGAACGACAAGGTCGACTGGGGCCGGGTGCAGGATATAGCGACCGAATATGGCATGTCGTCGTTTGTAAGAGCGTTGAGCCTCGTCGCCGAACACCAGCTGGGAATCCCCATGCCGCTGCAACTCAGCAACGGTCCGGACGACATAGCCGACAGGGACTTGTTCGAGCGTGACATCGTCTACGGCAGCGTCGACGACCATGCTGCGGACGGTGTCGGCCGCCTGGGTTGGAAGTTCCGCCGCTGGAATGTCCTGGCCTGGAAACGTCGCATGGTCTACAGCGACAGCTCTGCTTCGCTCTGGCTCGCCAGCCTCACCTCCCACACTATGAAACCACAAAGTTTTTTGCATAAACAATAGCCTAATGGCAACAGCAATTGAATTCAACAATATCAGCAAGCTCTACCGTCTGGGACTAATAGGCACCGGCACCTTGCGCCACGACCTCAAGCGCTGGTGGACTATAAATGTCCGTGGCAAGGAAGACCCCTATCTGACTATTGGCGAGGCCAACGACCGCAGCACCAAAGGCGACAGCGACTATGTGTGGGCCCTGCGGGACATCGACTTCAAGGTCGAGCAGGGGGACGTGGTGGGCATCATCGGCAAGAACGGTGCCGGTAAGAGCACCCTGCTGAAGATCCTATCCAAAGTCACCGCCCCCACCACTGGCACCATCCGCGCCCGCGGACGTATCGGCTCGCTGCTCGAGGTCGGCACCGGCTTCCATCCCGAGATGACCGGCCGCGAGAACATCTACATGAACGGCGCCATCCTGGGCATGACGAAGCAGGAAATCAGCAAGAAGCTGGACGAGATAGTCGACTTCAGCGGCTGCGAGCGTTATATCGACACCCCTGTGAAGCGCTACAGCAGCGGTATGATGGTGCGTTTAGGCTTCGCCGTCGCCGCCCACCTCGACCCCGAGATATTGGTCGTTGACGAAGTCCTCGCCGTTGGCGACGCCGAATTCCAGAAGAAAGCCATCGGCAAGATGCAAGACGTCAGCCAAGGCGAAGGCAGAACGGTGCTGTTTGTCAGCCACAATATGGCCGCAGTAAGAAAGCTTTGCCGACAAGGAATAGTCCTTCACAATGGTAGCGTCGACTACATTGGAAGTGCCAACGAGGCCGTAGATTATTATATCAGTTCCAAAAAGGCAGACACTCCACTGCATATTGAATTTAAAGGTGGTGACGACTCAAAAGAAATTGAGTTTCTCTCTGTACGTTTTGCCGAGAATCGGAGCTCTTTTGCTTCTAATGAACCCATCGATTTCATTTTTAAAGTAAAAGCGCACCAGAATACACCTAACTTCAGAATCAACACCACTGTTTTCAGCATGGACGAGACGGCCATTGGGTCCGTTTCCA
Organism: Bacteroidales bacterium; assembly: GCA_017524785.1. Classification (GTDB taxonomy): domain Bacteria; phylum Bacteroidota; class Bacteroidia; order Bacteroidales; family P3; genus Colimorpha. The sequence goes on along the minus strand of JAFXUY010000041.1, from coordinate 7,963 downwards.
ATACTGAAACTCTTGACATCAAAAAAGGCGAGGAACGGGAAATACTTTTTTCCCTATGTAATCATCACCTCGCTGCAGGGAAATACACCCTTGCCTTTTCTATCGGTATAGGAAATTATCTTTCAGCACAACGAGACTTCGATTATGTTCCCAACATATTATCATTTACCATAGAAGATGCAGACAAAGACAACAGGCAAAATTCCGCAATCACACAATGGGATAGTAGCTGGGGACATATAATGTTTAAGGCGAAATTAGCATATATTTAATCATGCGAGCATCGTTAATAAAAAACATATTGGTCAATATTCGGGCGTTCTTTACCACTAATATTAGAAAGCAGTTAAACGAGAATACTGCAAAAATAGCTAGGCTCGAAGAGATTGTGGATTCATTGGATCAAACAATATCAACAAAATTTCATCATCTTAATTTGTTGGATTATTATGCACGCCATCAGGAAGAAGCCGGACCTTATCAAAAGGAGCTGAATTATCTAAAGCAACATGGCGAATATTGTTGTTTCCCTTACAAGACAACCCCCTCACCAGTACACATTGAGTTCGGTTTTGACCCAGAATCACAATTGCCCTATGTAGTCCACGATAACAAAAAAATTTTTTTCAAGGCGAACCAGTCTCCTACCGAAGCACTTGAGTCATACAAATACTATCTACAAACAGAAAGACTATTAGGCGACACAGAGGCCGAGGACACTCCTCATCAGTACCAGTCACCTTGTGTTCATGTAGTCGAGGGAGATGTGGTTTTTGATATTGGGGCTGCTGAAGGACTGTTCGCTCTGGATAATATTGACAAGGCGTCCCATGTGGTGATTGTAGAGAGCGATCCCGAGTGGATTAAGCCTCTAAAACAAACATTTGCATCATACGGTGATAAGGTAACTATAATTCAAAAATTCGTCTCTGCAACAAACACAGAAACAACAATATCGCTGGAGAAAACATTATCAAGTGTTGATTACAAATCAGCTTTTGTCAAAATGGATATTGAGGGGTACGAATTGCAATCCCTTTCTTCAGCCGATTGTGTGTTGAGACAGAAGAAGGGTACTAAACTTGCCGTTGCATCGTATCATAAACAACATGACGCAGAAGAAATGAAATACTTTTTTGACAATATTGGCTATAATTCTGAATTCTCTAAAGGGTATATGCTCTTCCATTTATACGACACCCCCATGCCGCCATATTTTAGAAAAGGGATTATACGAGCAAAATCCATATAACAAATGCTTTCTGTTGCACTTTGTACATACAACGGCGAACGATATATCCGCGAACAACTGGAGTCTATTCTAAACCAGACCATGCCGGTGGATGAGATTGTGGTATGTGACGATGGCAGTACAGACAACACCTTGCAAATTATCGAGAGTCTCCGCGATAGTTACCAATCAGACATCCGCATTTACCGCAACGAAAAGAATCTCGGTCCCGCACGCAATTTCCAGAAAGCCATTAACCTTTGTCGGGGCGACATTATATTCCTCTCCGACCAGGACGATATTTGGCAATCAAAAAAAGTAGAAACAATTGTTCGATTTTTCAACAAAAACAAGCAAAAACAAGTGGTATTTACCGATGGTCAGCTCATAGATACCATTGGGAACGTAATACCCGGTACACTATGGAAATGTTTCGGAATGACCGAAAAAAGTCAAAGAATGATAAACGATGGGTATGGTATAGAATTGTTTGCTAATGAGAACCGTGCAACGGGAGCTACAATGGCAGTGCGAAAGGAATTCAAATATTTATCCAATATAACAGATTTCTGTACAGGTGATATCTTGCACGATGGTGCTCTTGCCATGTTATCAGCCGCAGAGAACCAATTAGGATACATCGGCGAACAACTGATTAACTATCGTATACATGCCAATCAAGAATGTGGAATTGGAGAAAGTCTTCTGCATCCTGTCAGCGACAACCCACGTGAGATTAGTTACACTTCAGTACTTTGGAGCCAAAACAACCTTCCAACACCACTTGCGCTGCGTATCTTGTTTATGGTCAAACGTCAAAGACGGCAACATCAGCCCTTCGGACCATTTCGGATGGTTCGTTCACTACGTTCATACTACAAATACTACCGCGACAAATGGTTTAGCTTTTTACTTTACGACTTAAAACAATGGAGAATTGCCATGTGGCACAGAATATTCAAATAATACACTTCTCGCTACATGAAAAAAATTATTCTGACCATATTGACTCCCTTCTTTTGCTTTCTTTCTCTCGAATTGCAACGCCTAAGAAAGTATTGTACGGCCGGCTGTACAAACATCAGTGTTGCTATGCACCAACTGTCTTTTTTCACTCCCGTAGCAAATAATCCTTCTATAATATTCGGCATAGCAGTAGAGCAAAACAAGGGCGAAAACATTCCTCTTTGGAGGTCATTCAGTTTGGTCGCTTTTCTTAAATTATCAATTATACTAGGCTTTTTCAATAACCGTCAAGGGCGTTCTGTCGCGTTGAAGGGTTGCGTCCATCCTGATTTTGCCACCGACATGCGCCGATTGCTCCATGGCGTTGGTAACAATCATATTGAATATCAACTACCTAAGAAAAACATAGACAGCTTACCAAGCAAACGTATTTGTATCTATTCTGCTTTGTTTGGCGACTACGATCAAATTCACGAACCAGTATTATTCCATCATCCGAATGTGACGGTTGATTACATTATGTTTTCCAACAATCCAAGTTTAAAATCATCCAACTGGCAAATTAGACAACTCCACGACAACTGTAGCAATGCTATCCTTTCCAGGAAAGTAAGAATGTTTCCTCATCTTTTACTACCAGATTATGATATCTGTATATATGTAGATGCCAGTGTGTTTATTTATGGAGATATAGCACAATTATCATTAATTATTGATGACTGGACAACATTTGCAGTGACAAAACATGCGGCTCGCTCTTCCGTCCACGAAGAAATATTTGCATTTGCCACCAATATGAATATAGATAAAGAAATAGCCCAGAAACAATATGATATCTATATAGCTAACGGTTTCAAAGACGATATCCATTTAACTGAAAACGGATTATTCATCGTGAGAAACAACGATCCGGAAACAATGGAACTAATGGAGTCTTGGTATGATGGCTATCGCAATTGTCTGCTTCCAGGTGATCAACTACCACTTCAACCAACCATGAGTAAGTTGAAGTTCTCTAAATACAAACTACTTGATGGAAGTGTCTGGTGCAATCAGTTTTTAATGGTTTTACCCCATAAGAAAAGCACCACACATTAGTTTATGCCCACCGTCTCTGTCATAGTGCCCAATTACAACCATGCGCCGTTCCTGAGACAGCGCATCGACAGCATATTGGGTCAGACATATCAGGACTTCGAACTGATTCTACTTGACGACAACTCCTCCGACGGCAGCCGCGATGTGCTGGAAAACTATCGCAGCGACCCACACGTGAGCCACATTGTCTACAACAAAGCAAACAGCGGCTCGGCATTCCGCCAATGGAACAAAGGAATCACTCTTGCCAAAGGCGAATGGATATGGGTGGCAGAGAGCGACGACTATGCCGAACCGACTTTCCTCGGACGATTGATGGACGAAGTCGCCAAGGCACCCGACAGTACAATGGCCTATGCCGCCACCTGGTGGGTTGACATGCAAGGAAACAACCTATGGAACAACTCCAACGGCAATGCCGTCCATATCCATGATGGGCACAACTATATCAGACACAGGCTGGCTGTCGCCAATTCCATCGCCAATGTCAGCGAATGTATCTTCCGCCGCAACTGCTACCACCCCACCGAAGCCTGTCGCTACGAGCACATGCGACTCTGCGGCGACTGGTTCTTTTATATACTTTTGGCCGAACAGGGCAATGTGATAGAACTAGAAGAGCCGCTGAACTACTACCGCCAGCACAGCAGCAATATCTCCAACGACGCCGAACATCGCGGACTCACCCTTATTGAAGGTGCCAATGTACTGGAATACATTATTAAACATTGTGGGGTAAAAAACAAAGACTACGCCCGCGGCTGGGGCAAACTTTGGGCTTGCTATGAGCGGAAATACAATTTCACATCCGACGTAAAACAACAAGTCCGCAAGCGCATGTTGTCATTCCCAGCCATCATTTTTTGGCATACACTATACACCCTGAAACGATGGCCAAAGTAACCGTTCTGATGCCGACCTACAATGTGGCTCCTTACGTCAAGGAAGCCATCGGGAGCGTGTTGCGACAGACCTACCGTGACTTCGAGCTTCTGGTCATCGACGACTGTTCGACCGACGACACCGTCGCTGTGGTGCGCAGCATCGAAGACCCTCGCATCCGGATAGTGCAGAACGAAAAGAACGTGGGCCTTGCCGAAAACCTCAACCGCGGCCTAAGCCATATCACCACTGAGTACGCAGCGCGCATGGACGGCGACGATATTGCCGAGCCTTTCTGGCTGGAACGCGAAGTGGCCGTCCTCGACAACAACCCCGACATTGGCATCTGTAGCGGAGGATTCGAGCGATTCGGTACTGTGAAGTCTCTGGTACGTTTCCCTGAGCGACACGAGGACTGTATGGCCAACATGCTGTTCGAGTGCAGCGTCATTGTGCCCGCGTTCCGCATGAGCCTCTACCGCGACCACGGCCTGCGCTACAGCACCTATGCATTCCCTGCCGAAGACTACCGTTTCTGGGCCGAATGCCTGCGTGTCACGAAGATATACAACATCCAGGCAACACTCTTCCGTTACCGCATGCACCCCGCGCAGATATGTACCGCACGCCGCGAAGAGCAGCAGCGCAAGGTGGCACAGGTGCGGCGCTACATGCTTGAATGGTTAAGTCCCGGCTTCACCGAGGAGGAGAAACAATACTACACAGGAGCCTTTATGGCCCCGCAGATAGCCACCAAGCAAGACCTTTACGAGCGCAAAGCCTTTTGCCAAAAGATGGTAGAGCAGAACCGCAGCGTAGGCCATTTCAGCGAAGAAGCACTGCGCAGAAGGCTGGACAAACACCTGCGACTCACACTATACAGCACCATCGTGGAACGTTATTTCAAAAACAGATACACGCAGCCTGCATATATGCGCTACCTCTTCAGCGGCATGGCTCTCCGCTGCGGACGCAAATACGAAACAAAATTCCTACTGAAAAGCCTGTTGTGCAAGAAAGCATGATCCAGCAACGGATAAAACGAAAACTATATAAACTCACCCACCCTGTGGTGGGCGAGATATGGATGCTGCATCGCGTGGTGGAGCATGTGAGCAATGTGCCTGAGCAGCAGGAACTGGAGGTAACTGCCATTTGGCTAGAGCAGAAAATACTTGAATACCAGCGTCAAGGCTACACCTTCGTATCCATCGACAACCTGCCCAAGCGCGGCCGTTGGGTATGCCTAACCTTCGACGATGGCTACCGCGACAACTACACCATCGCCTACCCCTTGCTTAAGCGCCTCGGCGTGCCATTCACCGTATATGTCACCTCAGGCTTCATAGACAATCGTTCGCCCATGTGGTGGTATCCCGATCAACAACTCGGTATGAGTGCCGAGGAGCTGCGCCTCTTGGACTTAGATCCTCTATGCACCATCGGAGCCCATACCGTGAGCCATCCCAAACTTGACACCCTCACCAAAGCACAACAATACAAAGAGATTGCCGAATCGAAGCAGTGGCTGGAACAACTGCTGGGCCACCCCATACAACATTTTTCCTTCCCCCATGGCGCCCACAACGACGACACACTGGCCATATGCCGCAAGCTCGGATTCCATACTGTTGTCCAGTCTTGGGGCGGCCCTCTGCGCCGTGGCGAGAATCCGTATCCCCTGCCCAGAATAAACATGACAATAAAATGACAGACCAAAAAAGGATTAAAATATACACTCGGTCGATGAACGATGTGCTGTACCACAAATCGATGGCATTGTGTTCTTTGCCATACGAAAAAGTACAGTTGAAGAATACCACGGCCGATGGCTACCTTTACCAAGTCATCGCCGATACCGAAGCCGACTGGGTCGTAAATATCGACGAAGACGCCTTTGTCACCAATGTTGAGGCCTTGGAACGACTGATTGATTATTGCATCCATAACGGTTATGTGAACTGCGGCATGCCCGACGGAGGCGTAGTCCACCTGCGCGACGGCAACCCTTTGGTCACAAACCCTTACCTCAACATTTTGAACACAAAAGCACTGCGCGAACAATTCAGTACCGACAAGCTAAACGAAAGCCCTAACAAAGAGCGGTTTACCCAGACCGACCTGCTTGTAGGGGCACACGACTTCTCGGCCACCGACGTAGAGCCCTACTACCCTTTCTTCATCTGGCAGAGCAACCATTTCCATACACTTTACCTCAAGGCAACCAATCACCCCGACAGTGAGTCGACGGTGCTCTATAACCACCTGGGCGAGGAGGTGCTTATCCATACATGGTACTCGCGCTACTACAACAACAACCGTTTCCACACACACCGTATCGACAATGCATTCAAGGAGGCCTGCCGCAAACAGGGAATTGCCTACCACAGTCCGCTGCGCGACACAATAACATGCGCTATCACACGAACTCGCAGCACGTTGCAACACAACCTTGTAGCGATGAAACGTGCCATCGTTAGACGATGAAACAAGCAATACTTATAACAGCCTACCGCGACATACCGATGCTGGAAAAGCTCGTCGGCCGTTTCGACAACGACTTCGAGTTGTTCGTCCACATAGACAAGCGCTGCTGCGAAAGCCTTGCCAGCCTCGAAGGCCGAGAGCACCTGCACCTCTACCGCACCTACGCCGTGGAATGGGGCGACTACCGCCACCTACTGGCTATCGTCATGCTGATGCGTGAGGCTTACCAGGATGGAGACCTCGAATACTTCCATCTCATCACAGGCAGCGACTATCCAACAATGCCACTATCGCAGTTCAAAGCCTTCTGCGAAGAGCACCGCAACGAGAACTTCCTGGAACACTTCCCGTTGCCACATAGTGACTGGGGCAGCGAGGGCGGATTGAATCGCATACAATACTGGTGGATGCGGCCAAACAGCACCCGCACAAGCGGGGCATGGCTCACAAGCAAGCTTGTAAACTTACAGCGGCGATTGGGGATAAAACGCAGGTTCCCATACTTCGGAGGCAAACTCTATGGTGGCGGCACTTATTGGAGCGTATCGCGTGAGGCCATAGGTGTGGTTCTCAACTACCTTGAAAAGCACAACGACTACTTACGCCGATTCCGCCACACCAGCATCGCCGAGGAAATATGTCTGCCAACTATATGGTGCAACAGCGACCTGTCACTCACCAACAACTACAAACGCTTCATCGACTGGGGACTTGATGGCGCCAACCCTAAAGTGCTCACCGCACAAGACTACAACAAAATTGTCGCTTCCGACGCGCTCTTTGCCAGAAAGATGGCGAGCGGAGCTTCGGACAAACTCATTGAGATGCTTAACAATCGATGAAGTTCTCTGTTGTCGTGCCGGTATATAATGTCGAGGCCTACCTCGACGACTGCCTCCGCAGCCTGCAGGCGCAGGACTACAGCGGCTGCGAGGTAATCTGTGTCAACGACGGCTCGACCGACGGCAGCCGCGACATCCTCACGCAATGGGAATCGCACTTCCCGCAGATGAAAGTCATCGACCGCGAGAACGGCGGCCTCAGCGCGGCGCGCAACACGGGACTGGCGGCCGCACAAGGCGAGTATGTGGTGTTCGTCGACAGCGACGACTGGGTGGAGCCCTCGATGCTGTCCCTGCTGGCCAGGGAAGCCTGCGGCGAAGACATGCTCTGCTTTGCCTGCCGGCGCACCGACAACAACGCCACAGACACCTTGCCAACCGAACAAGCCACAGGATGGAACTATTATAACCGTCACGCACTTGAACACCGGATTGTGCCTTTCGTCTGCGTGTGGCA
>JAFXUY010000040.1 GCA_017524785.1 Bacteroidales bacterium | reverse complement strand
CACACACATCAAGTATGACATCGTGGGCAGCCACATGGAGAACTACGACTTCATGATAGCCCTCAACCACTTCAAGGGGCATCCCATGGGTGGCTACGGCGGAGCGCTGAAGAACCTCAGCATCGGCTGTGGTAGCGCCAACGGCAAGGCCTATATCCACTCTGCCGGCAAGATGGAGGTGCTCGACATGTCCAAGCTCTGGACCCCCGAATACATCGGCAACCAAGACGGTTTCCTCGAGAGTATGGCGGCGGCGGCTCAGGCTGTGACCAACTATTTCCAACAGAAAAAAGGCATCATATACATCAGCGTGATGAACAACATGAGCATCGACTGCGACTGTGTCGACCATCCAGAACCTGTGAAGCTCGAAGACTACGGCATCCTGGCTAGCACCGACCCGGTGGCTCTCGACCAAGCCTGCATAGACATTATCAACAACCAGAAGGTGACTGCCACCAACGACCCCACCGATCTCCTCTCGCGCATCGACAAGCAGCACGGCATCCACACCATCGAGCACGCCGAGACCATCGGCCTGGGAACACGTAAGTATACCCTTGTCGGCATTGACAAATAACAGTATCTAAATCCCAATAATATGAAACGCATCACTTTAATCCTGGCCGCATGCTGCATGATGTTGACAGCTTGCGCACAGAAATCTAACGATCAGACAAACAAACAATCAAACAATATGAAGAAAACATTAGTAGCCTATTTCTCGGCCACGGGTACCACCAGGGCCGCCGCACAGAAACTTGCCAAAGAACTTGGTGCCGACATCTATGAGATAGCCCCAGAGGTGGCATATACAGCTGCCGACCTCGATTGGCGCGACAAAGGTTCGCGCTCGACGCTGGAAATGAGGGACCGTTCGTCGCGTCCTGCCATCAAAGGCCGCTGCGAGAATATTGCCGACTATGACACCGTATGGATTGGCTTCCCCGTGTTGTGGTACACCGCCCCCACCATCGTCAACACCTTCATCGAAGCCCACGACCTTAGCGGCAAGGTGCTCAACGTTTTCGCCACCAGTGGCGGCAGCGGCGTTGAAGGTTCGGCCAACGACCTCAAAAAAGCCTATCCGCAGTACAAATGGGGTGAAAACCGCCTGATGAATTAAGACACAACGGCCAATCACCACATTGATTAAATGATAAAAATGCCCCGTCGTGTGACGGGGCATTTTCCGTATCTGCAAGTAACCCACTGCAGGCCCGATCCTTCCGTGGAATCTTCCCCAAAAATCTGCCGTCTACCTAGTCATGATTCGGTATATTAAAGGTATAATTTAGTAGTCTTACCATTGATTCTAACATATTATTGCCTACTGGAGTAATTATATGTATTGGGTGTACAAGTGGAGCAGTAGGAGCATAGTAAGAGAGGGTGGCAACTCATAGGCTGGTTATCAGCCACTTCGCGGTTACCGAAAACGGCCTCCAAAACATGCCGTCGGTAAAAAAATTAGAACCTATTTCAGCGACTTACACCGCACTTAAAAATAGTTTTCAACAATGGCCCATGGTTGGGAAAAAAGGTGTAATTTTGTAGCACCTTTTCGACCTGAGGTTTCAGGTTTAGGGTTTAATGTTTAGCAAGTTACTCCTTTCACCGTAGAAAAAGATAGCACAATGCCCCAGTTCACCCACCTGCACGTGCACTCGCACTACTCGATGCTCGACGGTATGTCGAAGATTCCCGACCTTATCAAAAAGGCAAAGAAGAACGGCATGTATGCCATGGCCCTCACAGACCACGGCAACATGTTCGGTATCAAAGACTTCCTCGACACTGCCAACAAAGAGAACGGCAAGGTGAAGGATAGAATCAAGGAGCTTGAGGCACAGATTGCAGAGGTGGAGAAGAGCTATGGCGACACCGTTGTGCCCGAGGGCACTCCACGCCTGAGCGAGCTGCGCGAGGAGCTGGAGCGGACGAAAGGGCAGCTGTTCAAGCCCATCGTGGGTACCGAAGCCTACTGTGCACGCCGCACACTCTACGACAAGGACAAGAATTTCAAAGAGTTGAACCCCGAAAACGGCCGCGAGCGCATTGTCGACAGCAGCGGATACCACCTGATACTGCTTGCCAAAAACCTCAAGGGCTACCATTCGCTCTGCAAGCTGGCCTCGATAGCCTATACCGACGGCCTTTACACCCGTCCGCGCATCGACCACAATGTGCTGAAGCAGTACCACGAAGGCCTGATAGTATGCTCGGCCTGTCTGGGCGGCGAGATACCGCAGCTGATAATGGCCGGCAAGCTCGATGAGGCGGAGCGCCAGGTGCTGTGGTTCAAAGAGGTGTTCGGCGACGACTACTACATAGAGCTTATGCGCCACAAGACCGACAAGCCCAACGCCAACACCGACACCTACCGCTGGCAGATGAAGGTGGAGCCGGAGCTGATAAGGCTGGCACGCAAGCACAACATAAAGATTATAGCCACCAACGACGCCCACTTTGTGGAAGAGGAGCACGGCGAGGCCCACGACCACCTGATATGCCTGGCCACACAGAAGGACTACGACGACCCCAACCGACTTCACTACACCAAGCAGGAATGGCTTAAAAGTCCCGAGGAGATGGAAGCAGCCTTCCCCGACCTACCCGAAGCATTGGAGAACACCATGGAGGTTGCCTCTAAGGTAGAGGTGTACAGCATCGACTCGGACCCCCTGATGCCGGTGTTCCCCATACCCGAAAGCTTCGGCAACGAGGAGCAGTGGCGCGAGAAATACACCGAGGAAGACCTCTTCAACGAATTTACCCGCAACGAGAAAGGCGAGGTGGTGATGAGCCAGGAAGCCGCCGAGAAGAAGATAAAGAAGCTGGGCGGATACAACAAGCTGTACCGCATAAAGTTCGAGGCCGACTACCTGGAGCACCTGGTGTGGGAAGGTGCGCGGAAGCGCTACAGCCTCAACCCCACCCCCTCTACAAACGGAGAGATGAGTGACTACCGCGGCGAAGACCTCTCGGACGAGGTGCGCGAGCGCATCATCTTCGAGTTGCACACCATAAAGACCATGGGATTCCCGGGCTACTTCCTCATAGTCTCCGACTACATCCGCGCGGCACGCGAGGAACTGGGCGTCAGCGTAGGGCCCGGACGCGGCAGCGCGGCAGGAAGCGTGGTGGCCTACTGCCTGTGGATCACCGACCTCGACCCTCTGCGCTACGACTTGCTGTTCGAGCGTTTCCTGAACCCCGACCGCATCTCGCTGCCCGATATCGACGTAGACTTCGACGATGCCGGACGCGGCAAGGTTCTGGAATGGGTGACACACAAATACGGCAAAGAACGCGTGGCTCACATCATCACCTATGGCACCATGGCCACCAAAAGCTCCATAGCCGACGTGGGACGTGTGGAAAAGATACCGCTGAACACCGTCAACCAGCTCAAAGGCTATATCCCCGACCGCGGCTTCCCCGACAACATCAAGGACGACAAGGGCAAGCCGCCGAAGGTGAACCTTAAGAACTGCTACAAATATGTGCCCGAACTGAAGAGCATCATGGAGAATGGTCCTGACGACCTGAAGCAGATGCTCACCTATGCCGAAGAGCTCGAGGACACCAACCGCCAGATTGGCATCCACGCCTGCGGCGTAATCATCGGTTCGCAGGACATCACCAATGTGGCTCCGGTATGCGTCATCAACGACAAGGAGAGTGGCGAGGACGTGCTGGTGACACAGTACGACGGCCACGTGGTGGAGAATGTTGGCCTCATCAAGATGGACTTCCTGGGCCTGAAGAACCTCACCATCATCAAGAACTGCGTGCGCATGGTGAAGAAGCGCACCGGCGAGGACATTGACGTTGACCACCTGCCGCTCGACGACGAGCTTACCTACAAGCTCTTCTGCGAGGGCAACACCGTGGGCGTGTTCCAGTTTGAAAGTGCCGGCATGCAGAAGTACCTGCGCGAGCTGCAGCCCCATGTCATCGACGACCTCATAGCCATGAACGCCCTCTACCGTCCGGGCCCCATGGACAATATACCCGAATTCATCGACCGCAAGCAGGGTCGCAAGCCCATCGAGTACGACCTGCCGGTGATGGAAAAATACCTCAAGGACACCTACGGCATCACCGTCTACCAGGAGCAGGTCATGCTATTGAGCCGCCTGCTGGCGGGCTTCACACGCGGCCAGAGCGACACCCTGCGCAAGGCCATGGGCAAGAAACAGATCGACAAGATGAACGAGCTGGAGGTGCTCTTCTACGAAGGCGGCGAGAAGAACGGCCACCCCAAGGAGATACTCTCCAAGATATGGGAAGAGTGGAAGAAATTCGCCAGCTACGCCTTCAACAAGAGCCACGCCGCCTGCTACTCGTGGGTGGCCTACCAGACGGCCTACCTCAAGGCCCACTACCCAGCCGAGTATATGGCCGCCGTGATGACCTCGGCACAGACCGACATAAGCCGAGTGCGCGAACTGATGGACGACTGCAAGAAGCAGGGCGTCGAGGTGGCCGCACCGAGCGTCAACGACTCGGAGATGGACTTCAGTGTCGACCGCGACGGCAAGATACGCTTCGGCATGCAGGCCATCAGCGGCATGGGCGAAGCTGCGTCGACGGCGATAATCGCCGAACGCGAGAAAAACGGTCCCTACAAAGACATCTTCGACTTCCTGAAACGTGTGGACATGCACGCCGTGAACAAGAAAAACATGGAAGTGTTGGTCAAGGCCGGAGCCTTCGACGGCGTGGGCGACATGCACCGTGCACAGTATTTCTTCAAGGAGAACGACCTTGAGACAACCCCCACCTACCTCGACCTGCTGGTGCGCTGGGCCATACGCCGACAGGACGGCGCCTCGTCGAACCAAATGTCGATATTCAGCATGAGCGAAGACCTGGCCGAAGAAGACCACCCGCCGGTGCCGCAAGCACAGGCTTGGAACAACATAGAACGCTGCCGCCACGAGAAAGAGGTGATTAGCACCTACTTGAGCGGTCACCCGCTAGACGACTTCAAATACGAGATGGCCACAATGACCAACATCGGAGTAGATCAGCTGAACCACCTCGAGACGCTGGTCGGCAAAGAGGTGCGCTTCGGCGGCCTGGTGTCGGGCGTGAAAGAGATGCTCAGCCGCAAAGGCGAGCAGTTCGGCAACATGACCATCGACGACTACAGCGGCAGCTACGAGCTTCGCCTGTTCGGCGACGAGTATCTGTCGTTTAAGAGCTTTTTCACCAACGACACATTCGTCTACTGCCGTGCCAAAGTCAACTCGCGCCAGTACAAGGACAAGAACGGCAACGAACGCACATATACCGGCCTGAAGGTAATGACAATGCTCTACCTGGGCGGCGTGCTGGACAAATTCTCGACGAACCTCACCTTCAAGATACGGCTCGACGACGTCGACGAGGCCTTCTGCAAAACCATCGAGAAGCTCGCCAAGAAGCACAAAGGCAAGGTGCCGCTGCGGGCCATCATAGTAGACCCGCACCAGAACCTGTCACTAACAATGACAAGCCGCGACCTGCATGTCAACGTGCACGATGCCATTCCGCTGCTTGAACAGGTGAAAGGTGTTTACGACATAAAACCAGAGGTACGCTTATGACGCCCGAATTGTATACCAAGATTCCGGTGGCGCAGATGCCATTCAGACTAGACTTTGCTTCGGGCATCGTAAGCCTCGGCTCGTGCTTCGCCGACGAGATAGGCTCGCGGCTGCACAACGGAGGTTTCTGCATAGAGCAGAACCCATTCGGCACGCTCTACAACCCAGCATCGATAGCAGCAGCGCTGCATCGCATAGTCGACGACAGCGAGATAACCGAGGCCGACCTGGTACAGCACGAGGGCCTGTGGCATTCGTGGCACCACCACGGCAGCTTCTCGCGAGCGACGAAAGAGGAATGCCTCCAGGCCTGCAACAGCCATATCCACCAGGCGCACACAGCACTGAAAGAGGCCAGCCTGCTGATGGTTACTTTCGGCACGGCATGGGTGTTCGAACACGACGGCGCCGTCGTGGCAAACTGTCACAAGCTGCCACCGCAGCAGTTCGTGCGCCGCCGCATGGACATCAACGAGATAGAATCACTCTGGCAGCCCCTGCTGAAAGAGCTGCACGCCTACTACCCCACCCTGAACATATTGTTCACCGTGTCGCCCATACGCCACATGGCCGACGGCGCCCATGGCAACCAGCTTAGCAAGAGTACGCTTCTGCTGGCCATCGATCAATTGACCACTCAAGCAATCACACAATCAAGCAATCAAGCAATCGCATATTTCCCGTCATATGAGATAGTCCTCGACGAGCTGCGCGATTACCGCTTCTTCGCCGCCGACATGGCCCACCCTACCCCGCTGGCCGTCGACATCGTGTGGGACCGCTTCCAACAGGCCTGCATGACGCCTGCCGTCATCCAGCAGGCCCACCTCAACGCCAAACGACACAAACGCGAGAAACATATACCCCTGCATTGATACCATGAAAAACATCAAAGTATTCGCCCTGCTGGCGGCGCTGCTAACCCTGTGCGCCTGCAACCCGAAGCCTAATGTTCCGCAGATGGAAGGCCACTACAGCTACGAGCATGCCTTCAACTACGACATGCAAGGCCACCACCTCGACGTGAGCGAGAACGGCACCATGGACTTCTACGCCGACAGCACGGCCCTCGACTCGGCACGCCAGGTCTATACCGTCACCCTGCCCGACAGCAGCACGACCACATGGGTGTTCAACTATATCAGTCCCAGCCGCTGGCACCTCGAGGGCGACACCCTCTTCTTCGCCGGCGCCAAAGAGGGCTTCCGCATGGAACTGATAGAGGGCGACGGCGCGACAGAATTAGCGCAGAAGGTTATCGACACCTATAGCAACGGCATCGAATACGAATACCACTTCCACCTCGACACGCTGACCACCGACCTGCTGCAGTGGAGCTACGCCTACCGCGACGGCCACCGCGACACATGGCGCTTCTACCGTACAACGAGTGCTGAATAGGTACAGGTTTGGCTGCGATGTATGGGGTCTTGTACTCTTCCTGCTGGTAATAGACGTGAACTCATTCGAATAATTTGGCGAAAAACTTTCAACATCCAATTTAATTCGTATCTTTGCACCTGCATCGGCGGGACGGCATCACAGCCTACTCCTCAATGCAACAGCACTTTGAAACAGTGAACAATTAGGTTCCGCCCTCCAAGAACGGGCGGCCAAGAGGGAATCACGTGCAAATCGTGAGCTGTCGCGCAACTGTAAATCACCGAACAAAATCCTGTCGGCGTTATGCCATTGGACACTATCAATGTCTGAGAAGGTGCCGGAAGGATGGTGAAAGCCAGGATACCTGCCTATTTGTTTTCGGACAATGCTTTCGCGTCAAAAGCCATTCGTTCCACAGGCCTTCTATGGTTGCCTACCTCCATTTGTTTTTTTATTGACACGATACCGCATTGTCCCAAGGTGATGTGGATTTTGGATGCGTTAATTATTGAGTATTAATATAAACAGAGCAACTATGAACTGGAAAGAAGACTATAGAAGAAAAGTGTCGAAGCCCGCAGAGGCTATAAAAGACATCCACGACGGCCAGTGTGTGGTCATGGGCCACGCCGCCGCCGCACCACGACTCATACAGCAAACCCTCGCCGACCACTGCGAGGACTACAACGACGTGCTCATATTCCATATGACCACCCTCGGCGACAACCCCTGCTACAAGCCACAATGCTATGGCCATTTCCGCCATGTGAGCAACTTCCTCTCGGCCAACTCGCGTGAGGTCATCGAACGTCGCGAGGGCGATTTCTTCCCCGCCTACTTCAAGGACGTGCCTTCGATGATCGGCAACGACATACCCTGCGATGTAGCCGTCTTCCAGACAACGCCGCCCAACGCTGAGGGCTACTGCTCGTTGGGCGTCAGCTGCGACTATGCCCACGCCGCCATCCGCGCCGCAAAGACTGTTATCATCGAGACCAACGAACTGATGCCCTTCACCCATGGCGACACCATGATCCACGTGTCGCAGGTGGACCACATCATTCCCTGCGCCTACCACTTGCAGGAGCTGCAACTCCCCGAGCCCGGCGATGTCGAGTTGGCCATCGGTCGCAACTGCGCCTCGCTGGTCGCCGACGGTTCCACTCTCCAACTCGGCATCGGCGCCATCCCCGACGCTGTGCTCCAAGCCCTCACCGACAAGAACGACCTCGGCATCCACTCCGAGATGTTCTCCAACGGAGTGATGGAACTCATGAAGATGGGCGTCATCAACGGACGACGCAAGACGCTGCACCGCGGCAAGGCCGTGGTGACCTTTATCATGGGCACCCACGAACTCTATGACTTCGTCGACGATAACCCCGACGTCGAGTTCCACCCCGTCGACTATGTTAACAGTCCCCTCGTTATCGCCAAGAACGACCGCATGATATCCATCAACTCGTGCCTCGAAGTCGACCTGCAGGGACAGGTGGCCAGCGAGACTATAGGCATCCGCCAGTACAGCGGCATCGGTGGCCAGGTCGACTTCATCCGCGGTGCCTCGCTGGCACGCGAAGGCAAGGCCATCATCGCCATGCCCAGCACCGCCGCGGGCGGCACCATCTCGCGCATCAAGCCCTTCCTGGCACAAGGGGCAGCCGTGAGCACCTCGCGCAACGACGTCGACTACATCGTCACCGAATACGGCATAGCGCGCCTCAAAGGCCGCACCCTCCAGCACCGCGCCGAAGACCTCATACGCATCGCCCACCCCAACTTCCGCCCAATGCTCGTCGAAGAATACGAGCACCGATTCCAATGCAAGTGGCCATGTAATTGAATTCTGTATTAATCCATATCTTTCCCTCACTCCATCTTCACTCCCATTTCACTCCTCATTCCATTTTATTTCGTATCTTTGCAGTCGTTTTGTGGTTAATACGTACAAAATCATGGAAACCGAACGAATATTGCTGCGCCCATGGCGCGACGGCGACGCGGAGGCGCTCTACTAATACGCATCAGACCCCGAGGTGGGACCACGCCCTGTTCTTCGTCTGTTCTTCGATTGTTCTTCGATTGTTCTTCGATAGGCTATCGAAGAACAATCGAAGAACAATCGGTAAACAATTGAAGATGAGGGGCGCTTTTCGGCACCCTAGGTAAAACCACGGTGAGACTGTTTTAGCCTTGGCTTTCGTCTACT
>JAFXUY010000039.1 GCA_017524785.1 Bacteroidales bacterium | reverse complement strand
TATACTCTTTCTGCACGGCATCGAAATACTCCTGCGGAGTGTCGACGGCGGCTTCGGCGAAAATCTGGCCGAACGACGGGGGGGACAGACGGGCCTGGGCCAGTCGCATGGCGATGGCGTAGACCTCGCTGTTGCGGGTCACCATGCAACCCACGCGGGCACCGCAGGCGCTGTAGCGCTTCGACACCGAGTCGAACAGGATGACATTGCGCTCCAGACCTTCGAGCTGCATGACGCTGAAGTGCTTCTCGCCGTCGTAGCAGAACTCGCGATACACCTCGTCGGCAAACAGATAAAGGTCGTATTTCTTCACCAGTCCAGCCACCTTAAGCAGCTCCTCGTGGGTGTAGAGGTAACCCGTGGGATTGTTGGGGTTGCAGATCATGATGGCCTTGGTGCGCGGCGTGATGGCTTTCTCGAAGTCCTCGATGGGAGGCAGGGCAAAGCCAGTCTTGATGTCGCTGGGGATGGTGACAATCTTGGCGTCGCACAGCTTGGCGAAGGTGTTATAGTTGGTGTAGTAAGGCTCGGGGATGATGATTTCGTCGCCGGGGTTCAGACATACGGTGAAGGCCATCTGAAGGGCCTCGCTGCCACCGGTGGTGACGATAATCTGGTTGGGGGTGACGTCGATACCGTGGCGGTGATAGTAGTTGCACAGCGCACGACGGTAGCTGGGGATGCCAGCCGAATGGCTGTATTCGAGCACGCCGTTCCACTGCGGCAGTGCGGCGGCATTCTCGGCAAGGGCCTTCAGGGCACCCTTGGGGGTCTCGATGTCGGGCTGGCCGATATTCAGGTGGTACACATGGACGCCACGCTCTTTGGCGGCATCGGCAAAGGGAACAAGCTTGCGGATTGCCGACTGCGGCAGTTCGAGTCCTTTATTGGAAATATTGGGCATTGCTGTTGTAGTTTAATGTTTGTGTACTTTTATTTGCGGATGGGCTCGATGGCCTTGACAGGCTGAACCTCGGCGGGAGCCTTGACATCGACATTCTTGGCCTTGTTGTCCTTCACGGCGGGAGGCACGGGCTGGCTGGGGGCATCGGCTTTCACATTACCCTTGATGCGCAGCACCACACGGGGATTGTCGACAGCGTTGCTGGTGACGGTGACGGTCTTCGAGAAGCCGCCCACGTTGTTGGTGTTGTAGTGCACCTTGATGACGCCGCTCTGGCCGGGCATCACGGGCTTCTGGGTGTAACTGGGGGTCGTGCAGCCGCACGAGGCCTTCACGTTCTGGAGGATAAGGGGCTCGTTGCCGTCGTTCCAGAAGGTGAACTCGCAGTCACCGTTGCCACCCTTCTGGATGGTACCGTACTGGTGCTCCATCTCTTCGAAACGAATCTTGGCGCCGTTGGCGGGCACCTCTTTTTTCTCTGTCTCCTGTGCACCGGCGATGAAGGCCATGGTGGCAAACAGGCAAATCAATGCAAACTTTTTCATGTTATCAGTCTTTTTTGTTGTTTATTATTCAATTGTTTGCGACATTTTCAGACGCTACCGTCCTCAATTGTCAGCGTGCAAAATTACTAAAAATTTAGTACATGCTGACAAAATTTTCTTGCAAATAAAGTTAAAACACCAATAATTTACCTTACAATCAGCTTGAGTGTAATGCTATCAGTTGCATCAATAACAGTAACATAATATGCTCCACAAGGAAGTCCGGCGACAGAAACAGCCTGTTTTGGATACACCCCTTGACAATTCAGCACAATGCGGCCCGTCATATCATGCACAATGACCGACACCGCACCGTCGACACCACCCACCACAAAGCTGCCGTGGGCGGGATTGGGAGTGATGGATACCCTTTCGGCTTCGGCAATCGGATGCTCCACTCCATCGGTCCAAGTGGTGAAACTTACCGCCTCGCTCCACACACTGTGAATTCCCTCGCCGCAGATGGTCGCCACATAGACATCGTAAGCCGTGGCACTCTCCAGCGAATCGATAACAACTGTTATTTCCTGACTCCAGTATGTCTCGTTCACCGTGATTCCATAACCCTCACCTTGACTGAAACCGGCCAGTCCGTATTCTATGCGCCACGGACCATGGCTGTCGGGTGCAGGCTGCCAACCGACCACTGCCGTATGTGACGATGTAACTGCCACGCTAACGTCGCTAACTGGCGGGCAAGTGGCTGTGACAAACACCACCGTGTCGCTCCATATCTCTGCGCCGTTTATGCATATCGGACGCACACTGACACTGTAACCCGTAGCGATGGAAAGATTCGAGAGCAGTACAAATGCAGTGTCTGTCCCTATCAATGTATCAATCATACCATTAAACAGATGCAACTGCCAAGCCTCCTCCACACCCTGCGGCACCCACACAATCGTAGCCTCGCTAAGACTGGTATCTACCACCTCCAATCCGTCTACGGCCAAACATGGCGGCATGTGGTAAATGGGGGTGATGGCTATACTGTCAATATAAAGGTATGCCGACGTAGCCGTCATATTGCGCTCAATAGAGAATGCCAAGCGTCCCACTCCGAGCGGAACAGCACGTGTGTCGAAGTCGAAACGATACCACGTGTAGGAGAGCGATTCAATAGATTCCAGTGTGTCTGACACGAGCTCCACAGTTCCCGAGTCGGTCTGCCAGGCCACCTGTACCGCCACAGGGAGGTAGTGTTGGTGGTAGTTGCTGTCGGTGTACGACTGGCGCAGTTGTAGGTGGAACACCATGTTGAGGTCGGTGTCGGCAATGTAAATCTGCGGTGTAGCCACGCACATGACGATGTCATCGCCTCGTATTGAGCCCGACAGCACCAACTCGCCGTTTTGGGCATAGCTGTAGGATGATACGTTGGCACCATACTGACCGCCACTCACCAACTCCCAGCAACGCGGCATGTTATAACGAGGCTGGTTCTCGAAGTCCTCGGCCCACGGCAGCGCAAACACGCCGCATTCGGTGGTGAAGGCTGTGCCTACATGGAATGTCACGGCGCCGTCGACACAAACCGACGACACCTGAACGCTGTAATCGGTGGCCTGCGTCAAGCCCGAAAGCACAATAGTGTCCGATGTGTAGTCGAGAGTGTCGGCACCTATTACCACACGGTAGTGGCCCACCCCGCGCGGGTCATGCACCACTAATGTTGCTGAGGTGTCGGTCAAGGCAAGAACCGTCACCGAATCCGGCGGCAGACAAGCCAAATCGGGCACCAGCGATATGTCGTCGACCCATCGCTGGTCGGCGAAGGTGGTGCCGCGCACGCCGAAGCGCAAGGCTATATGGCGGCCGGTGCCGCTGTAGGTGCCAAGCGACACAAAGTGTTCCTCCCACTGGTTGGCCACCGTGGGCAGCACTGTCTGCACCTCGGTGAAGGTCAGCGTGTCCGTGGGGTCTGTCATCACACCGACGGCAATCTTGTTGTCCTGCCAGCGGAAGTTGTAAGCCCAGAACCACACGGCAACGCCCTGGACACTGTCCATCTCGGGCAGCACATAGAAGAAGGGCTCGTTGTTGTGCATCACGTTCGGATGCAGCGATTTGCCCGAAGAGCCGCGGTAACGGCTGGCGTCGGTGCGGTCGCCGCTGTTGTTGGGATAGCAATAGTCCAAGAAGTTCGAGCATAACGGGAGGCCGCTGTCGAAGTCTTCTCTGTATGGCAGGTCGGCATGGGTTATGATGCCGCACTCTGTCATGGCGCTCTTGTCGCACGACAGCGACAGGCTGCTGTCGGTTGGACAGACGGTGGCGGCCTCGAGGCTGTAGCGCGTCGAATGGGTCAAGCCTGTAATGGTATAGCTGTTGCCTATGAAGTCGGCCGAGTCGGTCTGCACACCGTCGCTCCACCATAGGCGGTAGCGGCCTGCCGCATAGTGGTCGGCAATGGTGACACTGATGGTGGTGAGGCTTGTGCTGTCGACGACTATGCTGTCGGGACGGTTGCACGAGGGGGCCAAGGCCACTGTGATGTCATCCACGGAAGTGTATTTGTAGCTGGTGCCGAGGCAACTGTAGCGCAACGCCAAGCGGCCCTGCGGCCCCGTATAGCCCGTCATGTTGTGTTCGTAGTACCACCAGTTGCCGCTGCCCGGAACCACGGTGTCGACAAGCACAAAGCTGCTGCTGTCCAGGGCATCGGTCACCACGCCGAGTTCGAACAGGCCATTGGCGTCTTTGACATAAAAGCCTATGCTCAGGCTGTCGACCGGAACGTCGAACCACGGAAGCACTGCCACCACCTTCTGGTCGCTTTGGGTGTTGTAGTTCTTGGGCGAGCGGACGAAGAGTGCCTTGCTGCCCGAGCGATGGAACAGGGTCGATGCCTTGCACTGCTGCCCGCTATAGCTTGCAAAACGCACCCAGCAGGCATCATAGCCGTCGTCGGCCCACGTCTCGAAATCTTCGCTCCACGGCAGACTTTCCGGTGCGCAGTCGGTGGTGAAGGAGGTGGTGCGCGAATCGGTCGGAGTGCCCGAACAGATGCGCTGCACGCCAACGGTATAGGTAGTCTGCGGGGTGAGGCCGATGAACACACACGTCGTGGCGCCACTCACCGTCTGGGTCTGTGTGCCACAGGTCACCTGATACACGCCCACGTTGTTGGGCTCTACCCACGACACAGTGACCGACGAGG
This sequence comes from Bacteroidales bacterium, assembly GCA_017524785.1. Classification (GTDB taxonomy): domain Bacteria; phylum Bacteroidota; class Bacteroidia; order Bacteroidales; family P3; genus Colimorpha. The sequence continues at coordinate 24,174 of JAFXUY010000039.1, read as the reverse complement.
AGGTAATGTTCAAGCAGGTCACCGATGCGGGACGCGTGCAGTTGGCCATCTCGCTCACCAGCACGCTGTCGAGGAAGCCGTAGTCGGCCGGCCGCGAGGCGTAGTAGCCGCGGTCGGAATGGTTTATCTGCAACAGGGCTATACGGCCCTCCGTGCCAGTATAGAGGGTAAAATCAAGATTGTAGCGATGCCACTGTCCGTCAGTCGGGCGTATGGTGAACATGCGTTGGAAACCTGTGGTGTCGGCGTCGGTGGTGGTGATACCCACGGCCAGCTCCACATTCTCCCACCACAGCGGCACACGGTAGCTGAAGTCAAGCATCAACCGATCGGGTGCCGCAGTGGTACGCGGAAATACTACCCAGGTGGCGTCTTTCGAGCTGTTAGTAGGTCGCCGCGAGGTGAGCATCAGCGAGCGGGTGCCGCTGTGCGCCATGGTGTCGCAGATGGCAGGCTGATAGACCGTCGAACTGCTGTTCCAGAAGCGCAGGGCGGTAACATCCCAGCAGGCAGGCATGGCCGTTGCCTCGAAACTCTCGCCGTAGGGCAGCGCCATGGGCAGGCAGATGGTGTGCAGGGTGACACTGACGGTGTCGGAGGCTGTAGCGCCGCACATGGCAGCCACCTCAATGGTATAATCAATGTCGGGCGTCAGACCCGTAATGGTGGCTGACAAGCCGGTGGCTGTCACCGTGCCGGAAAGCGTCGGAGTAGCGGTGGGATAGTAGGTCACCTGGTAGTTGCCGACATTGTTGGGGTCGACCCAGCTCACCACGGCCGTGGTGGCAGCCACACTGTCAACGTTGACCTCCTGCACTGCCGGGCACCCCTGGGCAATATGCACATTGAGGTCGTCCAGATAGGCAGTCGACCACGTGTTGCCGTTATGGTATAGACGGAAAGCTATGTCGTTGCCCCCGTTGCTGTAGCCTGTCAGGCGCACCGTGCGCTCAACCCATGTGTTGGTGGGCACACTGACGGACTGCACCGGCACAAACGAGCCGAAATCGCCTGCGTTGTCGAGCACTCCCACCTCAAGAATTCCAGCATTGTCGTAGTAGACGGAAAAAGTCACCTCCAAGTCCCCAACACTGTCCATGGACGGCAGTGCCACAACCAGCGGATTGTTGTTGCCCGACGCCTGCATCTTCAAACGCCGCAGGGTGGTGGGGGTATTCTGGTAGGACACGTTGGCTGAGGTTCCACTGCGCCGCCAACAGCCAAGATTGAAAATGTCGGCCTGCATCATAGATGTCGTATAAGCCTGGAAGTCTTCGGTGAAGGGCAGCGCAGCATGACCGATAGGTTCACATGGGGTTTTGAAACTAAAGGCCATCCAGTTACTGCTGTCGTTGCCGCAGTCCGAACGCACATATACATAATATTGCTTGTTGGGCAGCAGCGGCGAGAGGTTGACAAAGGTGTCGTAGGCAACCATATCGTTGTGATAGGCCGAACCACCATGCTCATTATAACTCATTGTATCGTACTCGACATGGTATGTCACACCCGGCACCCCGTTGCCGTTCCACGACACCGTGGCGTAGTTGTCCGACAGCCAACTGAGGGTCAGCTGCGTAGGTCGCGGGCACAGCGGCTCGGGCCGCACATAGGTCACCTTTACACTACTGTCGGGTATGCCATAGATGTATTGTGTGAGCACGGTATTGTTTCCGCTGGTGTAGCCCATCGACGACGGCGACAGCGGCGACGGCGAGTTCCATGTGCCGTTGAGCAGCACACGTTCGTCCACACCTTTGGCCACCATCAGGAAGTTGTACACCGTGTCGCTGCTCTGATTTTCCATGCGACCATAGTGTACCGACACGTTGCCATTCTGGTACAGGCGCAGCTGGTAGTTGAAGTTGTCGCCGGCACCGTCGGTGTAGTGCTGCAGATGCTGGAACTCTATCACCAGCACTTGGTTGCCGGCGCTGTCGCTATCCACCTGCCAGTAGCAGGCCGACGCGCCAGCGGGCATCTGCCCGTCCTGCAGCAGAAAGGGCACTATGGCATAATAATGGTAGTAATAGTTCTGGTAATAACGGTAGCCCTTGTCGTAGCCGTTCTGCAAATAGCCCGACGAGACACTCGCGATGTCGAGCAGCACGTGCCCGTCGGCCCTCACCAGCAACGACGAGCCTTGGGCGATGGTATGCTCACCAAACTCGAAGTCGAAAGGCATGGCGATGGTCTGGTTGCCGGCGTCGCCCACCACCGAGGCGAGCTGCGTGCCGGTCGAGGCTATCGAGACATATTCCTCAAAGCCAACCGAAGTGGTGTAAATTGACAGTTTCTGTGCCGTCGCGGTGCATGTCAATAATGCAACCACCGCGATAATTAGTGCTTGTTTCTTCATGGCATTTCTGCGTTTTGATTATACCTATATGACGACAGGGTAGCGAATAGTGTTCATCCTTTAACTCTTTTTAACACCAACCCAACCTGTCCGTACAACATACAGACGCAGAAAAGGCCGTTCCGTTGTCGCGGAACAGCTACATTTAACATTATTTAACTACAGCCCTCAGCGCACTATCACCTCCAAGCGGTCGTCGCCGACGCGGGCGCGGAGCCATTGGACGAGGCGGTCGCGGTCGGCGGCGGCGAGGGTGGCGTTGCGGCGGAGGGTCACCAAGGCCACGGTGCCGCCGCCTATGCGACCCACAGCTATGCTTTCCACCTGCGGGAACAGCGGTCCGACCTCGGCTGCGAGGTGCACGGTGAGGGTGTCGTATTGCGAATAGCTCTCCAGCTGGTGCTCCAATTCGGCCACCTGGGCGTTGAGGCGCCGCGTGGCGGCATCGGACGACGAGACGATGTTGTTTATCTGGCGCGACAGGGCCTCGACACTCTCGGCATCCGAGCCCTGTATCACCGTCAGGACGTAGCCCTTCAACCCATAGTCGGCCATGCGTCCGCGAGCACTGGCAACCTCGGCGTCGGTGATGGTGCGCCCAACGGCCACCACGCGCAAAGTGTCGTGCTCGGCGGCGGTGGAGAGTATCTGCGTGCCGCTCTGCGCCAGCTCGCGTTCCACAAAGTGTTGCACATTGCGCTCCATAACGTTGTCTTTCACAATATTCACGGTCATTATAGCCGCCGGTATCATGGTGACGACAACCACTATCCACACCAGTCGACGGCCACGCTGCGCCAGCTCGGGCTTGATGTTGGTATAGGCGTGGAAACGCAGCAGCTTCACCCCCATAAAGGTGCTCAGGGCTATGAACACAGTGTTGATGAAGAAAAGGTAGAAGGCCCCGAAGAAATAACTCCACTGCGCCGTGGCCAGGCCGTAGCCGGCGGTGCACAACGGCGGCATGAGAGCCGTGGCTATGGCCACGCCGGGAATCACCTGCCCTTTGCTCTTGGTGGTCAGCGCCAGCACCCCGGCGGCACCGCCGCAGAATGCTATCAGTACATCGTAGAGCGTCGGCGACGTGCGCGCCAATAGCTCGCTGCGAGCCTCGCTGATGGGCGACAGCAGGAAATAGACCGTTGCCGTCAGCACAGATATCAGCGTCGCCACGCCGTAGTTCTTCAGCGCACGCCGCAGCAGGTCGTAGTCGCCTATGCCCACCGAGAGACCCATGCCGATAATCGGCCCCATCAACGGCGAGATAAGCATGGCGCCGATAATCACCGCCGTCGAGTTCACGTTCAAGCCCAGCGAGGCAATTAGTATGGCAAACATCAAGATCCACAGGTTGGTGCCGCGGAACACCACGCCCGCGCTCACCTGCTCTATCACCTGCCGCTCGTCCTCCTTGTCGGCCATCAGGTTGAAATACTGGCCGACAATCCGCAAAACACGCCTTACTATATTGTTCATATAAATAGATAACGGCGACCTTGGCAATTTATTATAAACATGGGCTTGAAATCACACCAAACAACCCGACAAAAAAACATGGATTTTTCGTGGCAAACGGCACCAGTTCATTTAACTTAAAAACCGTTAAATCAAACCTTCTTTTCAGCCTCAAAGCTTATATTGGAAATCAAGTAGTTACAGCGATATTTTTGCATATAACTCTCTGTATCAGTGTTGTCTAGCCGTCAAGTAAACATGTAACTGCCTATGACACAGCACCCTCTCTATACCCTCTCTTACTATAAGCTATACATTCCCATTATGCTCATTTACTTGAGTAGGAGATGTTAAATTTAACATTTGGTCGATATAATTCTAATTCTACTTTTATATGTCAGCTCACCCCCTGTCATACCCCTGGCTGACCCCGACTTGTTGCCAACACTCGGCACCGCCCTGCAAAAATAAATTTGCACGGTTTGATAATAGTTCGTACTTTTGCATCCTGAAAACACAACAATTTAAAGTACAAATGAATAAACAAAGGAAACGAATAACTAGAATAGCGGCAATCATTCTGTTTATGGTTCCCATGATTGCCACGGCACAGAAAACCGAGGACACTCTGGCAACGAACTACACCAGGGGCAAAGGGTTCTTCGTTCGCCCCGAGTTTTGCAACGGCCTACTTGCAAATGTTGGCTACCAGCTAAACCCATATGTACAATTATCAGGGAATATCGGTGCTGCATTGGGCAATGAGAACAGCCCCATAGCCTTGGTTGCAACCGTAGGCATCCGCACGTATTTTTCGGACACCCCCTGGACTGCGTTTTTCGACTACCATGCCGGTTCGGAATATGACATGAAATATTTGGTTTTTAGACAGACCGTCAATGTCGGCGCAAGCTACAAGGATTTGGATTTCGGCGCCGGTATAATATGGGGAACCGACGGCTATGTTTCAGGGATGGGACTGTCGCTAACCATAGGATATAATTTCCGCTTCTACAAACACAAATAGAATTAATAGTCAGGGTAGAACCCCGATTTCACCTGTTGTCGCGCGAGAATTGTAAAAATATTGTGCGACGAATTAAAGATTTTTTCTTATATTTGCAACCAGCAAATAACAATTGTATTATCAACAACAAATTAATTATCAATATGATTACAAAACTTGACGACCTGCTTGAGCTGGTCAAATCGAAAGGTAAGAAACGTATGGTGGCCGCCTATGCCAACGACAGCCACACCATCGCCGCTGTGAGCGCCGCCATCGACCGCGGTATCGTCGAGGCCACCCTCGTGGGCGACATCGAGACCATCAAGAAGGTCTGCGCCGAAGAAGGCATCGACCCCAACAAGTTCAACCTGGTGCAGGAAGCCAACGACGTGAAGGCCGGTGCCAAGGCTGTGGAGCTGATCAACGCCGGCGAAGGCGACTTCCTGATGAAGGGCCTGCTCTCGACCGACAAGTACATGCGTGCAATCCTGAACAAGGAGAAAGGCTTGATGCCCGGCAAGAAGAACGACATGCTGACGCACATGGCCGTGATGGAGGTGCCCGCCTACCACAAGCTGCTCATCTGCTCGGATATGGCCATCATCCCCGCCCCCGACTTCAAGCAGAAACAGGCTATCATGAACTTCGAGATTGCCGTGGCCAAGAGCCTCGAGAACCCGAAACCCAAAGTGGCTGTCCTCGCCGCCACCGAGCAGGTGTCGACCGGCATGCTGGCCTGCGCCGAAGGTGCATGGCTCGGCATGATGAGCCAGCGTGGCCAGATTCCCGGTGCCGTCGTCGACGGTCCGCTGAGCCTCGACTGCGCCATCGACAAGGAGAGCGCCCAGACCAAGAAACTCACCAGCGAAGTGGCCGGCGACGCCGACTGCCTGCTGTTCCCGAACATCGAAGCCGGCAACATATTCTACAAGGCTTGCACCAAGTTTGCCAAGGCCGAGCTGGCCTGCATGGTGATGGGTGCCCGCGTGCCCTGCGTGCTCACCAGCCGCGGCGACAGCGCCAAGACCAAACTGTACAGCATCGCCCTGGCCGCCCTGCAGTGCAAATAATTAATTGAAAATTGAAAGTTGAAAATTGAAAATTGGCTGACACGACAAGTATCGACCAGTTTTCAATTTTCAACTTTTTATAATTTGCCATACCACAATTTCCATGGACCAATACTTTGAAGGATTGAACAACATAGCCATCACGGTGTGCGACGCCGATGGCTTTGTGCTCGACATGAACCAGCATAGCGCCGACGTGAACAGCCACGGCCACAAGATTATCGGCAACAACCTGATGGACTGCCACCCCGAGCCCGCCAAGACCAAACTGAAAGGCCTGCTCGAGCACCAGCAGCTCAACGCCTACACCATCGAGAAGACCCTCGCCGACGGCAGCAAGGTGAAGAAACTCATTTACCAGACCCCTTGGTACAAAGAGGACGGAGCCTTCGGCGGCCTCATCGAATACTCGATCGAGATACCCTTCGAGATGCCACATTTCGTGCGCCAGCCTAAAGCATAAGCGAAGGTTACAATTCAAGACCAATGAAGAAACTACTGATAATGGTGCTGCTGTCCCTGCCATTGATGGCAATGGCCCAGCAGGGCACCGTCAAAGGCCGTGTGGTTGACGCCAAGACCGGCGAGAACATCGAGTATGCCACCGTGGCTCTGCTCAACCCGCAGGATTCGACCCTCAAGGGCGGCACGGTGACCGAGAGCAACGGCACCTTCAGCCTCAAAGCCCCCTACGGCACCTATCTGCTGCGCATCACCTACATCGGCTACAAGCCTTATATCCACACCAACCGTGTGACCATCAGCGAGCGACAAAGCACCGCAAACGTGGGCAAGGTGCAGATAAAAGCCTCGGCCACAACAATGGAAGCCGTTGAGGTGAGCGCCGAGAGGAGCATGGTGGAATACCAGCTCGACAAGCGCGTGGTGAATGTAGACAAGAACCTAGTCACCGGCGGCGGCACAGCCACCGACGTGCTAGAGAACGTGCCGAGCGTTGCCATCGACAACGACGGCAACGTGACGCTGCGCGGCTCGACGAACGTCAAGATATTGGTCAACGGACGCCCCAGCGAGCTTATCTCGAGCGACCTGGAGTCGCTCCTGGAGCAGATTCCCGCCTCGACGATAGAGAACGTGGAGGTTATCACCAATCCCTCGGCCAAATACGACCCCGAGGGCATGAGCGGCATCATCAATATCAAGCTCAAGGACCGCACAGCCGGCGCCTTGGGCCTCAACGGCGTGGTGAACGCCAACTTCGGCTTTGCGCCGCCTTTCGTAGTTCCCGACCCCCTGCCCAAATTTGTGCCTACGGCCATGGGCAGCATAAACCTGAACTACACCACAGAGAAATACAACGTCACCTTCAGCGCCGACGGCGGACAGAGGATTCGCATCGGGCGCTCGGAGAGCGATATCTACCGCCACAACCACTCGCTCAACTCGCACGACAGCCTGCGGTCGTACAACCTCACGCCGTTCCACATGGGCAGCGCCAAACTGGGCTTCGAATACTATATCGACACCACCAGTTCCATTATCGCCGGCTACCAGATACACTACGGCGAGCACATACGCAACAGCAACATCTACAGCACCGACCTGCTTACCAACGGGCTGTACGACTATCACCAGATAGACAGCAACTTCAACAACCATACCAACCACTCGTTCAACCTCGGCTACATCAAGCGTTTCTCGCGTCCCGAGCAGCAGTTGAACGTCGACCTCACCTACAGCCGCCGCTTCAGCATAGGCGACGGCAACCAAAGGCAGATGTACTATGACTCCACTGCCAACCACGAGCGCTACTATCTGCGCAATTCGGTGCGCGACAACAACGGCCATGCAATAAACATACTGGTCAACTACAGCCACCCCTTCAGCAAGAGCCTCAAACTGGAGACTGGCTACGAGGGACGTATGCAGTTCAGCGACCAGGACTATAAATACTACATGACCACCGACAGCACCCCGCGCACGCTCGACAGCCACTCGTCGATGCACTATGTCTACAACCAGCAAGTGCATGCCGCCTACGTCACGCTGGGCTGGAAAGCCAACGAGAAACTGTCGGCACAAGCCGGCCTGCGCGGCGAATACGCCACAGTGAACGGCGAGGACGAGGCCCATGCCGGCACCCCTGTGAGCAAAGCCTATCCCGCCTTCTACCCCACCCTGCACGCCAGCTACCAGATACGGAAAGACGAAAGCATCCAGCTGAGCTACAGCCGCCGCGTGCGCCGTCCGGGCATGCGCGACCTGCACCCCTATATCGACGTGCGTCAGGGCATGGAGATGGGCTTCGGCAACCCCAACATAGACCCCGAGTTCACCAACGCCATTGAGCTGAGCTACAGCCTCGGCTTCAAGAACACCAACATCTTCGCGTCGGCCTACTTCCGCCAGACCGACAGTATGATGACACGCTACGGCTTCGTGTGGGATGCCACCAGCGTGAGCCTCTATTCGCCTTGGATGACCTACAACCCCGAATACGACGGCTACTGGGCCAGCACATGGCAGAACTTGAGCCGTGGCATCAACTTCGGCCTTGAGTTCATCGTCGACCAACAGGTTACAAAATGGTGGAAACTGAATGTCAGCCTCAATGCCTACGACAGCTATATCGAAGGCACCAAACTGCTCGACAATACCAGCAGCCACCTGTTCCGCGTCGACGGCAAACTGAACTCGTACATGAACCTGCCTAACGACTGGACCGTGCAAATCAGCGGCCAGTACCGCTCGCCCTTCGAGGACTTGCAGACAACCATGCATGCGTCGTTCTGGATGGACATGGCTGTGAAAAAGGATGTCTTCAACCGTCGCGGCACGGTGACGCTACGCGTGGCCGACATACTGTGCACCGCCGGATGGGGCCACTCGACCCACAACAGCCAGCTGGACCGTGAATTCCAAGCCCGCCGCATATCGCCGTTCATCACCATCGGATTCTCGTATAAGATTAACAACGGCCTGAAGGCCACACGCAAGCAAGTGGACGACCTGGACGACGGCAACAGAGGCGGAGATGAATATTGATGTTCGCGAACTGGAAGACGGCCGCCACGAGGTGCTGGACCCCGTACGCCGCCGGTGGGTTGCACTGACACCAGAAGAAGAGGTGAGGCAACTAACCATCCAGATGCTGCATTCGCACTACGGCTACCCACTAGAACTGATGCAGGTGGAAGGCGCCATAAGCCTCAACGGCATGACACGCCGCTGCGACATAGTGGTATACGACACCGACGGCAAACCACAGATGATAGTGGAATGCAAGAAGCCAGAAGTAGGCATCACCCAAAAAGTGTGCGACCAAGCATGCCGCTACAACACGGTGCTCCGCGTGCCCTACCTGCTGCTGACCAATGGCCGACAGATGGTTATTGTGGCCGCCGACCTCGACAAAGGTGTCCTTACACAACTTCCCGACGTGCCCTTATTCATAAAAAAAGTTAAATAATGAACACTTTTTAGACCCTCGTCGTCATATATATATGAATAAGGCGGAAATACGTCAACAGCTGGTAGACCATTACCTGGACTTCTACGCCCTGGCGTATTCTATGCTGAACGACGACAGTGATGCGCGCGACGCCGTGCAGGAGGCTCTTACACGTACCATGACAAAGAGGCATGTAGACAATGCATTGAGCTACTGCTACCAATCGGTGCGTCACACGGCAATAAACATCATGCGCCACCGCCAACGCTTCGTACAGTTCGACGGACAGATACTCGACGAAGCGGCAAAGGACGAGTACAACGAGAGTTATGCCGACATGCTCGAACGTGTGATGCAACTGCGCGATGGACTGCCAAAGGCAATGCGGGCCCTTGTTAGGCTACACGACGAAGAAGGGTTGACCTATGCAGAACTGGCGAAACTGACAGGCATGAGCCGCATGACCATTCGCCGCCGACTGAACGAAATACACGCAGAGATGCGCGAAAAACTGGAAAGAAACGAAAACACTATAATATGAAACACGACAGCATTCAACAACTACTTGCAAAACGACAGGCAGGCACACTGACCGACAGCGAGCTGCAGGAACTGAACCGTCTGACCCACAAAGACGAAGTTGTTGCAGCCGCCGAACAGGCAGCAGCGGGCATCGTGCGACGCCGCCGACTGATTACCTCGGCAGTGGCCCTGGTGGCTGTCGCCGTAGGGACGGTTGGTGTCGCCATGCTGGTTCCGAAGAATGAGGTTACCCTCATAGCACAACAGCAGCCCACACCGCAGATTACCGTTGTCGAAGAGATACCGCAAAGCATAGAGGCACCCGTCGAGGCTGTTGCCGCCAAGCCAGCTGTGGCCAAGAAGACCACTGCTCCCGTAGCCCGGCAGATAGAGAACGTCGCCCACCCCAAGGTGGCCAAGAAAGCCGATCCCACAGTGATGTGTAACAACCAGTGCGAGGCCGACTCGGTAATCAGCGATATCTGGAAATTCCTCACAGCATGAAACACCTTCTGCTCATAATAGCCCTTCTGTCGGCTTTTGCTGCTACGGCACAGACCGAGCTGTACAACCGCTATGCCTCGCAGCCCAATGTCAAGGTGGCTTCGGTGACAGGCTTCGCCATCGACAGCACGTCGCAGGTCGACGTCACCGTAATAGCCGCCGAAGACGACCAAGGGTGGGCCTGGATGAAACGTGAGTTCGGCATCGCCGACCTTAGCGCCGAGCAGCAAAACGGCCTGCTAGAGGGCAGCGATGTGGTACTCTTTGCCCGCCGCAACCGCAGCAACCCAGGGCAAAACGCCCCTATCGTCGGCGAACGTATCGATATTGCAGCCAGCTGCTATATGGGCATCTCCTACCTAAGCCGCGCAGTATACGTCTTCTGCGCCGACACCGAAGAACAGTACGACGCTGTCGTCACCCGCCTGGTGAAGAAAATCATGCACCAGTCACGGTAATATGTTCAGAGAGGAACATCCAAGACTTTTACTGGTCATGGCACTGCTGGTGGTGTTCTCTTCATCCACCTCGGCTCAATGTGGACGTTCCACGATGGGCAATGATTTCTGGTTTACGGTGATTCCTCCCATGGTCCACTCCTTGATTGCATCGGGCGACAGTGGGACTGTGGTACACGTCACGAAACCACTTGGCACCATTCACCTCACTGATACCATCGACGCTTCTGGCATTGCTGTTTTCGAAATATACGGCATCATTTACCCTAATGGCTACGGTTCCCCATCGACAGGCTGTGTCAGCGTTGCCACCCTACATATTACCTCCACGGACGAGATTTCCCTGTATGCGGCCAGCTATGGAGGGGCTTCTGGAGATATGTGCATTGTTTTCCCTACTTCTGCCTTGGGATGCCATTACATTGCCCAGACATACATTACAACACTAGGACTTGGCATATCGGCCAACCAATGGAACTATTGCGCCGTCATTGGCATTGCAGCCCCCTACGACAGTACCATTATCACCCTAACCTCTCTTGATGGTGGTGGCTACTATGACAGCGTGATGCTTCAGGCAGGTCAGTCCTACCACTTCCGTTCGGCACAATATGGAACGCTTTCAGGCGTAAGAGTAACATCCAATGGCAAACCCTTTGCTATGTTCCAAGGCGATGAGAATGTGTTTATTCCTTACAATTGTCCCTCGGGTGACCAGATTTTTGAACAGGCCACACCCGTCTCCCAATGGGGTCGGCGACATATCATTGTACCTCCGCTTCGGAGGATGGGCGGAGAAAGGGTTCTGGTCACTGCTTTGGAGAACGATTGTCAAGTGATGCTGGAAGGCCTCCCTATAGACACATTGTCAGGAGGGCAAACCCTCTAAGTTGAAGTTTCGAGCGATCAGGCTCACATGCTGGAGACATCGTCGCCCGCCTATGTCGGCATGTACTTTAAGGGAGGGTCTTGTTCAGGTGTCATCGGTGACCCATCATCGGTCACCATCCCGCCCATAGAGCAAGGCATCAGCAATATCCGCTTTCTGACAAAAAACTCTGGTCAAACGCGGGACCACTTCCTCAACATTGCCACCTTAAGCGTCGATACTGCATCGGTGATCCTCGATGACACACCCATCGCCCACCACTTTGTCTCACTGGACAGCACATACAGCTATGCCCGCTTAGTCATCGACAGCGGATACCACACGCTGAGTTGTTCCAGCGGACGCTTCATGGCCATAGTCTATGGACTGGGAGATGGAACCTATGAGAGCTATGCCACCGTGGCCGGGATGTCCACTCGCATTGTCAACTGGCTGTGGGTGAATGGTGTTATTGCTCCCGACAGCAGCGTGCTCTCCTATGTCTGTAGTGGCGACAGTACCCATCTTTCCGTCACCAACAACGATAGTATTGACATGCCAATTACTTGGATTATCGATGGCCAAGTGCTGTCCAGCAGTAATAGTAGGGTCTCCATCATGCTCACAACGGGCGAGCACCGCGTAACGGCCATTGTAGATAATGGTTGCGACACCTTGTATGGTCGCCTGTTTATTACGGCAGACACCGTTCAAAAACATGTAACGCTGTGCGATAACCTTACATGGAACATAGACTCGCTCGTACTTGCGGACAGTGGCCTCTACTACATTCCACAAATTGATTCTGTAGGCTGCCACTACACGCTGGCGCTTCGGATTACCATATCTCCATCCACTTTCGGTCAAGAAGAGGACAGCCTATGCTTCAATAGCACATACCGCTGGCATGGACTGACACTCGACTCTGCAGGCACCTACTTCGACACCATGACTGCTACCAGCGGGTGCGACTCCGTGGTCACACTGACGCTCCGTCCCATTGCTAAGCCTGACTACACATTGCAAATTCACGGCAACTGTCGTAGCGGTGATTACGCCATCTACACCGACCTAACCTCCATGGGAATTCCCTTCTCTTGGGAAGCTTACGATACCATCTCAACTACTGACACCCTGTTTGTTCACCCATCCGCGCCCACACGCTGTATCTTGAATGTCGACTATCGATGCCCTTTTCGCGACACTCTCATTCTCGCCCCTATCCATGAGATTGAAGCAGAACTGAAAATTATACCCCCAATAATTACTCTTGACCATCCCTACGTAGATGCTTACGACATTACACTAGACCCGCACGACCGCCAATGGATTGTTGATGGCACCCCCTGCGCTGAACAAAGCCAACATATTACCTGCACAGCTTCATTCAATGCGGACACTGCCAGCATTGGCCTTGTAGTCAGCAATGGCTATTGCAGTGACACGGCTTGGGCTGCCATTCCAGTGATTCGCAACACACTATGGTCCCCAAACGCATTCACTCCCGACCAAGAGTTAAACAATGTTTTCCGCATTGTGAGCCACCACATCATTCAGCAGGAACTCTTCATTTACAACCGATGGGGGCTTCTGGTCTACCACACTACACAGCCTGAACTCGGTTGGGACGGCACATCGCACGGACGCCCTTGCCCACAAGGAGTCTATACGTGGCTGCTGCGCTACACTTTAGCCACTACACCTCAGCGGCAGCAACAATCAGTGGGTACATTGACACTTCTTCGTTGACACCTTTGCCAACATGAATAATCGGTACGATGCAATCGTTACCATGTTGGACAAGAAAAAATGCACCAGTCACATTAGCCACGCTATCTCTTTCATGCCACATGAAAGACGGCGGCCGTCTTCGGCCGTGAGAAGTAGACGGCCATGAGGGTCGACACCGGTGATGGTGGCGACAATTTCCTTTTCTTCATATTTGTATCGCGCAGCAATGCCGAGGTTAAGCAGACATCCGAGGTATTCCTGTTCCATGTCAACGCCTTCCCTAAGAGCATTATACCGCACTTCAATGCTATGCAGCAACTGCATCAGCAGAGGCTCAAGGTCGTAGTGCCTACCCGTAAGCATCCCCAGCGAAATAGGGTTGGGGACCCAGTCGGGGAAAGCCGTCTGGTTTACATTGAAACCTATGCCGCACACCGCCGAGGATATAACAGCAAGATTATTCGAGTGTGAGACTGCCTGGGTTGTGATACGGGCGCTGATGAGCGTGCCACATATCTTTTTCCCGGCAACATAAATGTCATTGGGCCACTTGATACTTACTATGGGTTTTATAGAATCTATGGCCCCAATAAAATCCAATACAGCCAACGAGAAGGCCTCGGTGAGACGGAACTGGCGGTCGGCAGGCAAGAACGTAGGGTGCAGAACGAGACTGAAGGTCAGGTTACGGCCCGGAGCAGCCTCCCAATGGTTGCCACGTTGCCCGATGCCGTCGGTCTGCTTTATAGCCCAATAGCAAGTGAAGTCCTCGACCTGCATAAGGTCGAGGGCTTCACAATACTTGTTAGTAGACTCTAGCGAGTCAAACTTTACAATTCTCAATCCTCAATTCTCGATTAGATGGACATGATTTCCTTCTCCTTGGCGGCGAAAATCTTGTCGCATTCGGCGATGTTCTTGTCGGTGATGTCCTGGAGGTCTTTCTCCACCTGCTTCACCTCGTCTTCGGGAACTGATTTATCCTTCAGTTTTTTCACCTTGTCCATAACATTGCGACGCACGTTACGCACGTTGACTTTGGCGTTCTCCACCTCGGTTTTGGCCTGCTTGCAGAGTTCCTTACGACGCTCTTCGGTGAGTGGCGGAATGACAATGCGAAGTATCTCGCCCTCATGACGCGGCGTGAAGCCGAGGTTGGCATCGAGGATGGCCTTGTTGATGGCACCAAGGATGGTCTTCTCCCACGGCTGAATGATAATGCTGCGAGCATCGGGGGTGTTTACGTTGGCCACCTGGCTGATCTCGGTCATAGTGCCATAGTAGTCAACCTTGACACCGTCGAGCATTCCGGGGTTGGCCTTGCCGGCACGGATCTTGGCCAGTTCTTTCTCCAAGAAGCTCAGCGAGCTCTTCATGCTGTTTCTTGCCTCGTCGAGGCAAGCTTTCGATAGGTCGTTCATGTTATTATTGCTTGATTGTTTGATTACTTGAGTGCTTGAGTGACTTACCACATAACCTTATTTTGTCACAAGAGTGCCGACCTCCTCGCCTTCGACCACACGCAGCAAATTGCCGGTGCGGTTCATGTCGAAGACATAGATGGGCAGATTGTTTTCGTCGCAAAGGGCAAAGGCTGTAAGGTCCATAACTTTCAGCTTCTTGCCCATAGCTTCGGCAAAAGTAAGGGTTGAGTACTTCTTGGCTGTGTGGTCTTTTTCCGGGTCGGCAGTGTAAACACCGTCGACACGTGTACCCTTGAGGATGACATCGGCTTGTATCTCGATGGCGCGGAGCGTCGAGGCTGTGTCGGTGGTGAAGAATGGATTGCCTGTGCCACCACCAATGATGACAACCTTGCCAGCCGTCAGGGCCTCGTTGGCACGACGACGGCTCATCTCTTTGCAGATAGGCTCTATTGCAAGACCCGACAGCAGCTCGGTCTTCATACCCTGCTTCTCGAGTTCGGCCTGCAAAGCCATGCTGTTGATAAGCGTAGCCATCATACCCATATAGTCGCCCTGCACGCGATCCATGCCCTTGGCAGCGCCACTGAGACCACGGAAGATGTTGCCGCCACCTATGACGATGGCAACCTCGCAGCCACGATCCACTACAGCCTTGATGTCTAGCGCATATTGGGTCAACATATCGGGACTGATACCGTAACTTTGGCTGCCCATGAGCGACTCTCCACTCAATTTAAGTAATATCCTCTTATATTTCATAGACATTATACTTTTGATTGCCACAATATTACAACATATTGCGTCACTTTCTTTCAATCAACGAAGATAGTAATTATTTTTTATTTGACAAAAAAAACTTTATCCGGCAGCTGTACTGAACGTAGCGACGCTAATCCTGATGCCTGGCACCGATGCCAACGCATCGGCGCAGGCACAAAGTGTAGCACCAGTGGTCAGCACATCGTCCACCAGTAGCACATGCTTACCAGCCAATTCGTCGGGTCGTCTCACCCTGAAGGCTCCAGCCACATTCTCGGCACGTAGGTGTCCTTTCTGTTGGCTCTGCTTATGTGTATAACGATGGCGCACCATGGCTGTGGTGTTCACCTCGCGAGGCATCACCTCGGCAATGCCACGACACAGCAGTTCGCTCTGATTGTAGCCACGCTTGAGGCGGCGCATCCAATGCAACGGCACCGGCAACAGCACATCTACGGAGTCGAAACGACTAGACCGCAGCAACTCAAGTCCCATCTGGCGACCCATCATTAGGCACAGCTCGGTGTTGCCAGCGAATTTCATGGAATGAACCATGCGCCGCACGGTGTTGTCTGACTTAAAATGATATATCGCTGTGGCAGCCTCAAGTCGTATGCGGCCCATCAGCAAGCGCTCGGCAGCGTTGTCTGGCATTGCACCATATTCGGTGGAAGCCATATCGGTGAGGCAGTCAAGACAAATCTGCCGTTCTCCATTTACAAGCACTTGTCCGCAACAAGCACATGTCGTTGGGAAAAGAACGTTAACTATGGCTTTGATTGGCGACATATGCCCCATATCATACAAGGAACAGACAACTGTCGCCATAGCTGAGGAAACGGAAGTCGTGGTCGAGGGCGTAACGGTAGCAGTCGCGCCAACGGTCGCCTATCAGCGCCGATACCAGCAGCAGCAAGGTGCTCTTGGGCTGGTGGAAATTGGTCACAAGTCCGTTGATGGTGCGGTAGCGATAGCCCGGAGCTATCATCAGCTGTGTCTCGCCTTCCATATGGTCAATACCGCTACGTTCCATCCAACGCAGCACTTCTGTGTATGCCGCGGCACAGTCCATGCCACAATCATCCAGTGTATAGGGGTCCCACTGGTCTATGTGCATAGCCTCCAGTTCAGGATTGTGTTTCAACCGCACACCAAACCAATACAGACTCTCCATGGTGCGCACACTGGTGGTTCCAACTGCTATGCACGGCCCTTGGTGGGCAGCGATATGTCGCAGCATCTCGGTCGTGACGAAGACTTTCTCCACATGCATCTCGTGCGCGCCAATGGTCTCGGTGCTCACCGGTTTAAAGGTACCGGCACCCACATGCAATGTCAGGTACTCCGTGTCGATGCCTTTCTGCTTCAATGCATCGAACACCTCGGGCGTGAAATGCAAACCGGCCGTAGGAGCCGCCACCGAACCTTCGTAGTGGGCATATACGGTCTGGTAGCGCTCGGCATCGCTTTCTTCAGCCTCACGCCCTAGATAAGGCGGTAGGGGTATCACGCCGGCGTTTTCTATCACCTCGGCGAAACTCATTCCGCCTGTCCACTCAAAATCCACTATCCATGCATTGCCCACTGCCTCGCGCCTTGTGGCAACAAGGCGGAATCTCTCTCCCTCTATTTGCCACTCTCCGCTCATCGAACCCTCTTTCCACTTCTTATTATTGCCAATGAAGCACATCCAAGTGCACCGTTGGCGCTGCTCGAAGGCTTCCGATACAGCCATGCGGTAAGGCTCCAGGCAGAATATCTCAATCACGGCACCCGTCTCCTTGCGGAACAGCAGACGGGCATGAATAACCTTGGTGTCGTTGAACACTAGCATGGCATTCGCCGGCAATAGCAACGGCAGGTCGTAGAAATGGTAATCTGTTATCTTGCCGTCCTTCAAACATAGCAGCTTAGAGTGGTCGCGCTGCTCCAAAGGATAACGCGCTATGCGTCCGTCGGGCAGAGGGTAGTCGTAGTCGGCAATGGGGATGCTACGCAGGTCGTCAAGCATTGCGCCGCTGTGTAAGAATGGAGAGCAGTATATACCATACTATCGACAGGGCAATGCCCAGAATGCCGAATAGCACTATCAACACCGCAGCTCCAAACAGTAGGATATATTTCGTCTTGTTCTCTTTCCATCCGAAAGAGGTGAACTTGAGTCCCATCAAAGGCACTTCCGAGACCATCAGCACGTCGGTGACAAGGCTCACTACCGCAATAGCAATCAAACCAGCACTGCACATGATGTAATGGCGTATGCCTGGAATAGGCAGCAGGGCCACCTGCGCCCAGTCAGGGTGTATCAGGCAGGTGCCGACGGCGGCCCATATCAAGGCGTTGCTCGGTACCGGCAGACCCAGAAACGAATGCCCCTGACGGTCATCGAGGTTGAACTTGGCAAGTCGGTAGGCGGCAAATGCCGGAAGCAGGAATCCCAAGTAGCGTAGCCAATAGAGTGGATCGGCATAGCCCGCAAAGGGATGCGCAATGCGGAAGATATTGGAGAGGATGATACCTGGCACCACACCCGAGGTGACTATGTCGGCCAGCGAGTCAAGCTCTTTGCCCATAGGCGACTGCACTTTAAGCAGCCGCGCTGCAAAGCCGTCGAGGAAATCGAACAGTATACCTATCACCATTAGCACGGCGGCACGGTGCAGGAAGCCCCACGAGGCTTGGAATGCAGCCATCACTCCACACATCAGGTTGCAGAGGGTAAGCAGGTTGGGAATCTGTTTCTTCATGGCGTAAGAACAATCAGTCGTTGTAGAGCTTCGTAATCAGCTTAAACTCCTGGTCGTCCCAGTATTCCTTGAATTCGGTGTCGACTATAGCCTTGCGCTTGTAGTTGTAGTCATCGTCAATCGAAGCCTTGAGGTTCTTCAGACAGTTGGTCTTGTCTCCCAGACGGGCATAGGCAACAGCACGCAGGTATTTGACATCTTTGTTCTGGTCGAGGCAGCAGTCGAGCGTGCGGATAGCAGTACCTGTTTCGTCGTTCATCAGCTGCGCGAAAGCCAGGTTGTAGGTGCAGGTGCTGCCCTTCATGGCTTTCTGGGCCTCGCTGTAGTTGCCACGCTTAAGGTTGAGGATAGGAAGGTTGGCATCGGCGTCGTTGCTACCCTGTCGTTTGGCCTCCTCGAAGTAGTATTTGGCAAGGGCATAGTCTTTCTTGCCAAGGTAGAGCAGACCAGTGTTGTTGAGCACATCGGGGTTGTGGGGGTTCATGTCGCGGGCCACGTTCAGGTAGCGCTCGGCCTCGTCATAGTCGTCAAGGTAGAATGCCACAGCGCCGGCATTGTTCCAGGCTGCCCACTCCTGCGAATGGTTCTCGGTGGCCCACTTGTAGTATTTCAGCTTGGTGTCGTAGTTGTAGTTGATATAGGCGGCATACATCAGCTCGTCGAACGAGAGCTTGTCGGGACGGGTCTGTGCCAGCTTTGCCAGTTCGGCATCGGTCTTGCGGGCTTCGCTGTAGTAGAGGGCTATCTGCGCACGGCGCAGGTTGGGGAATATCTCATCCTTCAGCTCGCTATAAGTCTCGGCCATGTTGCGAATCATCTGCTCGCGTTTCACCAGGTTCTGCTGGGTCTCCACGATATTGATGATGGCATGCTTGTCCTGTATCTCGCTGGCTTCCACCATCACCACGAAGTGCACCCAATCTTCGCCAGCGGCGCGAGTGGTGACAACCATCTTCTTAAGCTGCTCATACTTGTAGTACTCGGGGTCTTTGGCCTTGGCACGACGGGCCATGATGTTCAGCACATCATCGAGCACCTTGTTGAGCTCGGCAGTAGCCACATCGGCACGGTTCTTCGACACACCGACGTTGTCGGTCTCCTCGCCTTCAGGCGAGGCCCAGCCGGTAATGCTAATCTGTTTGGGCAATCCCTGCTCAAGCATGATGCGTTTCAAGTGCTGCAGACTATTGTACGAATCGAACTTCTGGTTCATGTCGAAGTTCCAGTCGAGCTCCGAAGTACCGTTGAGGAAGTAAATGTCGGCGGTCTCCACAATGCCCTGAGTCTTGTTGTAGTTGATGGGTGAGATGGAGATATTGCCCTTGATATCCACCCACGACGAGGTGTTGTTCACGCCGTTGGAGATGAGCACGGGATTGAACTCCTTGCCACCGTTGTCATGCAGTATGTCGTCGGCAAAACGCGCGTCCTCATTGGTCTTGGCGGTCTTGTAGCCCACCGGTGTGAGGGTGATACGACCCGTCTCCATGCCAGGCTTAAAGTCGAACATGTCGCTGTAGGTAAAGCGGCCACCGTTGGCATAGTTGATGATGGTGCCGTCGCCCTCCACCTTCTCGCCCTTGAGGGTCATGGGCTCGAGGGGAATATTGCCACCCTCCCACGAGAACACGGGCTGTATAAACACAGCGCAGTTCTTCTGGAAGTATTTCTCGGGAATCTGGCCGGTGAATTTCACCACCACCTTGTCATCCATGGTCTCCACGGGATTGGGGTTGGCCTGATAGCGCACCCTGTTGCTGGCTTTTTTCATCTTCGACAATCCGTTGCAGCCGGTCAGAAGTACGGCCACGAGCGTCATCACGAAAAGAGTTCTCTTCATTGTGTTATTATTTCTTTATTATTTACATACACTCTATCAGCCACTTACAAGGACACTTAACCTCGTTGTGGCACTATAATTCAATCTGCAAATATACACACTTTTTTCATTCCGCACAAAAAACGGCGAATTTATTTTTCCACCACGCCATGTCTATTACTTCTTTGAGGGGCAGAACGAGGCCACCGGACAGTAGGTGCACTCTTCGGGCTTGTCGGGAGCAACGAAGGGTATTTCGGGATTCATCAGGTCCGAAAGCAGTTCCTCGAGGCGCCCGCGGAAGTCGTCGAGGTCGCCAGGGGTTATCACATCGCTGCCGTCTATGGTGGCCATGCGTATGCCGCAGCCGAAATAGCGGAGAGCCACTATGCCCAGACGCAGGGGCTCGTCGCCAGGGTGCTCGTAACGGTAGAGCATGGCATAGAACATCAGCTGCAGCCACTTGCCGGGCATTGGGCTGCCAACGTCCAGCTCCGCGCGTTTGGCCGCCAGTTCTTTGTCTTCCACGTGCCCGGTCTTGTAGTCGACCACACGAAGCATTCCGTTATAGCGGTCTATCCTGTCCACGGTGCCTTTGATGTTCACCTTATCACTCAGCGGCACGGTCACCTTCTGTTCCAGGGCCACTATCTCTATCGTGTTACCCTGCTCTATCTCGGCAATCTCGCGCTCTATGGCTCGGCGCACCTGGCTTTCGCCTACCGAAAGCAGGAAGTGGTTGCGTCCCTCTGTGCTGCGGCCATGTTTGTTCTCTTCCTCGAAGGCTTCCTGTATCATCAGCGGGAGCCTGTCGAGCGAGGCCTTCAGCCCCGCCGCCTCCACCTCGCGGCCCAGATACGGCTCGTAGATGTGCTGCATGACGGCATGTATCGCCCTGCCGAATTGCGACCCGTCGAGGTCGTCGTTCAGCTCGTCGAGTTTCCTTACGCCAAGGATGGTTTCGTAGTAGTAGCGCAGCGGACAATCGACGAAGGTCTCCAGCGAGGTGGGCGCAAAACCTTTGACAGCCCTCTCGGCTATGCACCTCATCACCGCGTCGCTCTTTGTGCCTTTGGGCACAAAGTCGCTGCGGTGCAGCGCGGTGTCGGTGCCGGCCACAAACTCGTCGAGGTCAATCACTCCCTCGAATCTAGGCACTAGCTCCTGACGCACCTGCTTCAGGAAGCGACTCTCCTCGCCGTTGCTCATGGCATCGGTGGCGCTGCTGCACACCAGATACACCACCTCGGCCCTTTGCAACAGGCGGTAGAAATTGTACGCATATACGCTGTCTTTCTCTTGGTAGGTAGGCAGGCCGAAAGCACGCTGTAGCTCATAGGGTATCAGTGTATTCTGACTGCGCCCCGAGGGCAGCACCCCTTCGTTGGCCGAAAGCAGTATGACTCGGCGGAAATCGAGATTGCGGGTCTCCAGCATTCCAAGCACCTGCAAGCCCGACAGCGGCTTGCCCAAGAAGGCTATGTTGCGGCGCTGCGCCAGGCGGGTATATATGCGCTCCAAGGCCGACAGCGACGTTATGTGCTGCGCATAGTCGGCAAGCAATTCTTCGAAATGGTTCAGTATCTCCACTAGCCCGCCAAGCGACTGTTTCTCTTTCTTGTTGCTTTCAAGGGTCTTGGCCTCTACAAAGAGGGCTGCAAGGCGTTTCAGCAAGGCCACAGCCTCGGCTGGAGTCGGCACCTCATCGGGAAACAGGAACGAAAGCCTGTCGGTGCCCAGAATGGCAGCGATGTCGGCAGCATGGCAGCGTATGCGGCTGTCGCTCACAAGCTTTTCGGCCACCATCTGCCGCAAGCCGCCCTTGCCCAACAGGCGCCCTATCTGGTAGTCGGCAAGCACCTCCAGCACGTCAGTGTGGTAGTAGCCCCTGGCATCGGCCCTGCGGTAGAGCGACAGCAGCCGCAGCACCATCAGGTTGACACCGCTGTCGGCATACGAGAAGCCCATCGATACATTTACCTTGTAATTCTCGTCGGTCTCCGGGAGGGCATTTAGAGTGGGTATCAGCAGGCTCTCGTCGGCCAGCACCACGGCTGTGCTCTCCGAGTCTTTGAGCCAGTCGGGATGCTGTGAGAGCACCTGCCCGGCAAACTTACACTGCAACACCGCCTCGGGACACTGCACAATGGTAATCTTCTTCGGCTGCTGGCCGTAGAGCGACGACCCGTAGTGGCCCAGCTCGGCGAATATCTTGCTGTGCTTTCGCAGGAAATATCCAGCCTCCTGCATCGGGTTGTCGTAGTAGTAGCTGTCGCCATCGGTCACCAGCGTGCCGATGCCACGGTTCGAGTATTCCCTTATGATACGGGTCTCGCACTCGGTCAGGGCGTTGAAACCCACAAAGTATATCCTCACATATGGGCAGTTGTCAGCCAGCAAGGGTATGTTCTCGGCCACATGGCGATAGGCCATTCCACTGTATGCACGGCCTTTTTTTTCCAATCGCTCGCGCAAGGCAGTATAGTATCTGTACAGTGAATGATAGAACTCCAGATAGTTGCGCTGGAACGGACTGAGGTTGGGGTCGGATATATTCCACTCTCCTATAGCCTTCAGATCGTGAAGGTTGACGAAGAGGTCCTTGGCGTCGACGCAGTAGCGGTCAATCTCCGAGAAGTCGCTTAGCATCATGTCGCCGAAAGCAATGAACTCCTCGAAGGTCTGGTATTTGCGCTCCGGCCCGCCAATCTCCACATGCACCATGTACAATTCGAACAGCAGGAACTCGTTGTCCACAATCTTCATCCCGCCCAGGTCGGCCACCAGGTCGTCAATCACCGTCATCTGCGGCATGAAGAACGGGTGTCCCTCCTCGGCCGACAGGCTCTCGAAGGCACGCCGCATGAACAGTTCAGAACGGTGGTTGTTGAACACCACCAGCACACGGTCGGTATCTTGTGGATGCTCCGTCAGTATGCGACGGGCAGTCTGTTTCAAGAAAGATTCCATTGTTTTGCCAATTCTAGGGTTTCTGGCTTACCTACGTCGAGCCATCGGTTGGCTGGATGCTCGTAGCTGCCTATGCGCTGACCCTCGCGGCCAAGCCGTATGTATTCGTCAATCACCGGGTACGGGTGGTCGGCCTCGGGCAGCAGTGCGAACAGTGCCGGCGAAACAACCGAGATGCCGCTGAATGCAAGCCCTTGTTCTGCTCGTCCAACGAGCCTCCCCTCTCCGTCAAACTCCAGCAGCCGCTTGGTCTGCCGGCGGCTCACGCACAGCGTTGCCATATTGCCGTCGGCCTCGTGCTTCCGTTCCACATCCCGCAGGTCTGTCTCCGAAAGTATGTCCACATTGTGCACCAATATATTCTCCGCGCCTGTGAACAGCGGCGCAGCCTTCTTCAAGCCGCCGCCGGTGTCAAGCAGCATCGCGCTTTCGTCGCTGATGTCGATCTTCGCCCTCCATTGGTGGCTGCCGATAAAGGCGCGCATCTTAGCGGCGAAATGGTGTATATTCACCACAATATGCTCAATTCCCGCCGCCTCCAGCGTATGTATGGTGCGCTCCAGCAGCGTCATGCCACCTACCTCGACCAAGGCCTTAGGCCTATCGTCGGTCAGCGGCCGCAGTCGCGTCCCCAAACCTGCCGCAAGAATAAATCCTTCCATAATAATAATTATAATATTTAAATAACGACAAACTGACGCCAATATTGCCTCCCCTTGACAGAAAAAGAGAGGCTTGTGATGAACCTCTCTTTTGTGGAGCTGGAGGGAGTCGAACCCTCGTCCAAACAGTTAACAGATGTGCTTTCTACATGCTTATCCGGTGGTTGGTTGTCGGGGCGGCTCCGGACATCGGCACCCAAGGCCACCCTTAACCTCTGAAAGTTTCACCGGCGTGTAGAGGTGTCGCACCGGCTATCCCGTCTTTACCTGCACCTCCTGGTCAGCAGCCGACGGTCGGGGCGGCTGGGAGATGTCTCGTTCCTGCGCCTTGCGCGGGAATTAAGCCGAACTTACTGTGCTTCGGTTAGGCAGCGAGAGCGTAGTTGTTTTCGCCAATTATTG
>JAFXUY010000038.1 GCA_017524785.1 Bacteroidales bacterium | reverse complement strand
GTTTGTACTATGCCGAGGCGAGAAAACGACGGTTGCGAAGAAACCAACTTGTAAGATGTACTTACGGATAGCCCTGTATTACCTCCTGGCGGTCAACCTGCTGACCTTCATTTCTTACGGCATCGACAAATGGAAAGCACGCCATAACCGCTGGCGGGTGCGCGAGGCGGCGCTCCTGCTCCTCGCCGCCCTCGGCGGCAGCATAGGAGCCCTGCTGGCCATGAGGGTGTTCCGCCACAAGACGCAGCACAAGAAGTTCCGCTACGGGGTGCCCGCCATCCTGCTTGTGCAGTTGGTGGTTGCTGTGGCTTATTGCTATTTCCGACTGCAAACTTAACAAAAACTTAACCGTTTCGTAACAGTTTTGTAACAATCTGTCTGTACCTTTGCGGCGTCAAAATATCAAGAAACGCTAATATGAAAGTTACAGACATTCTACTGATTATCATCAATTTTGCCGGTTCGCTGGCGGTGTTCCTTTTCGCCATGAAACTGATGAGCGAGGGATTGCAGAAGGTTGCCGGCAGCAAGATGCGTGCCGTGCTGGGCAAGATGACAGGCAGCCCGTTGAACGGCATTTTGACCGGAACGGCAGTGACGGCGGCCATACAGTCGTCGAGCGCCACCACAGTGATGGTGGTGAGTTTTGTCAACGCTGGCCTGCTAACGCTCGGCGGAGCCGTGGCAGTCATTATGGGTGCAAATATAGGCACCACGGTGACGGCCTGGATTATCACCCTGCTGGGTCTTGGCGAAGGGTCCGGGTATTTCGACCTTCCACTCCTTATTGCCGCCGCCAGTCTGGTATTCTTCTTCGCGAAGCGCGACAAGATGCGCTCCGTCGGTCAGACCATCATCGGCCTTGCCTTGCTGCTGGTTGGTATGCGGTTTCTGCAGAGCGCGATGCCAAATCTAAGCGAGTATCCCTCATTACTTCAGGGTATTGCTTCGTTGAGCGGCTTTGGCTTTTGGTCGGTGCTTCTTTTTGTTGCTATCGGAGCAGCGCTGACCTGCGTGTTGCAGGCATCGGCAGCAACAATGGCCATCACGCTGCTTATGCTCCACAACGGTTGGATAGGTCTTGATGTTGCTGTTGCACTGGTGATGGGCGAAAATATTGGCACCACCATCACAGCCAATATTGCTGCTATGGTTGCCGGCGTTGCCGGTAAACGGGCAGCAAGGGCGCATCTTGTGTTCAACCTTATCGGTGTCACGTTGACACTCATTCTCTTCCGGCCCATACTTATGGTAGTGCAAATGGTTTTTCCCAATGATGCTCCAATGGCGCTCTCTCTTTTCCATACGATGTTCAATGTGTTGAACGTCAGTGTGCAGTCGTGGTTCATACCGCAGATTGTGTGGATTGTCACTCGCATGGTTCCCGAGAAGAAAGAGGAGAAGGAGTCCGATGAATACCGCCTCACTTATATCAGTCGCGGGCCAGTCAATACCGCCGAGCTCAACTTGCAAAGTGCCAAGAAGGAATTGCAGCTCTTCTCGAAGCAAGTGTTGCACATGTACGCCATGCTGCCAGAACTGCGGTCGGTAAAGAATGCCAAGGAAATGAATGCCGTTGTGGAACGTATTGCCCGCTACGAGAGATTGACCGACCGCATGGATATGGAGTTGACCAAGTTCCTCACCGCTGTCGGTAGCGGTGATATCAGTGCCCACGGCTCGGAGCGTATCAGCGCCATGCTGTGTGTCAGCGACAACCTTGAAAGCATCGGCGACAGCATATATCAGATTGCCCTTACGCGCAAGAACAAATATTCCGATGCCGTGCATTTCAGTGATGGCCAGAATGCCAATCTTGCCGAGATGAGCGCCTTGGTAGAGAATGCCCTGCTGGTGATGGACGGCAACCTTGTCGACTACGACCGTGCCGACCTACGTGCTGCTAAAGATGCCGAACGTGCAGTCAACGCCTGTCGCGACCGGTTGAGGGAAGAGCATCTCGACGCATTGCGACACAACCGTTATGGCTACGAGGTGGGCAACGCATATAGCGGCTTATATGCACAATACGAGAAGCTGGCTGACTATGTCATAAACGTCTCACAAGCAATCACTGGAGAAAAGTAATAGTGGAATGCTTACCGGAATATATCAATAGCGTAGGTAAAGGTATATTTCTCTTTCGGTGCCAGGCGGTGGATATACTGACGCATGGAGATGTCGGCGGTGAAACCTTTCGCATCGCAGATTCCGCACCAGGGCTCGAGGCATACGAAGGGACAGCCTTCCTTATGCGGTGCCCAGATGCCGTAGGCTTCGGCCTGGGGGCAGCTGACACCCAGCACCGCGTTACCTTCTTTGTCGCACAACACGGCTTTCGTCACCTGACCTCCTTCGAACATCAGGGCGTCATGGGCGAAGGTGTCGGCTGTAATGGGCATGCAGTCAGCCACATTGACTATTGACCTAGGGATGCGGTTACCATCCTCAAGAGCTGAGACAATGACAGGACTAACTGGTCTCCCTTCACGGTCGTAGTAATGGATATACCCATGGATAGCGTCCGCAGCATTATACTCGGGCAGCATAAAGCCAGGATGGGCGCCAATCTGGAAGTAAGCATCGCGGCAGTCGAGATTCTCCACCGTCCACGTTACCTCCACCGCGTTGCCATTCAGGCGGTAACACACCACCAACCCCAACCGGAAAGGATAACTATCGCTGAGGGGGCATGGCATCAGACGCAGGCGACCCTCGCCAAGGACTTCAAACTCGCTGTCGCGTGCATATCCGTGCTGCTTCATGGGATAGGCCTTTCCGTCCACATGTAGCTCATTGTTATAAGGCTTCCCCACGGCGGGGAAGAGTATCGGCGCATGGCGGTTCCAGTAGGCGGGGTCGCCGCTCCACATATATTCACGGCCGTCTTTCTGCAGGCTCACCAGCTCGGCGCCATGTTCTGCAACCTCGATGGTGATGATATCATTGCTGAGTCTCATAGGGCTTTAAGTTCCGGTACTATGGCAAAGAATGTCAACGGCTCGGTGGCGCTGGCGTTGATAAGCGAATGCGAGTGGCCCACAGGGCAGTAGTGGCACTGGCCAGGAACGAGTCGTTCCTCGCCGTCGTCGTACAGGCAACGGGCCTCACCGCTAAGGATGAAGATTATCTCGCTGTTGGTCTCGTGCTTGTGGTAGCCGATGGAGCAACCCACGTCGAGCCGACCACGCATAATCTTGTTCTGTCCGTCGTTGAAGGTGCGGAACATCGTGTCGCCCTCGCCGCCTTTGAACTGCGGGTTGGCGACCTCTTCTATCTTGTTAAAGTCTATTACCATAGGTCTATGTTTTTCAGTTGTTCTATCAGCTGCAGGTCTGCCGGCAGCCGCCTCACTCCGTCGAGCTCCTCTTTCGCAAGCCAGCGCGCGGCCTCGTGCTCATTGAGCCTGAGGGCCTCCGAGAGCAGCGAACAGAGGTAGCAATGCATGGTGAGGTGAAAGGCGGGGTAGTCGTGCTTCACGGTGCCGAGCAGCCTGCCAACGCTAATCTCCGCCGACAGCTCCTCGCGTATCTCGCGCTTCAGCGCCGCCTCTGGCGTCTCACCGGCCTCCATCTTGCCGCCCGGGAACTCCCACCAGTCTTTCCACTCGCCATATCCGCGCTGCGTGGCAAAGACACGGCCGCCCTGGCAGATGACTGCAGCCACAACCTCTATCCGTTTCATAGCTTGACGGCCGGCCAGCCGTAGTCCTGATAGTAGCTCACATCGAGCTTGTTGCGCTTCACATATTCCCGCAACTGCTCCTTGCGGACAGCCTCGCGCACCTGCTCGTTGGAGTGCATGTTCTGGTAGACATCATAGTGTTTGCCGAATATCTCGCGGGCGCTCCTGTCGTTGGCAGCACCGTCCTCCACAATGTCGTATCCCATAACGTACGGTGAGCCGTCGAGCTCGCTTATCTGCAGGCGGCACGGATGGTTGCCTCCGGATACGGTCTTGAGGGTGTCGCCCGCTATTTTGTAGTTGAACACCCAGAAGTCGCCCCACACCCATGCTATTTCGGTCTCGCAGTCTTCCTCGGCCACAATCATCAGCACGGGTATGCACAGGTCGCCCTGTGTGTATTTTGTACCGAACTCCTCGGCCAGGAAAGTGCTTATGCCTACGCGCAGCTTTTGTTCCCAGCGGTTGATGGCGATGTGGCGGATGCAGTCGGCCTTGTGCCCGTCAAAGTCGGCCATCAGCCATTCGCCGTCCACTTTCTCCATCGCGAGCTTATGCTCCTCAACGTCGGCGTAGGGGTCAAACGAGCCATCCTCCCATTTCTGGCGCACGCTGATGGTGGCCACGGCATGGGTATTGTCCAGTTGCTCAACGCCGACCACGTTGAAGTCGGCTATCGTGCCGCCGTTGCCGGTGACGAAGTAGTAGAGCCACTCGTGGTCCATGGCCTCAAATTCAGGCAGGTGGTTGAACATCGTGTCGAGCACGTTGTAGAAGTCCTCGGTCATATACTCGCGCGACTCCTCCCGCAACTCGTGGTCGGGGATATACTTGCACAGTTCCGCAGCCCTTTTCTTCAACTGCTCTTCTTGGTTTCCGCAAGCCGTCAGCAGCAGGGCGGCAGCCAATAACCATAGTGTCTTTCTCATGCTAAATTAGTATTATATTTGTTCTTCAATTGTTCCAATGCCCGGCATAGCTGGTCGGGACACGACGTGGGCTTGCCGCCGCAGCTGATGCCGTCGAGTTTGGCGATTACGTCGTCTATCTTCTGCCCCTTCACCAGCCGGCAGACACCCTGCAAGTTGCCGTCGCAACCGCCGAGGAACGACACCTGCTGTATGACGTCGTTGTCGTCGGCCGTCACGTCTATCAGCACCGAGCAGGTGCCTTGTGTTTGATATTGTATGTGTTTCATAATTCAATCTATAGTTATTATTCACCAATCACTATTCACCATTCACCTTCCTCCTTTTCACCCTACCCGCAATGGCACCCATCAGTATGATGCCGCCGGCAATGGCTATGGTGACCTTGAGGGCGGTGAAGCCGGTGGTGGCCGCCAGGCGCAGCTGGTCTCCGACCAGGTAGTAGGCCGTCCAGAAGATGCCGCCGCCAGGCACAAGCGGTATGATACCGCAGATGAGAAACACCGTCGTGGGGCATTTCCGCACCACAGCCAGCACGCTGCTCACCGCAGCCACCGTCAGGGCGCCCAGGAAGGCGGCTCCCACCACATGCAGCGACGCCGCCGTTGCTGTCAGCAGATACACCGCCCACCCCAGCATGCCCACGATGCCGCAGTCAACATAGTATTTGCGCGGTGCACCGAAGAGCGCCGAGAAGCCCACGGTGCCTATGAATGCCGCCGGCAGCTGTATGTACCACGCCGACGCCACAGGGTCGATGGCCGGCGTGCTCAGCTGCATCAATCCGCCGGCAAACAGCCCTTCCACAATGAACGCCAGCACCACTCCGAGGGCTATGCAGAGGAACGCCAGGAAGGCGTCCATCAGGCGCGTGGCGCCGGCGATATAGTCCTCGTTGGCCAGGTCGCGCATGCCGTTGGTGAATGGTACTCCAGGCACCAAGGCGATGATGGTGCCGATAATCATGTTGGGCAGGTGCTCGCCGAAGCCCAGCGTCACCGCCAGTACGCAAAGCAAGCCGCCCACAAGGCCACCCAGCAGGTTGCCGAAGATGCGGCTCAAGTGCGCACCCACGAAGGTCATGAAGGCTCCCAGCAGCAAGCCGCAGGCGAAGGTGGCCGCAGCGTCCACAAGGCTTCCGCCGAAGAGGATGCTGAACGAGGCAACGCCCAAAGCGATGCCTGCGACGACCTCCCACCAAGGCTTGCCTTTGCTTGTACGTATTGCCTGCAGGCGCGACGCCAGCTCGTCGAGGGGCACACGTCCGGCGCTCACGTCGCGACTCAGCTGGTTCACATCCACCACACGGCTCAACTGCGTGCCGCGTATGGGTATAAACTCGGCGCGGGCATATTGCTGCCCGGTGGTGATGATGCCGTTGCTGAGCACAAAGAAACTCTCGTCACTCACCCCATAGGCCGACGCTATGTGCTCCATTGTCTGCTCCACGCGGCTTATCTCCGCACCGTTCTCGAGGAGTATATGTCCCGCCTCGGTGGCCAGCCGCAGGGCTTTCTCTTGTTCTGTCGCTTCTGTCATCGTACTGTCGTTTGAATTACTCCTCTGCAAAGCGCTTCAGCGCCGCCTCGTTGAGCCGCTGCACCGTCCATTCGTCCATCGGCACGGCGCCGATGCTGCGGTACACCTTCAAGGCCGGCTGGTTCCAGTCGAGGCATATCCACTCCATGCGGCCGCAGTTGCGCTCCACAGCCAGCTGTGCCAAGTGTTTCAGCAACGCCTTCCCGTAGCCTCGGCCGCGCTTCTCGGGCACTATGAAAAGGTCTTCGAGGTAGAGCCCCTTGCGACCCACGAAGGTGGAGAAGTTGTGGAAGATCAAGGCGAAGCCTATCACCACACCATCTTCTTCGGCGAAGAGCACCTCGGCGGAGCGCTCCACAAAGAGAGATTGGTAAACGGTTGCTTCGTCGGCCACCACCTCGTCGGCACATTTCTCGTATGCCGCCAGTTTCTTGATGAATTCCAGCACAAGGCCTGCCTCATCGGCCCTCGCCGGACGTATATTGAATTTATTTTCCATAACCATTAATCATTTCACATAAACGGTCTTCGCGAATGACTTTCGGTGCCGCTTTGCCAGCCAACACCAGTACCTTCTTCCCGTTACGGTAGATATGCAGTTGCCGCGAGCGCACCAC
>JAFXUY010000037.1 GCA_017524785.1 Bacteroidales bacterium | reverse complement strand
GTCGACCGCCTGAAGATGGGTCTTGAGAAGAATGTTGCCAACAGCATCCTCATCAAGCTCAACCAAATCGGCACCCTCACCGAGACCATCGAGGCTGTCAACCTGGCCCTGCGCAACAAGTACACCGCCATCATCAGCCACCGTAGCGGTGAGACCGAGGACACCACCATCGCCGACCTCGTGGTGGCCATGAACGCCGGCCTCATCAAGACCGGTAGCGCTAGCCGCACCGACCGTATCTGCAAGTACAACCAGCTGATGCGCATCGAGGAAGGCCTCGGCGACCAAGCCTACTACCTCGGCAAGGACTTCAAGTTCCTGAAATAAAAGACTTGAAAATAAAAAGAGAAAGGCAGGCGAAAGCCTGCCTTTTTATTTATCCATGGAAAATCGCCATGATGTTGCCGACGAAGAGCTTGACGGCCATGGCGAGAAGTATGACGCCGAAGAACTTGCGAAGCACATAGATGATGTCGGCGCCAAGCCAGTGGGTTATCTTGTCGAGATAGCGCAGCACGAAGAAGTCGAGAATGATATTGACCGCCAGACCTATCATGATGTTGATGGTGGCGTATTCGGCATGCAGCGATATGAAGGCCGTGATGGCTCCTGGTCCTGCGATGAGTGGGAAGGCAATGGGTACGATGCTGGCGCCCGACGAGGTAGGTTCGTTCTTGATGATGTCGCGTCCCAGAACCATCTCGAAGGCGAGGATGAAGAGCACCACCGAGCCTGCAACGGCGAACGATGGCATGTCGATGCCGAAGAGGTGCAGCAAAGCGTCGCCAAGGAAGTAGAAACCGATGAAGAGCACCAAGGCTGCCGCCGTAGCTTGGAAGGGCTTAATTTTCGTCCCTTTGTCGCGCATGGAGACGAAAATAGGTATCGACCCCGTGATGTCGATGATAGCAAACATCACCAGGAAGGTGCTAAGAATCTCTTTGAAACTGATTAACTGAAACATAATTATTGTGTATTATTTGTATCTTCTATGATGTTGAGGTAATTATGGTAACGTTCTTCACTTATACGACCTTCCTCGACAGCGGCCTTCACCGCACATTGCGGCTCGTGACGGTGGGTACAATTGGCAAAATGACAATCGTGCAGCACCGCACGCATCTCGGGGAAGAAATGTGAAAGTTCCTGTGGTGTGAAGTCGACCATTCCGAACTCTTTGATGCCGGGGGTATCAATTAGGAAAGTTGAAAGTTGAAAGTTGGACAGGAAATATCTCGGCGAAGGTGGTGGTATGCTTACCCTTGAGACTCCAGTCTGATATTTGACCAACCTTGAGTCCGAGCCCGGGACTTATGGCGTTGAGCAGGGCGCTCTTGCCCACACCGCTATGACCACTGAAGAGCACCGTTTTACCGGCAATCATCTCTTTCACGGCATCAAGGCCTGTGCCTTTCAGAGCCGACACCTCGAGCACAGGGTAGCCTACATTGCGATACAGCGTTGACAGTTCATCCTGAATAGACCGTAATTCCTCGTCTACCAGCAGGTCGCACTTGTTGAAGATGATGCAGGCCGGAATATGGTAGGCCTCGGCGGTGACCAGCAGTCGGTCGATGAATCCCGTCGATGTGCGTGGCAAGCCTAGTGTAGCCACGATGCACAGCAGGTCGATATTGGCAGCAATGACATGCGTCTGCTTCGAAAGCTTGGTGGCCCGGCGCACTATGTAGTTGCGGCGGTCCTGCACCTCGTGGATTACACCGGTACCGTCGTCCTGACGCTCGAATTCCACATGGTCACCCACTGCCACGGGGTTGGTCTGCTTGTTGCCACGCAAACGGTAGTTTCCGCGCAGACGACAATCGAGTTGCCCGCCGTCGGCGAGCAACACGCGGTACCAACTGCCGGTAGTACGTATGACCAGTCCTTCCTGCATATTTCGGGCTGCAAAGATACAAAAATTTTTTAAAACACAGAATTATGTGTATATTTGCACTTTAAACAAAAATTTTTATTATGAGCAAAAAGATTGTATTTGTTGCAGTTATGTTGCTTTTCGGCGCAACTACTGCCTTCTCGCAAAACTCGACTTTCACCACCGAGGCCCTAGGCAAAGCCATCCCAGGGAGTTTTGGCAGCCAGATTAGTGGAGCCTTCGACCAACAGTTTATAGGTGCCACCAACAAAGCCGTGGTGCTGTTTGAATACAGCGGCTTGGGACGCTTCAAGCAGTCGCTGGCGAGCTACGATTACTCGCAAAACGAACTGGGCCGTGTCGACATGGGCTCCTCAAAAGACTTCAACTGCTATGGCGGCTTCATTAACGACGGCAACGTCGACCTGCTGTTTGTGAAAAACAACGACGACGGCTTGCGCGTATGGCGCGAACGTCGCACGACGACTTTGGCCATGCAGGGCGAGCAGGTGGTGCTGGCCGACTATAAAGGGCAGAAGGGCGACGAATTCTTCTTCAGCATGGGCACTTCGGCCGACCAGCAGTTGCTGGCGGGTGTCTACGTGGCAGCACGCAAGACTCAGGACGCCGAAGTGAAGGTGGCCCTCTACAATCGCGAACTCTCCGAATACTGGAAGGTGAAGGTCGACTGCTTCGGCTTCAACCAAGTGTTTGTCACCGACAGCGGCGAAGTGGTGCTGGCCTACTTTACCGACAAAGGCAAATGCCTGTTCACCATTGCCGACGGTGAGAATGAGGAGCACTGCGGCTTCAGCCTTGCCGACGATGTGCGGACAAAGGAAACACGCCTGATACGCTACGCCAATGGCAAACTGCTGGTGGCTGTGGCTGTGCAGGAAGAGGAGCGCAACTGGATGCCTGCCCAAGAGGCTGGCCCCAACATCGACCGCATCGACATATACTGCTATGACGTAGAGAGCGGCAAGCTCACCGTCACCCAACATACCTTCACCGACACTGAGGTCGCCAGACTCACCAACGGAAAAGAAAAGAGCGGGCTGAAGCACCATTGGATACCCTTTGGCAACATCCAGCAGGGCATTGCCGATGCCGACGGTGCCTACCTGGTGATAGACCAAATGTGGACGGTGTATGTCGACGGTCTGCCCAGCGATTTCCACCGCAGGGGCATGATGGTGATGCGCGTCTCGGCCGACGGCAAAGTGGAATGGACCCGCACCTGGCGTTTCGACAACATCTGCTCGCCCAACTACCGCGGCTGCTTGGGCTACCGCTGGCAACCCTGCAACGACGGCATCATGCTGGCAATGCCAAACAGCGTGAAGAACTCCACTCTGCCCGCCGAGAAGCCTGTCAAGAAGTTTGTCGCCACAAGAGACAAAGCCGTGCTCAGCGTCATCCGCCTCGGTGCCGACGGCAAGGAGCGCAGCGAAAACTTCGACATCGACAAGCAGAGCATCATAGGCTCGGCTCACCACCTCGACGGCAACAAATACATGCTTCTCATCAGCAACAGGAAACAAGGACAGTTTGCACATTTGGAATTGAAATAAACCCATGAAGAAGATACTCATACTCGCCTCGGCTGTGCTTCTGGCCTTCGGCGCAAAAGCACAGCTGCGCAGCAGCGGCAAAGTGCCGGCCGACATGAAGATGACCGTGCAGCAGCTCTATGATGCCGACATGGAGCGCGCCAAGCAGTATGCTGGCGGCCGTGTGAAAAACAAAGAGCAGGTAATGGAGTCGTCATACCGCATCAACAAGATGATGGCCGGCGGACACATCATCTATGGCGACCCCATAAGCAATATGGTCTCGCGCATAGCCGACACTCTGCTAAAGGACTACCCCACCCTGCGCTCAGAGCTTCGTTTCTACACCGTTACTAGCCCCGAGGTGAACGCCTTCACCACCGGACAAGGCATGGTGTTTGTCAACGTGGGTCTTGTGGCCCAGGTCGAGGACGAAGCACAGCTGGCATTCATCCTGTCTCACGAGATTATACACTACTACCGCAGCCACTCGATAGAGGAAATTGTTGGCAAGAACAAAAACCGCACCGCAGAGGTCGAGGAGGGCGACAATGAAATGAGCGACTTCATGCGCCGTCACCACCGCAGCCGCGAAATGGAGAACGAAGCCGACTCGCTGGGCATAGCCATGTTCTATATGAACAGCCCCTACAGCCGCGAGGTCATTGACGGCGTGTTCGACGTGCTTCAGTACAGCGAGCTGCCCTTCGACGAGATTCCTTTCGACACCACTTGGTTTAACACCCCCTATTTCAAGCTCACCGGCTGCTGGCTCGACACCACTGCCAACATCACCAGCCGCGACAACTACGACGACAGCCGCAGCTCGCACCCCAACATCGTAAGCCGCCGCCGCAACTGCGCCGCAGCCCTCGACGGCTATTATGGCGGCGAGCGCTATGTAATCACCACCAAGGCCGAGTTCGAGGCTTTGCGCGACATGGCCCGCAAGGAGTGCATACGTCAGGAGGTTGTCCATGGCCAATATGCCCGCGCATTCTACAACACATGGCTCATGCTCAAAGCCAATCCCAACGACGAAACACTCAACAAATACATGGCGCAGGAGCTCTACGGTATAGCCATGTTCAAAAACCATGAGGACGAAAATAAAGCCGTTGGCAACTACAAGGAAATCGAAGGCGAAAGCCAGCAGGTCTACTATGCCATGAAAAAGATGAGCGCCGAACAGGCAACCCTCATAGCCCTGCACAAAGCATGGGAGTTGCATCGCCGCTTCACTGCCGACAATGCCTACGAAAGGATTGCCACCGACCTGATGGACGAGCTGCGCTCCTCGAACAAGAAGAGCGTTATCGACTTCGTGCTCGAAGCACCCAAGGAAGAGGTCAAGGATCAGCCAGCCGACAGCACGGCGGCAGCCCCTACCGACAACGACCGTCCAAAGACCAAATACGAACGCATCAAGCAAAAACGCGAGACGCAGACTAAACGCAATCCTACGGCCTATGCCATCACCGACATAGCCGCCACCGACCCCGAGTTCACCAGCGCACTGCGCAACCACCTCAACGGCTCGGCCACCAAGCCTGCCGATGTTAAAGACAGCGCCAACGGCATAATGATCTTCGACCCCACCTACTGGGTGGCCAACAAGAATGGCGAGATGAAATACTCGGAGAGCGACAGCCGCGAGTCAGACCTCACCTCACGACTGCTGCGCATGGGCAAACACTTCGGCTGCGAGAGCGTCAACCTTTCCGACGGTGGCCTCCACATGATGGAGAGCGACACACAGTACAACGACTTCCTGACGCTGTGCGAATGGATGAACGAGTTCTGGCTCGACAAAGGCGAATACACCATGCAGCGCATCATGCAGCCTGCCATGGACGAAATGCTCGACCGCTACAATGCCAAGACCATCAACATCACCGTGGTGCTCAACATCGAAGGTACCGACCCCGATATACCGTGGGGCTATGCCTTTATCCTTCCCATTGCCCCGATTGTCATCCCCGCAAGCCTTTCGGGCCTCGAGCACACCAACATGGCCTCGGTAATCGTCGACGCCCGCAACGGCAAGGTGCTGGCACGCGAAAGCTACAGCTACAACGTGGCCGACCATAGCGACTTCGTCGATGCCATGATTTACGACACTTATGCACATGCCCTGCGTTCGAAGAAGAAAGAGCCCACAGGCCTCTTCGGCCATCATGTAGCACTGGCTGGCGGTTTCAACCTAGGCTTCGCTGGCTACCAGACCTTCGATGCCGGTCACTACTTCGCGCTTACCCCCTGGGCATCGCTCGAGGTGGCCCTGAAGCGCGACTTCTCACTGGTTGCCTCCTTTCGCTACCACAAAGGCTACGAAGATGTAACTCGTACAGAGTACACCGATGTTTTCGACAATAATGGATGGTGGGTGCGTACCGACGAGACTCTTATTCAGTGTTCAAAGAACATGTTCATCGTTGGCCTCAATGGCCGCAAGTACAAGCAGAGTGACTTCGCTCCGCTAGGCAAATACTTCAGTTTCGGCATCCACTGGGTACACTTCACCGAACTCGCCGGCGACAATGGCGGCAACACCTTCGGCATCAATATCGGCATGGGCCGCAACTACACATTCTTCCACCGCCTGCTGCTCAACTGGCAGGTCGACTATGCCTACACCTATGGTCTCAGCAGAACTATCGACTTCGACTTCAGCGACACCTACAAGAAATACCTCCACTATGCCGATGCAATAATGTCGAACATCTTAACATTCAAGCTCGGTATAGGTTTCATCCCCTTCTAAACGGTGACGCGCCGACTCACAACACTGCTGCTAATGCTGTGCTGCTTTCTGTCGGCACAAGGACAACCCTATTGGAATAACATCGAGGTGTACCGTCTCAACAAGGTACAGCCCCACGACCGTATCATCCCCGACGGCGACCAATGGCGTATCTCACTCAACGGCACCTGGCAGTTCGCCTTCTTCGATAATCCCAGTCAGGCCACCATCACGCCGTCGCGCTGGGACACCATCCGTGTGCCTGGCAACATGGAGCTGCAAGGCTATGGCGTGCCGGTGTATGTCAACATGAAGAACGAATTCCCCGTCGGCGACCGTCAAGGAGCCAACGTGCCAAAGGCCAACCCGCCCTATGCACCCACCGACTACAACCCCACAGGCGTCTATGCCTGCGACTTCACGCTGCCCTCTTCGTGGCAGGGTCGTCGCACCGTCATCAAGTTCGGTGCTGTCAAGTCGGCCATGTATCTCTACATCAACGGTCGCGAGGTAGGCTACAGTCAAGATTCCAAGACTCCTGCCGAGTGGGACATCACACGCTACCTGCAGCCTGGACGCAACCGCGTGGTGGCAAAAGTCATACGTTGGTGCGACGGCAGTTACCTGGAATGCCAGGACATGTGGCGCATGAGCGGCATCACACGCGACGTGGAGCTCTACAGCGTCCCCTCGACTTATATCACCGACATCAAGGTCATCGCCGACCTCGACACCAACGACTGGAGCACCGGCCTGTTGGACGTGATGATAGACCTCAACCGCGAAGTCAACGAAGGCCGCGT
This sequence comes from Bacteroidales bacterium, assembly GCA_017524785.1. Taxonomy (GTDB): domain Bacteria; phylum Bacteroidota; class Bacteroidia; order Bacteroidales; family P3; genus Colimorpha. Next base: position 11,969 of record JAFXUY010000037.1, on the reverse strand, counting down.
GGAAATCACTTTCGCCGGACACATGGCCATGGGACATCCGTTGAAGAACAAAGATTGGTTTGCCTCGTTCCAAATGAGATGCCGCGACATTCAGCCTTGGAGCGACAGCACCCCTCAACTCTACACCCTCGTCATCAGCCTTTACGACGGTGCTGGCCGCGAGACCGAGCGTATCACCAAACGCATCGGCTTCCGCCACATCGACATCCGCGACGGCCAGCTGCGCCTCAATGGCAAACCTATGGAGATACGCGGCGTAAATCGCCACGAGCACTCTATGTATGGCGGCCATTATATCACCCCCGACGAAATGCGGCAGGACATCACACTTATGAAAGAGATGGGCGTCAACGCCGTGCGCACCTCCCACTATCCCGACGACGAACTCTGGTATGACCTCTGCGACTCGGCAGGCCTGTATGTGTGGGACGAGGCCAACAACGAAAGCCACGCCCAAGGCTATGGCGAGCACAGTCTGGCCAAGAAGAAGGAGTGGCTAAACCCTATCCTCGACCGCATCTACAACATGTACAAGCGCGACCGCAACCACCCGTGTGTCATAGCTTGGAGTCTCGGCAACGAATGTGGCAACGGCTATTGCTTCGAGGAGGCCTACCGCTTCCTCAAGGGCAAAGACAACACACGTCCTGTGGTCTACGAGCGTGCCGAACTCGACCGCAACACCGACATCGTAGGCATCATGTACCCCTCGGTCGAATACCTCTCACAGTATGCCCGCAACCCCAAGAACAAACGTCCCTACATCATGGTCGAGTACTGCCACGCCATGGGCAACAGCATGGGCGGCCTCAAGGACTATTGGGACACCATTGACAAGTACCCCCAGTTGCAGGGCGGCTTCATTTGGGACTGGGTGGACCAAGCCTTCCTGAAAGACAGTTGCTGGGCCGCAGGAGGTGACCTCGGCGAGCTGCCCGGCATCAAGGACGACGACGCCTTCTGTGCCAATGGCATCCTCGCCGCCGACCGCACACCGCATCCCCACGCCTATGAGGTGGAAGCAGTCTACACCCGTGGTAGCAGCAATGTGCCTGCCAACAGGAAACAGGCTGTGCCTGACCGATGGATGACAGGCCCTGCCGAGCACTACAGCATCGACCGCAACAAACACCATGTGACCATCAGTGGGCAGAACTTCAGCGTGGCTGTAAGCACCACCGACGGCAGCATAACATCCTATCGCATCAATGGCCACGAGCTGCTGGCGCGTCCGCTGCGCTACAACTTCTGGCGTCCGCCCACCGAGAACGACCTCGTTGACCCCCTCGGTGCCCGTGCCTGGCAAGGACTCGACCAACTGAAGGCCGAGGTGCTCAACGTCAGCACCGGCAAGGCCGAGGTACAGATGCTGCTGCGCCTCACCACGCCCGACGGTGCCTCAATCCGCATGAAAGAGATTATCGTCGCCGACGAACAGGGTCGCCTGCAGCTGAACTATATGGTGGTGCCGGGCGGCCAATTCCGCACGCTGCCCAAGCTTGGCCTGCAGTTCGGACTCGACACATCTTACATTGCCGGCACCTTCTATGGCAACATACACGAGACCTACCCCGACCGCCACGAGGCACAGCGTGTGAGCACATGGTACAAGAGCCTCGACGAACTCAGCGCGCCACAGTATGTGGTGCCCGAGGAGCAAGGCAACCGCGAAGCCTGGTGGGTGCGTTTCAATGGCGACAGCCCTGCCATCAGCATAGCTCGCAACGACGACTGGAAGGAACCCTTCAACTTCAGCGTGCGCCGCTGGAGCGACAGCACCCTCACCGCCGCCCGCCGCTGGAGCGACGTCGGCGAGCCCGACCCCTACTATACCGTCAGCATCGACTACCGCCAGGCTGGCCTTGGCACCGCCACCTGTGGCCCCGGCGTCGCCGAGCGCCACACTATCAGCGGCGACAGCAGCTATTGCTACAGCTTCATCCTCTTCCACGGACTTCCAAACCGCCTCTATTCCTTCAGCTCCAGCATACACCCCGACTTGAGGCAGATGCCCGAGCCCTCGCACAAAGCGGCACTGAAGGTAAAATCCATAACCTGCAGCAGCACTCCCGTCGAGAAGTATGCCGCAGGCTATCCTGCTGTGCTCACCGACGGCCGCCGCGCCGTGCCAGGCGACTGGCAGCACAGCTGGGTGGGCTTCCAAAGCCCCGACACCGTGGAGCTAACGCTAACGCTCGAAGAATACGCCACCATCGGCACCATAAGTGTCGGTGCCGCCCACAGCCCCACCGACTGGGTGGTTAAACCCCTCGACGTGCAGGCCTCGTGGAGCATCGACGGCAACAGATGGTCGCCCTGGCAGAGCCTTGACCTGCTGAACGAACCCTCCGACCTCTATGGCGACAGCCGCCGTCTGCGCTACAGCATCGAACCCAACAAAGCCCGCAGCGTCCACTTCGTGCGTCTGCGCATCGTCTGCCGCCCCACCCTGCCTATATGGCACCCCTACCATGGCGAGCCGGCATGGCTTATGCTCGACGAGGTGGAAATGCTTCGCAAATAGAAACTCCTACGATATGAAACGCATAGCCCTTGTAGCCCTGTTCCTGTATGCCTTTGCCGCATTGGCACAGGATGGCCCCCGTGTGCTGTTCATCGGCAACAGCTATACCGAGGTCAACAACCTGCCGCAGATGGTCTTCAACATAGCCCGCAGTATGGGCAGCGACATGACCTACAGCAGCAACACCCCTGGCGGATGCACCTTCCAAAATCACTGTACCAACCAGTCGATGGAACTTATATGCCAAGGTGGCTGGGACGTGGTGGTACTGCAGGAGCAGAGCCAATACCCGTCGTTCCCACAGAGTCAGGTCGAGGCCGAAGTCTTCCCCTATGCCGAGCGGCTTGTCGACTCCATCTACGCCCACAACCCCTGCGCCGAGCCTATGTTCTACATGACCTGGGGACGCCGCGACGGCGACCAGCAGAACGCGCAATATTTCCCCGTGCTGGGCACCTACGAGGGCATGGACAGCATGCTCTGCCTGCGCTACACCTATATGGCCGAAGCCAACGATGCCTCGCTCTGCCCCGTGGGCCGCGTGTGGCGCCACCTGCGCACCAACAACCCTGACATAGAGCTCTACTCCTCCGACGGCAGCCACCCCTCTGTTGCCGGTACCTATGCCGCCGCATGCACCTTCTACACGCTCATCTTCCACCGCGACCCCCTGAGCATAGCCTACAACGCCAGCCTCGACCCCATAGACGCTATCGCCATCCGCAATGCAGTGCGCACGGTGGTCTACGACAACCTTCCCAGTTGGCAACGCCCCATGCCTGAAGTGGGAATACACCTGCTCGGCAATATCGGCAGCAACGGTGTATCTTTCGGCGCAGAACCGCAGCATGCCGACAGCCTCCATTGGTTTTTCGGCGACGGCAACGACACCATTACCTCCTCCGTCGGCGACCTGACCATGCAGCATACCTATGCCGACAGCGGCTTCTATACCGTCACCCTCGTGGCCTCTCGCCACTGCATGACCGACACCGCAACTATCACCGTGCACATAGGTGGCACCACCGAACCAGTGTCAATTATTCGTGTCGACGACAACACCCCGTCGGTATACCCCAACCCCGCCAGCGGCACAATCACCGTCACCGTCGATGCCACCGCCAAAGCAACGCTCTGTGCGGCCGATGGCCGTCAGGTGTGGCACGGCACCGTCTGCGGCAGCACGGCCATACCGCTCCACGGCCTGCCCTCCGGCATCTACACGCTGTGCATAGGCGATGCCGTCACCAAGGTCGTCGTAAAATAAACATCAGAGTTTTATCTCCGGCAGCTCGCACCGGCCGTCTTTGCAGTGGCATTCTTTGCCACCGCTGTAGGGACAGCCGCTGCAGTTGCAGCCGCCCTTGCCCTTGACGGTGCGCACCAGCCAGCGCACCGCGAAAGCCACGGTGACCGCCAGGATAATCCCAACTATGATCGTCTGCACCACAACTATTGCCTTAACTACTGTCTACTTAACTACTAAAAAATCAGACTTGCAATCTGGAAGAACAACGTGCTGACAATCCAGGCCAGACCGATGGTGTAGACCACGGTGAAGAGTGCCCACTTCCACTTGCCGCTTTCATTCTTGATGGCCACGATGGTACTGACGCATGGCATGTAGAGCAGGATGAACAGCAGCATCGACATGGCGCTCAGCGGCGTCATATTGTCGCGTATCAGCTCGCTGATGCGGCTCTCGTTCTCCTCGCTCTCGAAGTCCTCTTCGAGCATCGCCGCCTCGTCGCTGCTGGTGGCGTAGACCACGGCCATGGTCGAGGCCACGACCTCCTTGGCACCCACACCGGCGAGCAGCGACACGCTCTGCCGCCAGTCGAAGCCGCAGGGACGCATGGCAGGCTCGATGGTCTTGCCTATCTTGGCCATGTAGCTGTTCTCGGCCTGCAGGCGACGGTCTTCGTTGGTGGGATAGTAGCTCAAGGCCCACACGATGATTGATGCTCCGAGGATGATGGTACCCATCTTCTTCAGATATTCCTTGCCCTTCTCCCAGGTGTGGCGCAGCACCGCCTTGGCTGTAGGCATGCGGTAGGGCGGCAACTCCATGACGAAAGGCAGGCTCTCGCCCTTGACGAAGAAGCGGCTGAAGAGCTTGGCCATAAGCACCGCCATAATCATGCCCAGCAGGTAGAGCCCCATCAGCACGAAGGCGGCCCACTTGCTGAAGAAGGCGCTCACCAGTATCACATAGACGGGTATGCGTGCCGAGCAGCTCATCATGGGTATCACCAGCATGGTGAGCAGGCGCGACTTGCGGTCCTCGATGGTGCGTGTGGCCATGATGGCAGGCACATTGCAGCCGAAACCCATAATCATGGGTATGAAGCTCTTGCCGTGCAGGCCCATGCGGTGCATCAGCTTGTCCATGATGAAGGCGGCACGGGCCATATAGCCGCTGTCCTCCATGAAGGAGATGAAGAGGTAAAGTATCAAGATGTTGGGCAGGAAGACCAGCACCGAGCCCACGCCGGCAATGATGCCGTCGCAGACGAGGCTCTTCAGCGGCCCGTCGCTCATGGCGCTGCCGACGAGGTCGCCCAGCCAGCCGAACAGGGCTTCGAGCCAGTCCATTGGGTACTGCCCGATGGCGAAGGTGCAGAAGAAGGTGACGAACATCACCACCAGGAACACCGGGTAGCCCAGCCAGCGGTGGGTGACGATGGCGTCTATCTTGTCGGTCTTGGCGTGCAGGGTGCTCTTCTCGTTCTTCTCGTAGCATTCGGCCAGGGCGCCGCGCACAAAGGCATACTTGGCGTCGGTGATGGCGCTCTCGATGTCCTGGTGGGGGTGCGGATCGTTGGCGTGAGCCTCGCGCACATGGTCGGCATCGTCCACGGTGTGGCGGTTGCTCTTCAGGTACTCTTCGGCAATCTGGTCGCGCATCTTGAGTACGCTGCCGTCTGGGTCGCGCTCGGTGGTATACTGTTCCAGCTGACGGTCGTTCTCCAGCAGCTTGATGGCCAGGAAGCGCGTGGAGAGTGTGTCGCTGAAGCCATGCTCGTAGAGCTCCGTGCGCAGCTGGCCGATGTGGCGTTCCAGTTCGCGGCCGTGGTTCACATGGATATGGCGTGTCACCGTGTCGCGGCCTTCGAACACCTCGATGATCTTGTCGAACAATCGGTCGATGCCGTCGCCGTTGCGCCCCGTGGTGGGCACTATGGGCATGCCAAGCAGTGTACTCAACTGGCTGATGTCCAGCTTGTCGCCGCTGCGCTGCAGCTCGTCGTACATGTTCAGCGCCATCACCATGGTGATGTCCATGTCTATCAATTGCGTCGTCAGGTACAGGTTACGCTCCAGGTTGCTCCCGTCCACCACGTTGAGTATTATGTCGGGCGACTTCTCTATGATGTGCTTGCGCACGTAGAGCTCCTCGGGCGAGTAGGCGCTGAGGCTGTAGGTGCCCGGCAGGTCGACCAGGTTGAAGGTGTAGCCGCCGTGCTGGAAGGTGCCCACCTTCTCGTCGACGGTCACACCGCTGTAGTTGCCCACACGCTCGTGGGCGTGGGCAGCGATGTTGAAGATGCTGGTCTTGCCGCAGTTGGGGTTGCCCACGAGGGCCACGTTGATGGTCTTGCTGCGCTCCTCGGCGATATGGTGCATGGCATCGCAGTCGGGGGCATCCAGCGGCTTGTAGTCGTCGTGGTTCACAATCTCGCGCTCGGCTTCACGCTCACTGACAATCTCCACCTTGCGGGCATCGCTGCGACGCAGCGACACCTCGAAGTTCATGATGCGGTATTTTATAGGGTCCTTCAACGGGGCGTTGAGCACCGACTCGACGGTGACACCCTTGATGAATCCCATCTCAATAATGCGCTTGCGGAAGGCACCGTGACCCGCCACGCGGACCACGACACCACGCTCACCAGTCTGTAGTTCAGATAGTAACATAGTATTTGACGATAGTTTTCGAGTTGCAAAGATACAATAAACCGCACACATGCGCAATCACCAATAATGGTTATTTCTCCACCGCACCACACCCCCACCCCTACCCAATGCCTAGTCCGCTATAACACAACCTTTTCTAATGTTGTTCTTTAGTTGTTCTTATGTTGTTCTTTAGTTTTTTCCTAAAGAACAACATAAGAACAGCATGTAAACAACCTATAATCAGGGCGGGTTGACAGCCACCCATCCGGGGGCTGCCGGACACTAAAAACGCAAAGCACGGCGATATCCAAAAAAAGTTGTATCTTTGCAGTAGATTATTTACATGTAGAAATGACGTTACTTATTGTCTTTCTGTTAGGTGCGATGTCGATATCGTTCCTATGTTCTATACTGGAATCGGTTTTGATGTCCACTCCGCTTTCGTATATCTCGATGCGCGAGGACGAAGGCTACAAGGCGGCACCGCTCTTCAGAAAATATAAGACCGACAATGCCCGTGCCATAGCGGCCATATTGAGTCTCAACACCATAGCCAACACCATAGGCGCCGCCGGCGTGGGTCGCCAAGCAGCCTTGGTGCTCGACAGCATACCCTTCGGCGTGGTTAGCGCGGTGGTGACAATATTGATACTGGTCTTCAGCGAGATAATACCTAAAACCATAGGCACGGGCAACTGGCGCCGCCTGATGGGCTTCACGGCCTACACCATCCGCGTGCTCATATTCATCCTCTACCCCATAGTCATTCTGGTCCAATGGCTTACCAAGCTCATTGCCCGCAAGGACGAGGAGGAGACCGCCGTCTCGCGCGAAGAGGTGGCGGCGATGGCCGATATGGGTGAGGATGAGGGCGTTATCGACGAGGACGAAAACAAGATTATCCAGAACGTCATCAAGCTTGGCGAGGTGAAGGCCTACGACGTGATGACCCCGCGAGTGGTGGCCGCCACGGCTCCCGAGAAGATGACCCTCAAGCAGTTCTACCGCAACGACGAGTACAGCCACTTCTCGCGCATACCCGTCTATGCCGAGGAGGAGGACTTCATCACCGGCTATGTGCTTCGCAGCGAAGCCCTCGAGGAGCTGGCCGAGGACCACTTCAGCAAGACCCTCGGCGACATAAAACGCAACATACCGCTCTACAACGAGGAGATGTCGGTGGCCGACATCTGGGACAGTCTGCTGCGCCACAAGGAGCAGATCGCCGGCATCATCGACGAGTACGGCTCGTTCCAGGGCATCATCACACTCGAGGACATCATCGAGACCATCTTCGGACTGGAGATTATCGACGAGCTCGACGAGGTGACCGACATGCAGCAGTATGCCCGCGACCGCTGGAAGAAGCGCCAGGGCCGCTTCAAGTCCATCAACCTGCCCGAGGAGCAGAACGACACCCCCAATGCCTGACATCGAACGGCACCCCCTGCAGCCTTTCCTGCCACCCAACGCACGGCTGCTGATGCTCGGCAGCTTCCCGCCGCCACGCAAGCGCTGGTGCATGGATTTCTTCTACCCCAACCGCAGCAATATGATGTGGGAGATATTCGGGCTGGTGTTCTTTGGCGACTCGCAGCGGCTTGTCGATGCCGGGAACAAGACATTCAGGCAACCGGACATTCAAGCACTGCTCGAAGAGCGAGGCATCGCCATCTACGACACCGCCTGTGCCGTGCGCCGACTCAGCGGCAACGCCTCCGACAAAGACCTGGAGATTGTAGAGAAGACCGACATACCGGCCTTGCTTTCAAATATACCTTTGTGCCACGACATAGTCTGCACCGGCCAGAAGAGTTTCTCGGTGCTTACCGATGACTATGGCGTGCCGGTGCCGCAGATGGGCACCTACAACAAGTTCACCATCGCCAACCGCCCGATGCGGCTCTGGCGGATGCCCTCATCCTCCCGCGCCTACCCCATGAAACTGGAAGAGAAAGCCGCTTTCTACCACGAAATGATGAACACAATAGGAATATTATGACATTACAGGAAGCCATCGTCGCACGCCATTCGGTGCGACTGTATCAGGAGAAGGCCATAGAGGCCACAGTTGTCGGCCGCCTTGACGAGGAGATTGCTCTTTGCAACCAGGAAGGCGGGCTGCACATACAGCTTGTGCTCGACGAACCGCAGGCTTTCACCGGCGGCATGGTAAAATACGGCAGTTTCAAGGGGGTGCGCAACTACCTGGCCATGGTGGGCCCCAAGGGTGCCGACGAGGCCATAGGCTACTACGGCGAGCGGCTGGTGCTGCTGGCACAGACGCTAGGCTTGAACAGCTGCTGGGTGGGCCTGTCGGTAGGCAAACAGCCCGATCGCTACCAGATTGCCGCAGGCGAGAAGCTGCATTGCGTCATAGCCCTCGGCTACGGCGTCAACCATGGCGTGCAGCATCCTATGCGTCCCATGGAGAAATTCCTTGGCACACAGGCTGCCAGCCTGCGCGGAGACGATTTGCCCGACTGGTTCCGTCGTGGCATGGAGGCCGCCATGCTGGCTCCTACAGCTGTGCACCAGCAGAAGTTCGAATTCGAACTGGTGGACGACCACACCGTCGCCGCCCACGCTCGCTTTTCTCTGGTAGGTTGGGCCAAGCTCGACCTCGGCATCGTCAAGTACAACTTCGAGGTGGGCGCAGGAAAAGAGAACTTCAAATGGAAAGACTGAATGGCAGACAAGAAGATTAACAAGACCAATGCGGCACGGCTGCTCGACCAGCTGAAGATTGCCTACGAGTTGATTCCCTATGAGGTTGACGAGAATGACCTCGGCGCACAGCATATCGCCGAACAGCTCGGCCAACCCATAGAACGGCTCTTTAAGACCCTTGTGCTGCGAGGCGACAAGACCGGCCTCGTCGTCTGTGTCATCCCCGGCGCCGAGGAGGTGGACCTGAAGAAGGCCGCCAAGGTGACGGGCAACAAGAAACTGGAAATGATACACGTCAAGGAGTTGCTTCCGCTCACAGGCTTCATCCGTGGCGGCTGCTCGCCCATAGGCATGAAGAAGCCGTTGCCCACGTGGTTCCACGAGAGCATCGTGCAGTACGACACCGTCTATTGCAGCGCCGGCATGCGCGGCCTGCAGTTCCGACTGGCACCACAAGACCTTGTCCGTGCCGCCAAAGGCGCCCTTGCCGACTTGATTGTAGCATAGACAATAAAGACATGAAACGAAACACCCTCTATATCACATTATCCCTACTTGGGTTGTTGCTCTTCGCCAGCTGTCGGACGCAGGAGTATACGGTGCGTGGACCCGAAGGCGGCATAGCCTTCGAGGTTACCCTGCCCGACGGCTTTGACACCGCAAAGAACCGCTGCCCGATGGTGATACTGATGCATGGCATATTCTCCAGCAAGGACTACGGCCCCATGCCCCAGCTGGCCAAGGGTCTCGCCGAGGCGGGCATCGCCTCTATCCGTTTCGACTTCGACGGACATGGCAAGAGCGAAGGCCGCAAGCAGGACATGACCATCGGGAAGGAGCTGGCAGACGCTCGTGCCATTTGGAACTATGTGCAGGGGTTGCCGTATGTGAGTAAGGTCGGCCTACTGGGCCATTCGCAGGGTGGTGTGGTTGCCTCGATGACGGCTGGTCGACTGGCGACCGAAGGCTCTGCTCCAACTGGATTGGTGCTACTGGCGCCGGGCTCGGTCATCAAGGAGGCCTGCCAAGGGGGTAAGTTCTTCAATGCCCGCTTCGACCCCAAGGACCCACCGGAGTACATCCGTTGCTGGGGTATGTACAGGCTCGGTCGTGAATACCTCGTCACCACCCAGCAACTTGACATCTACGGCACCGCGGCCACCTACACTGGCCCTGTGCTGCTGCTCCACGGCGACCGTGACGGCATAGTGCCCATGTGGTGCAGCGAACGCTTCAAGCAGACCTACGGCGACCACGCTACCCTCCAGGTCGTCGAAGGCGAGAATCACACCATCACCCGCCGCCGCAACAAGGTCATCGCCCTCACGGTAGACTTCTTCAAAATGGTATTTGCACTATAAGCCATGCGGCACAATAGTTCGTGCGTAGTGGCGTTAATAGAAGATAACGAACAAAACTCTAATCAAACTATCAAATTCTACAATTTATGAAAAAGACATTGTTTCTGTTAACCGCCGCACTTGTGTGTATCGTCTTTGCCGGATGCGGACGCGAAGAGTTTACCCATGAAGGGTCTGATAATGTTCCACAACATTCGTTCAGCGTAGCCGATGGACATCAGGTGCTGTTTTCGCCGGGCAACCTGCAGTTCTGCACCACAGGCAGCCACACCACTGCCGAGGGAACGGCCAGCGGCACCTTTCGCTTCGCCGAGCACCAATATGACTACCTCGGACAGGCCAACGCCCTCGTGTCCGACACCAACAGCGGATGGATCGACCTCCTCACTTGGGGCAGCAGCGGATGGCATGTGTCGCCCTGCTCGGAGAAGGATGGCGACTACGACATCGAGAGTCTCTGCGGCAGCGAGGCCTACGCCGACTGGGGCGTTTACAACGCTATTGGCAACGACGCACCTGGCACGTGGCGCACGCTGACGCGCGACGAATGGGACTACCTCGTCAACCTACGTGCCGCCTCCACCGTCGACGGCACCGACAGCGCCCGTTATGCCGAAGCCACCGTATGCGGCGTCAAAGGACTAATACTCTTCCCGGACCGGTTCGAGCGTCCTGCAAGCATCGATACGATAGTTAACATCAACCGCAACAGCTTTACCCTAAGCTTCAGCGACAATATCTACACCGCCGAACAATGGACGCAGCTTGAGGATGCCGGTGCTGTATTCCTGCCTGCGTCGGGTTTCCGCGGCGGCACATGGCTCTCGACCATCGGTGAAGGTGGCAGCTACTGGGCCTCGACCTGCAACACCGACCGCCAAGCCTACGCCCTGCTCTTCATCGACGGCGTGGTCAACGCCAGTGCCGAATGCACCTACGAGAAAGACCGCGGCTACGGCCGCTCCGTACGCCTGGTCAAGGATGTCCGCCTTTAAAGTGACAGCACAATAACATAAAGTACGAGGTTGCAAGCATTGACTTGCAACCCCGTACCACATTGATAGAATTGATTATCGCTTGTCCTGAACGCCGTACTTAATCCACTCGTACTGCGGATAGCGGGCTTTGACGGCTTTACGCATGGTGAGCATCTGTGCCTTAAGGTCGGCAATCAAATCCATGTTCTCGTGCGCTTTTAGGGTTGCCTGACGACGCAGCTCGTCGACCTCGGCGTCCTTCTGCCGCAGGGCCTTGGCAGCTTCATCAAGACGGTTGAGGGCGTCGGTGGTGATGCCGAGCGCCTGTGCCTCTTTGAGGTGTTTCCGCAGACCGGCTACGAGCACATCTGCCTTGTCGATTGCGTTTAAGTTGGTTACTGACATAATAATTGTTTTTTGGTTTATAATGGGCTTGCGCCCCTGAATTACTGTTTAATCATTTCTACAAAATCCTTGCTCGGTTTGAAACGCGGAATCTTGTGCTCAGGAATCACTACGGAAGTGCCCTTGCCGATG
>JAFXUY010000036.1 GCA_017524785.1 Bacteroidales bacterium | reverse complement strand
GCTCGCCGCGCTCCTTGGCAGCACGCACGAAGACCTTGAGGTTCTCAACCACCTGCTTTTGGCCGGCAAAGCTGTCGAACCCCGACGGACGCAACGCACGTTCTATCTCTTTCTCTTTAGCCGAGATACTATGGCTTTCTAGACTGTCATTCATGCTGCAAAAATAGCAATAATATTTGACATAGCAAAAAAAAAGTGTTTCCCGCCGCCCCATCGCCCTGATGCCTCCCTCATTTCTTCGGTATTTCTTCGGTGTTTCTTCGGTATTTCTTCGGTGAATGACCGAAGAAATACCGAAGAAACACCGAAAAACGACTGAAGAACAGGGCCACCCATAGGGGAGCCATCGGCAAAAAAATATCAGCCACGACACAATAATATATAAAGAATGTCGTTTTAAAGTGATAAAAATAAAAAAAACAACTCCAACCGAATGAAATCCATCATAGTAGGAACCGACTTCTCCGAGGGTTCGTATGTCGCCCTGGAACTTGCCGTCGACGTGGCCAACCGCATGGCCTGCGGCATCACCGTGGTATGGGTGAAGCGCGAGAAAAAACTCTTCTCGAACGACCAGCTTGAACTGATGACCAATCTTGCCAAGGACAAACTGCAGGCACTCTGCGACAAGCACCGTCCGGCACTGAAACACGGCACCATCGAGTGGAAAATCATCCAAGGGCGCGTGTCGTCGGCCATAGCCGAGCTTGCCAAGAAGGATTTGGCCCCGCTCATCATCATCGGCACCAACGGTGCATCGGGCTATGAGAAATACGTCATCGGCAGCCAGGCCAGCCGCATCGTGCAGGATGCGCCGTGCCCCGTGCTCACCATGCGCCAGGGCTACGACTTCCACAAGAAACTGGAGCGCATCGTGGTGCCCATCCGCGTCAACGCCAACTCGCGCCAGAAGGTGCCGCCCGCAGCAGCCATGGCCCGCATTTTCGGCTCCAAAGTGTGCCTGCTGGGCCTGCTCGACCTCAAAGAGGAAGAGTCGGCACTGCGCACCTATGTGGGACAGAGCGCCGACTTCATGGAGAAGGAAGGCGTGCCCTACGACATTGAACTGCAGAGCTATTCCAACTACTGCGACACGGTGCTCGACTTCGCCAACAACATCAAGGCCGACATGATTATCATCAACACCGAGCAGGACCGCGTCATCTCGCAGCTCTTCCTCGGCACCAACGCACAGCAGGTGGTCCACCGCTCGCAGATTCCCGTGCTCTGCATACACCCCGAAGACTATATCAACGTCGCCTCCAAGGTGTGACGATCAGCGGCCGGTATGGACTATGACGTGATAGTGGTTGGCGGCGGCGCCGCCGGGCTGATGGCTGCCGTCACCGCAGCAGCACGCGGCCGTCGCGTGCTGCTGCTCGAGAAGATGGACCAAGCCGGGCGCAAACTGCGCATCACAGGCAAAGGGCGCTGCAACCTGACCAACACCAACCCCCTGCGCGACACACTGCCCCACATAGGCAGCAGCACGGCAGGCTCCACCAACAAGCCAGGGCAGAGCGGCGGCGTGTGGCTGCGCAACGCCTACGGACGCTTCTTCAACCAAGAGCTGATGCAATGGTTCGAGGAGCACGGCGTGGAGCTCACCGTCGAGCGCGGCAACCGCGTATATCCTGCCTCCGGCAAGGCCCTCGACATATTCCTCGCCCTGATTGGCGAACTGGAGAACAACCCCAACGTAACCATACGCAAGAACGCCACAGTTATCCGTGTGGAAACCGGCGAACGCAAGACGGAGAACGGCGAGTGCGAGAGATTCGTCACCGCAGTCATCCTGCAAGGAGGCGAGCGCATCACCTGCCGCCACATTATCCTGGCCACCGGAGGCCTCTCCTACCCCACCACCGGCTCGACCGGCGCCGGCTACCGCATGGCCGCCGAACTGGGACACACCATTGTGGAACCCGTGCCTGCACTGGTGCCGCTGAAGTGCGACGAGCGCATCCCCGACGACCTCGTGGGCTTCACGCTGAAGAACGTACAGCTGGACATTGCCGACCGGACGACGGGCACCACAATCTTCAAATCGGCACTGGGCGAACTGACCTTCACCGACGACGGCCTCGGCGGCCCCATATCGATAAGCGCCAGCCGCGCAGCCTCCCGCCCACTCCACTCAAGCAATCAAGCAAATGGGCAACCAGGCAACCTCACCGCTATTCTCGACCTCAAGCCTGCCCTCAGCGCCGAACAGCTCGACCGACGCCTGCTCGCCGACATCGACCAGAACGGCACCCGCATCTTCAACGACGCCCTGCGCCTGTGGCTGCCCGCCGAGCTGATACCACTGGCGCTGAAGCAACTGCACATTGAATACTACAAACGCCTGCACCAGATAACCGGCGACGAACGGCGACGCCTTTGCCGCTGGCTCAAAGGCGTGGAGTTCACCATCACCGGAACCCGCGACTGGAACGAGGCCATCGTCACCCAGGGCGGCGTGAGCCTGGCCGAGGTGAATCCCAAGACCATGGAGAGCCGCCTGGTGAAAGGACTGTACCTCGCCGGCGAACTGCTCGACCTCGACGCCGATACCGGCGGCTACAACCTGCAGATAGCCTTCTCCACCGGCCACGCCGCAGGCGAAGCCGTGTAGACCCACAGAGAATTATTTTTACATTTGTACGCAGGATATAAATTATTTTGCGTATATTTGCACTTTACATATTAGACAAATAAACGATACATCATAATGGAAGACAACAAGTTATTCAGCGAATTCCCGCCCGTTCCGACCGAGAAATGGGAGGAGGTAATCAACAAAGACCTCAAAGGTGCCGACTACGAGAAGAAGCTCGTGTGGCGTACCATCGAGGGCTTCAAGGTGAAGCCCTACTACCGTGCCGAAGACCTCGAAGGCCTTGAGTATCTGGATGCCAATCCGGGCGAGATGCCCTACACCCGCGGCAAACATGTGGCCGACAACGTGTGGGAAGTGCGCCAGGACATCCATGTGGAAGACCCCAAGGAGGCCAACCGCATAGCCCTCGACGCCGTGGAGCGCGGCGCCACCTCGCTGGGCTTCTGCACCAAAGGCATCGCCACAGTCGACGATATGGCCACCCTGCTGAAGGGCATCTATATCAACGCCGTGAGCATCAACTTCATGTGCTCGAAAGACTACCTGTCGCTGCTGAAACTCTATGTCGAATATGCCAAACGCGAAGGCTTCGACCCCAAGGAACTCTGTGGCTCGACCGATTTCGACATGTTCCGCTATGCCCTCAACCACGGCAAGTTCCACCGCGGCGAGGAAGGCGACCTGCAGGCCGCCAAGGAGCTGGTGGAGTATGCCCACGAGGCCCTGCCCAAGTTCCGCGTGCTCACCGTCAACGGACAGCTGCTGCACAACGCCGGCTCGAACATCGTCCAAGAACTCGGCTTCAGCCTTGCCGCCGCCAACGAGCTGGTGGCACGCCTCACCGACCTCGGCTGCAAGGCCCACCGCGTGGCCAGCCGCATCCAGCTCAGCGTGGGCGTGGGCAGCACCTACTTCATGGAGATTGCCAAGATTCGCGCTGCCCGCCTGCTGTGGAGCAAGATAGTGGAGCAGTACAAGCCCGAGTGCGACTGCGCCTACAAGCTGTTCATCAACGCCACCACCAGCCGCTGGAACCAGTCGGTCTACGACCCCTATGTGAACATGCTGCGCAGCACCACCGAGGCCATGTCCTCGGCCGTGGCCGGCGCCGACAGCATCTCGGTGCTGCCCTTCGACAACGCCTACAAGGAGGCCGACGACTTCGGCTACCGCATAGCCCGCAACCAGCAGCTGCTGCTCAAGGAAGAGAGCTACCTCGACAAGACTGTCGACCCCGCTGCCGGCAGCTACTATATCGAGAACCTCACCAACGAGATTGCCCGCGGCGCCTGGGAGCACTTCATGAAAGTGGAAGAGGCCGGCGGCATGTGCAAGGCCCTCCGTGCCGGCTTGGTGCAGGACGAGGTTGAGGCCACCGCCCATCAGCGCGACCTCGACATAGCCACCCGCAAGACCACCATCCTCGGCACCAACCAGTATCCCAACCTCCTCGAGAAGATGGGCGACAAGGTGGGACACGAAGAGAAGCATTGTTGCTGCTGCTGCGAGCAGGGCGACGAGGTGCGCGTGCTGAAGCCCTACCGCGGTGCCGAAGCCTTCGAACAGCTGCGCCTGCAGACCGAACGCGCCGCACGCCGCCCGAAGGTGTTCCTGCTCACCTACGGCAACCTGACCATGCGCAAGGCCCGCTCGGGCTTCGCCACCAACTTCTTCGGCGTGGCCGGCTATGAGATTATCGACAACCCCGGCTTCGCAACTCCCGAAGAGGGCGCCAAGGCAGCCCTCGAGAGCGGCGCCGATGTGGTGGTGCTCTGCTCCAGCGACGACGACTATGCCGAGCTCACCAAACCCGTGTGCGACATGCTGAAGGGCAAGGTGAAAAGCCTCGTCCTCGCCGGCTTCCCAAAAGAGATGGTGGAGACCTACAAGGGCTACGGCATAGACGAGTTTATCCACGTCAAGACCAACGTCCTCGAATGCCTCACTAACTTCCAGAAACAACTCCTTTAAGCGTTGCTCCGGTTAGACCGATATATCTTAGCCAAGTACATCAAGACCTTCTTGCTGGCCTTGGCTTTGATTATTATTATCGTCATCACTTTCGACCTGTCGGAGAAGCTCGACGACTTTCTGGGTCACCATGCCCCGTTGAGCAAGATTATCTTTGAATACTATTTCAACTTCATCCCCGGCTTCGTCAACCTCTACAGCCCCCTGTTCATATTCATCGCCGTGATATTCTTCACGTCGAAGATGGCAGGCAACACCGAAGTGATAGCCATACTGGGCGCCGGCATCAGCTACCGCCGCATGCTGCGCCCATACCTCTACGGCTCGGTGATAGTGGCCCTGGTGGTTCTGCTGCTGGGCAACTTCGTCATTCCCTATTCCAACCGCACGCTCAACGCCTTCGAAGAGCAGTACGTGAAAACACGCCGCGCCAGCTACTACCACAACATACACTTCCAGGCCGAAGCCGGCGTCCAGGTGTATTCCGAGAACTACGACGTTGCACACAAACGCGCCAGCAAGTTCCGCCGCGAGGTGTACAGCCCAGACGGGCGCATGATGCGGCGCGAAGTGTGCGAGCTCATAACCTTCGACACCGCCAGCGGCTTGTGGCAGTGCGAGGGCCATTCGGTGCGCGACATCGACAAGCATGGCGTCGAGACGCTCACATACACAGCCATCGACACCGTCGACCTGCATGTGCTGCCAGAAGACCTCGACCTGCGGGCCCAACGCATAGAGACAATGCCCACGCCGGCCTTGATACGCCACATACAGCGCGAGACTCTGCGCGGCACCGGAACCGTAAAACAGGCCAAGATAGAGCTGTGGCAACGCTTGCTCAACCCGCTGGCCATCATAGTGATGACCTTCATAGGCGTGGCCGTGGCCTCGCGCAAGACACGCGGCGGCATAGGCCTCCACCTGGCCATAGGCATAGCCATAGCCTTCGCCTTCATCCTCTTCATGAAAGTAACCACCGTCTTCGCCACCAACGGCGAGCTGTCGCCATTCATGGCCATACTGCTGCCGCAGATACTCTTCGGCGCCGCCGCGTGGTACCTCGTATATAAAGCACCGAAATAATGACAATAGCAGAAACAGAACAGCAGATTATCGACGAGTTCGCCAACTTCGACGAATGGCTCGACCGCTACGCCTACCTCATCGACCTCGGCAAAGAATGCCCACAGATAGACGAGCGTGACAAGACCGAGGACAACCTTATCCGCGGCTGCCAAAGCCGTGTATGGCTCAGCTGCGAACACCGCGACGGACGACTCTTCTTCCGCGCCGACAGCGACGCTGTGATAACCCGCGGCATCATAAGCCTGCTTATCCGCGCCCTCGACGGACATACCCCACAGGAAATCCTCGACGCCGACCTGGCATTTATCGACGCCATAGGCCTCAAGGAACACCTCTCCCCCACCCGCTCCAACGGCCTCACCTCGATGGTGAAACAGATGAAGATGTATGCCCTGGCATACAAAGTAAAGGATAACGGTTAATGGTTAAAGATATGGAACCAAACCAAGAGACAATAAAAAGCGCCGTCGTAAACTGCCTGAAGAACATCTACGACCCGGAGATTCCCGTCAACATCTACGACCTTGGCCTTATCTACAAGGTGGATGTGGACCCCGAACTAAACGTCAAGATTCTGATGACCATGACGGCTCCCGACTGCCCCGAAGCCGAATATATGTATATGGAGGTGAAACAGATGGTGGGCTTCATCAGCGGCGTGAAGAGCGTCGACGTCGAACTCACGTTCGACCCACCGTGGAGCATGGACATGATTCCCGACGACATCAAAGTGGAACTGGGATTTATGTAATCTAGATAATCTAGAAATTCTAGACATCTAGAAATTCTAGACAATCCGGGAAGAAACAGAATGAAACTCTTCAAGAAACGCTCCGCTGCCGACCTCGCCGGTGCCAGCCTCGACCAGATGGCATGGCGACGCTTCAGGCGCAACCCCCTGGCAGTTGCCAGCCTGGTGGTGATAGGCCTCTTTGCCATGGTAGCCATACTCGGCTACCTCATTACCCCAGACCCGACACCCTACTGCAACCAGCAGTACCTCGAACTGGCGACCCTCAAGCCCGGCAGCCGAGCAACATTCCTCTGCCTTGACGCCACGGGGCCACTGCATCGCAACATGGTGCGCGGCACGGCACTGCCCTATACCGCCATTCCAATCTCCGACTACCACTACGAGGGCGACATGCTGCATGCAACACCCATTGCCGGCGAACCGCTGGCGGTGGAGCGCAGCCGTGTGGCTGAAATAAAAAACCGCACCTTCGTCCTCGGCACCGATGCCTATGGGCGCGACGTGCTGAGCATGATGATGATAGGCTCTCGCGTGAGCCTGTCGGTGGGATTCATAGCCATAGCCATAGCTCTGCTTATCGGCGTAAGCCTCGGCGCTATAGCCGCCTACCGCGGCGGATGGGTCGACAACTTGATAATGTGGCTAATCAACGTCGTATGGTCTATCCCCACAGTACTGTTGGTAATAGCCATCACCTTCGCCCTCGGCAAAGGCTTCTGGCAGATATTCATCGCCGTGGGACTGACGATGTGGGTCGACATTGCCCGCGTGGTGCGTGGCGAAGTGCTCAGCATCAAAGAGAAAGAATATGTCGAGGCTACACGTGCCCTTGGCTTCAGCACCTTCCGCACCATCTTCCGCCACATATTGCCCAACATCGTCGGCGCCGTCACCGTGGTGGCTGCCTCCAACTTCGCCTCGGCAATACTCCTCGAGGCAGGACTCTCGTTCCTCGGCATCGGCGTGCAGCCCCCCATGCCGTCGTGGGGCATGATGGTGAAGGAGAACTACGGCTACCTGCTACTCGACAGCGCCTACCTGGCCCTGCTGCCAGGCCTGGCCATCATGATCATCGTCCTGGCCTTCATGCTCCTCGCAGGTGGCCTTCGCGACGCCCTAGACGTTAAACAATAGGCAGGTCGTGGTACAACCTAGATATATCTATTGAAACCATAAAAATATATAAAAAAGCACATTTTTTTCTCCATATCAGAAAAATGTCGTACTTTTGCACTCGATTTGAATTGAAAATATTAACCCTTAAAAACAACAAAAACAATGAAAAACATTTTCAAACTCATGGGCATTGCCCTGATCGCCGGCAGCATGATGGTTGCCTGCGGAGAAAAGAACGATGTTGAGATGTACACCATCACCGTTAATGCCAACGACGCCACCATGGGCACCGTGACCGGCGGCGGCGAGTATGAGGTGAACAGCAGCATCACCCTCGAAGCTGTTGCCAATGCTGGCTACACCTTTGTCAACTGGGAAGATGGTAGCACCAACAATCCCCGCATCGTCACCGTCACCGGCGACGCCACCTACACCGCCAACTTTGCTCCCGAGGCTGGTGTGAAGGTCACCTTCGGCACCAACACCTGGGAAGCTGGCTACATCAACGGCCAGGTTGTTTCCGGCTCGGCTCTTCTGCTTGCCTGCGGCCAGACCACCTCTACCGCTTATCCTCAGTTCATCCTCCAGTATGCTGCTGATGGCGCTCTCGCCGCCGGTACCTTCCAGGGCAGCTCCACCGTTGCCAGCGACGTCTCCTTCGACGGCCCCCAGATTTGGTACTTTGAGAGCGACGATAACGACTTCATCCAGCTCACCTACCAGGATGGTTCCGAGGTTATCGCCGGTGACTGGTGGGACAAGACCATGACCCTCAACATCAGCGAGTTCGATGCCACCGCACTGACCATCAGCTGC
Source organism: Bacteroidales bacterium (assembly GCA_017524785.1). GTDB lineage: Bacteria > Bacteroidota > Bacteroidia > Bacteroidales > P3 > Colimorpha. Next base: position 27,400 of record JAFXUY010000036.1, on the reverse strand, counting down.
ATTGCCAACGCCACCATGGGCCACGTGCATGATGTCCTTGATGGTAGCACCTGGGATGCCGCCACTAGCCGCGACCTCACCATCAAGGTTACCAACCAGACCCTGACCTCCGCCAAATGCAATCTCCTCCCCGCCGCTGGTATGATTGCCCGCCGCTAATTGTACAACATTAATCTAATCAATTAATATCATGAAAAAGACTGTTAAGGTTTTAGCTATCGCAGTTCTGGGCATGGCTCTCGCTGTGGCTTGCAAGAACGCTCCCGCCGAGGAGGCTATCGACACCACCCCCATCGAGGAAGTGACCGTCGAAGAGGTTGTTGACACCATCGTCGAGGAAGAGCCCGTTGCCGAGGAGCCCGCCAAGAAAGAGCCCGCCAAGAAAGCTCAGAAGACCGAAGTGAAGGTTGACGCCAGCAAGGCCACCGTCACCACCGACAAGGGCACCGCCACTTTCGGTAAGGCCGGTGCCACCGTCTCCACCAAAGACGGCGAGGCCAAGGTTGACGCCAGCAAAGCCACTGTCACCACCGACAAGGGCACTGCTACCTTTGGTGCTGCCAAGAAGAACTAAAACCTCTTGTTACAACCAGCATTTGCAGCCCGAGCGCAAGTTCGGGCTGCATTGTTTAGACCTATGAAACATCGACATCTTTCTATTCTTCTGGCGATAATTATGCTTGTCGGCTGCGGATGCGACACCTGCAAGGTGGCCAAGAACGCCGAGGAAGAAACGATCTGCCAGACAGCCTACAACTACATCATAGCCACAAGCAACTACAAGATTGACGAGGCTGTACCTTATGCATCGAAGGACACCCGAGAGGTGACATTGCCATTCATAAAAGACAATATTTTGCCACATGTGGACTCAACTTTCCTGGCCATAAGCGTGCCTGCAACAGCCACCATCGACACTATTCTTTTAATGGACGACACCGCCTACGTGGGATACACAAAAACAACACCACTCGGTGCGACACAGGGTACACTGACATTAGTAAAAGAAGATGGCAAATGGCTGGCTTATGTACCACTAATGTTGCCCAACAGAATAGCAATTCCCGTTCCACAAGATAATAATACCGGCGACGCACAATAAAACAGCCATTTGTGCGTTAATGTATTGTAATATTTTTCATATGAAAGACCTGAAACAGATAGCACTCTTCGCAATTGTAGCCCTGGTGGCAGGCAGCACGCTGTTCACAGCCTGCGGTGACGACCCCCCGCCCCCTCCGCCACCAGACACCCACGACGACCGTTGGGACGACTCGACAGGTATCGCCATCAGCGACACACTCGTGGTGATGTTCGGCGACGAACGCTGGGGAACGCTCAACTACGAGGCTTACCTCGACGACAGCGACCCTCTGTCAACCTACCGTTGGGTCGACATCATCGCCCACGCCCCTGGGGCTCAACTCCCACGCGTGACTATGCGCATGCTACTCGAAGAGGGCAACCACTCGGCTCACATGATTATAAACCACCCGGAGGGCACAAGCTACAGCGTACCCGGACGCTTGACGGGCGATAACCAATGTGGCAACGTGTACTACTACGAGGGAGAACCTCTGCATTCACCAGACGGCACACTGACCTCTGACTGGTGGCCCCTGAATGTCACAATATCGGTGCTCGAATACAAACGTGAGGAGGAACTGCTCACGGCGCGAGTCATAGCCACAATGTTCGACTATGCCAGTTGGCTCAACCGCGAGGTACTGGACGTCGATTCGGCCGAGACACGACAACTGATTGTTTCTTTCGGTAATCTAAAAGTGAACTATCGCTAGTTCGCCGCACTCTTGCCTACTCGGCAGGTGCAAGCTCTATAGCCACAGGGTCGGAAGACTTCGACTCTGTGGTTTTCTCATCTATCCTGGCCTCCACCTCCCTGCTTATGGCATTGTATAGCTCGGGATTATGTGAATAATAGTCGAGACTAGTCTCCACCTCGTCGCGGGTAATGCCATGGCGCTCCAAAATGTCGTCATAGGCGCGCACAAAATCAGGCGATATGGAGTCGAAGTTATAGTTGGTCTCGACAGCATAGTAGCTCTCGAGCAAGTAGGCATCGGTGAGGAAGTCGACCATCTTGTCATGGTCTAGCACTCCCTCCGGCAAACGCTTGCCACCACAGCCGGCGACAACCAGCATCGCCACCATGGCTAACGACAGGATATGATTTCTTTTGTTCATGTGTGGTAAAAAAGAAAGGCTGGTCCTTGGCTAGACCAGCCTTTCATAATTGATTGAAGACTTAATTAGTTCTTCTTGTTGAGGGCGTTGGACAGAGCCTTGGCGCCTTCGTTGATACCCTTGTTGGCGGCATCCTTGGCAGCGGCGGAGACTTTCTCCTTCACGCAGCTCTGGTACTCGGCTTCCATAGCGGCCTTGAACTCGTCGTTGTCCTGATAGGCAGCGTAGCTCTGGGCGAGAATGCTCTTGATGCAAGCCTCGACGCTGGCGGCGTCGGTCTTGTAGCAGTTGCATTTGGCACGGCCAGCCTCGGCGGCAGCGTCGAGCATAGCCTGACGGTCCATGTCGCAGGTGGCAGCAGCCTCGGCGGGGGCAGCCTCTTCGGCGACCTCTTCGACAACGGCTTCTTCTTCAACAACAGCCTCTTCAGCGTTCTTGCTGGCGCAGCTGATAGTCATGGCGGCGACGAAAAGGGCGCAGCCAAAGAATGATAAAACTTTCTTCATTTTACTGTTTTTTAAGGTTATACGTTAATTTTCTTTATCTTTATGTTTTGCAAAGATACAACTATTCAGTGGCTTGGCAATGAATATAATTCTTAAATAATGTAAAAAAGCCTTCCCGATGGAAGGCTTTTGTGGGAGTAACAGGGATCGAACCAGTGACCTCCTGCTTGTAAGGCAGGCGCTCTGAACCAGCTGAGCTATACTCCCGAATTGAAGTGCAAAATTACTAACTTTTTGCGAGGTGACCAAATTTATTTTATAAACGACTGCATATCAACCAGCTTTTTATACAGTCCATCATGTGCCAAAAGCTCTTCGTGGGTGCCTTGCTCCACAATACGGCCATGATCGAGCACCACAATAGTATCGGCATGCCGTATGGTCGAGAGGCGGTGGGCAATGACTATCGAGGTGCGTCCCCGCATCAATGCATCGAGGCCATGCTGCACGGCAACCTCGGATTCCGAATCGAGAGCCGACGTAGCCTCGTCAAGGATGAGTATGGGTGTGTTGCGCAACACCGCACGGGCTATACTCAACCTCTGGCGCTGGCCACCACTGAGGTTAAGGCCCCTGTCGCCTATCGGAGTGTCGTAGCCTTGCGGCAGGGCACTGATAAACTCGTCGGCATTGGCCACATGCGCTGCACGGCGTATGTCGTCCATCGTGTAGTCGGTCGAACCGAAGGCAATGTTGTTGGCCACAGTGTCGTTGAAGAGGATGCAGTTCTGGCTGACAAGGCCGAACTGCGACCGCAGCGAGTTGATGTTAAGGTCTACAATGCGGTGCCCGTCGACGGTGATATACCCCGAAGTAGGGTCATAGAAGCGCGGCAAGAGGTCGACCATGGTACTCTTGCCAGCCCCCGACGGTCCGACGATGGCCACCGTCTTGCCTTTGGGGATGACTAGGTCTATATGCTTCAAAACCTCGGTATCGTCGCCCTCGCCATAGCGGAACCCCACGCCGTGGAGCGCTATCTCGTGCTCGAAAGGCGGCAGCCACAAGGCATCGGGCTTCTCGAATATCACCTCGTCGGCATCAAGCACTTCCAGGAAACGAGCTGCCGAAGCCGAGCCTTTCTGCAGGTTGTTGTAGGCCCGCACTATTGCCTGTATTGGCGGAATGAGACGGGCAAAGATGATGACGAAGAAGATGAACACCGACGGCGCTATAATACCATCGATTACCTGCCAGCCGCCGACGATGAGTATTATCACCAACGCCAATGTTCCCAACACTTCGGAGAGCGGGGCCGATAGTTCGCGACGGCGCGCCACGCGCACCATAGTGCGCGTGTAGTCTTCGTTGGCATGCGCAAACCTGTCGTCCATAGCCTCTTCACGGCCAAAAGCTTTCACTGCACGAAGCGACGCCACAGCTTCCTCGAGCACAGCGAAGAGTCGACCAAGCTTGGCCTGACCTTTCTGCGAGTTGCGCTTCAGGCTACGTCCTATCCTGGCGATAAGCCATACGCCGCCAGGCAGCACCACGAGGAACAGCACAAACAGGCGCCACGATACGAAAAGCAACGTGGCACTGAAGACTATGGCGTTTATGGGGTCTTTAACAAGCATCTGCAACGTACTGAAGACACTCCATTCCACATCGAGCAGGTCGTTCGAAAGACGGCTGATAAGGTCGCCGCGACGCTTGCGGTTGAAGTACGACACCGGCAGTATCGTCACCTTGTGGTAGAGGTCGTTGCGCAGATGCTCCACCAGACCGTTACGTATGGCGGCAAGGAAGAACATAGCAAGATAGCGAAATAGATTGCTCAGCAGCGAGAAGGCCAGGTAGCCTCCGGCAATTACCAGCAGACAACGCCAAAGGCCCCATGTAGCTTGGTACTGGTGCAAGTGCCAGAAAGCCCAGTCGGTAAGCTCGCGCTGGCTTAGACCGAATGCTGGCTCCGCCCCACTCGCATCGCCACTGCCGAACAGCAGCTCAACGAAGGGCACTATCATCACATACGAACCTAGGTTGAAGATGATGTGCAGCACGTTGAACAGCACATTGAGGGCAATCTGGCCAGGGAAATACCTCAGGTATCGAAATATGCGGATGATAGGTTTCATTGTTGGTCAGTTATTCTTCTTATTTGAGGCTGCGAGTACTCTGAGCCCCCACGGACATCGAAGCGCTCGGCACGGAGACCTTTCTTCTTCAAGCGGTCGTAGACGGTCTTGGCGTCGGTGTATTTGGGGCACTCGATGGCCAGATGCACACGAGGATTCTCTATCAGCCAGGCCGCCAGCGCATCGGTCACCAACTCGCCCTCTGGCGTCAGACGGCTTCCGCTGAGGAAGGTCACGGCCAGAGGCGCCAGCGTGTCGTTCAAAGTCACCGTTGTCGGCATCTTATACGCCGTGCGGCAATATATTGCAGGCAACATGCCACCTTCGGCCACGGTCACCGTCGACAGGTTTTTCTCGGCAAGCACCAACACCGTGTCACGCACGCCGTTGTTACCGGTCACCTTCATCCGTCGCATCGTCATAGGCTCGGGCCGAGCTGCAGGATAAAGGTCGAACATCAGAATATCGCTGCTGCGCGATGTCTCGGTACGCCCGGCGAAATAGCCCTGCCGCCCGTCGGCAGTGACACCGAAGCTTATCTCGTCGCCTTCGGTGTTTATCGGCAAGCCGAGATTTGTGGGACGGTTGCCGTAGGTGTCGTTGAGGTTACAGAAGTAGACATCGTAGCCACCGAAGCCCTGCCAGCCGTCGCTGAGGAAATATAGGGTGTGTCCGTCGGCAGCCACGAACGGGAAACGCTCGTTGCCCGAGGTGTTTATATTGGTGCCGAGGTTCTCGGCCCTTCCCCAGTCGCCGTTCCCTAGACGGCGGCAACGCCATATATCGGTACCACCCTGCCCACCACCACGGTTCGAGGCGAAGTAGAGTGTCTGCCCGTCGGCACTCACCGAAGGCTGCGACTCCCACGTCTTCTCGCCGTTCACTTGCGGCCCCAGCGGCGCCACCGTCCATTTCCCGGCCTCGGCTTTCCACTCGGCCCGGTATATGTCGCTGTTGTTGTAACCGTTCTTGCGGCGTATGATGGAATAGTAGAGTTCTCTACCGTCGGCAGTTATGCTGACGCTGCCCTCGGGGTCGCCGCTGTTGAACGGCGGCGGCAGTTCTACACCCTTGCTCCACGTGCTGTCTTTGCGGCGACTCATACATATCTGCCAGCGACGCTCCTCGAGTTCGCGGTGGTAAAAAGTCTTCTCTCGGCTTACAGGCATCTCGCGCAGATAATAGAAGGTCTGCCCATCGACGGTAAGATACGGCAGGGCCTCGTTCAAGCCCGAACTCACACCCTCCACCTGCTGCGGGTCGAACGGTGCCATATTGAGCATGGCATCGGCTAGAAACTGCGACCAATAGAGGTAGTTCGAAGCCTCCTCGTAGGCGGCAGAGACCAGTTTGTCGTCATTGCCGTTGGCGCCGTCGAAGTATTGGTTCAGCTCGGCCACGGCATCGTCAAACCGGCTGTCGGTATAGTGTATCATGCCCATATAGAAGTGGGCCAGCGGATTGGGATAATTGGGGCAAAGCTCTATGCACTTGGTGAAGTAGCGACGGATGGCCGTGGCGTTGAAGCCGTCGGCAACGGCGTTCATGCCAAGCCAGAACTGTGGGTCGGCGGCCTTGGGGTTTTTGCCTGCCACCTTGCGCAGCAATGTGGCCGACTGGCGATATTTGTGACTGTTGTATTGCGCCAGCGCCTCGTTGTAGGCAGCCTTGTCGCCGGCCTTCACCTTCACGCCACACTGGGCATTCGACGCAAAAGGAGAAATACAAAAGGCAATGATCAGCGCAACGATACAGACGCGCCAACCCTCTTTCTCCTTTTGCCTGTCATCTTTCACCTTATTACAGCTTGTTCGGGTCTATCTTGAAGTCGACCATCTCGCCGTGGCATGGCGTGGTGCAACGTATGGCACATTCGTCGCACGAGGGCGACAGCTCGCCGTGCAGGCGCTTCTTCACCATGTCGCCGACAGCGTCGCGCAGCGAGGCTATGGCGATGCTGCGCACCACTTCGTCGCAGAAGGCATAGCTGAGCATGGTCACTGCCGTGCGCTCGCTGATGCCACGGGTCATCAAGTAGAACTTGGCCTGCTCGTCGAGCTGACCGATGGTCGAGCCATGCGAGCACTTGACATCGTCGTTGTATATCTCAAGGAACGGACGTGTGTCGACATGAGCCTTGTCGGTGAGCAGTATGTTGCGGTTGGTCATATAGGCTTCGGTCTTCACAGCGCCGTCCTGCACCAGCACATGTCCGTTGAAGCGGGCCCGCGCCGAGTCGTCCATGATGCCCTTGTACATCTCGCGGCTCTCGCAATGGGGCTTGGCATGCTCGACGAAGATATAGTTGTCGCACTCTTGCTCACGGTCAATCAGGTAGAGCCCGTCGGCATTCAGCGTGCAACCTTCGCCCTGCATACGCACGGTGATGTTGTTTCTGACGTGTCCGCCACCGAGGGTCACCGTGCAAAGGTCGAGGCTGGCGCCCTCCTGCATGGTGATGTCGAGCTGCGTGATGTGGCGCAATGGGGTGTTGACGCCCTGCAAACGATAGATGCTGACCTTGGCGCCGGCCTCTATCTCGAGGGCCGCATTCTCCACATCGGGCATCACCGTGTAGCCCTCGTCCTCGCGCAGCATGAACATAGGGGCATCGGCAAGATGGCACAATACAGCCACCATCTGCTGTCCGCGTTCCACGACGAGTCTCTGCCGCTGGGCCTCGCAGCGCCAGTCGTCGTTCCATATCTTGGGCAATTGGTCTTTCCTAATCATAATTCCTCACTACTTACTCCTGACTTCCAGCTCTTCCTTAATCCAGTCGTAGCCTTTCTCTTCGAGCTCAAGCGCAAGCTCCTTGGGGCCGGTTTTCACTATGCGACCCTCGTAGAGCACATGCACAAAGTCGGGCACTATATAGTCGAGCAAACGCTGGTAGTGGGTGATGACTATGGTGGCGTTGTCTTTCGAGCGCAGCTGGTTGACGCCGCCGGCCACTATGCGCAGGGCGTCGATGTCGAGGCCCGAGTCGGTCTCGTCGAGGATGGACAGCGTGGGATTGAGCATGGCCATCTGGAAAATCTCGTTCTTCTTCTTCTCGCCGCCGCTGAAGCCCTCGTTCACCGAGCGGTTGGCCAGGTTGGTGGTCATCTCCACCACCTTCTTCTTCTCCTCCATCAGCTTCAGGAACTCCGAGCCGCTCAGCGGGTCGAGTCCGTGGTATTTGCGCTGCTCGTTGACAGCGGTACGCATGAAATTGGTGATGCTCACGCCGGGAATCTCCACCGGATACTGGAAGCCGAGGAACAGACCCTCGCAGGCACGCTGGTCGACGGGCAGGTCGAGGATATTCTTGTCTTTGAAAATCACCTCGCCGGCAGTGACGGTATACTTGGGGTTGCCGGCCACCACACCCGCCAGGGTGCTCTTGCCGTTGCCGTTGGGGCCCATGATGGCATGCACCTCGCCGCGGTTCACTTCCAGGTCGACACCCTTCAATATCTCGCGATCGCCGATTGAGGCGTGCAAATTACGTATCGATAGCAATGACATATTCTATTGCAATTATTTGATTACTATATTTATATTTACATCTGTCGGCAACAAGCCGTAAAGCAAAGATACATATTTTTTCGCAGATATTAAAAAAATGTGTATCTTTGCACTCCGATATGAATACGCCAATAGTAACACTGACAACCGATTGGGGCGACGGAAGCTTCTTTGCCGGAATGGTAAAAGGCCTTCTCTACAACCTTGTCGACAATGTGCAGGTGGTAGACATCTGCCACAAGCTTGAGGCGTACAATGTGATGACGGCCACCTTCGTGGTACGTCACGCCTGCCTGGGGTTCCCTCCCGGCACGGTGCATATCATCGACGTTGCCTCGCAGCAACCCTATCTGTGCGTGAAAGCCCGCAACCAGTATTACCTCTGCTCCGACAACGGCCTGCCCCACATGGTGTTCGGCGACGAAATCGAGGACGTAAGCCTGCTGCCGACAGAAGAGGGCGTGATATACAACTTCGCCGCCTACAACCTTTTCGTCCCCGCTGCCGCCAAGCTGCTGCGCGGAGCCACCATGCGCGACCTGGGCGAGCCCCCGGCACAGATAAAGCAGCGCACCCTGCCGCGATACATAAAGCAGGGCGACAACTACCGCATCTACGTGCATCACATAGACAGCTACGGCAACGCCTATCTGGGCATGACCTACCGCGAATTCGCAGAGCTGCGCGGCAGCCGCAACTTCGTGCTCACCGTGCGCGATGCAGAGGTCACCGAGCTTATGCTCGACTACCACCAGCAGCGTTCCAACAGCGACCCGAACCACAAAATGCGCCTCACCGTCTCGGCCACAGGCCTGCTCGAGCTGGCCCTAAAAGAAAGTTCACTCGCACGCCTTATCGGCCTGCGAGTGAACGACAGTGTTCTCCTAAGGTTTAAATGATTATCAGTTCTTCGGGGTCTTCCAGTTGAAATGCTTTATAAATTATATTCCATCGTTTTATAAAGATGGGGGTAAATAAAGGGTGAAAATAATTTTGATGTTTTCACAATAAAAACGTCAAGCTTCTGTTATTGTAACATAACTGCAATGACACGAAGTAATGAAAACGAAACGACCCACAGTAAGAGTTATCCTCGCTACCGACAAAAAGCGTGATGGAATGTCGCCAGCTCAAATTTTAGTTACTTGGAGAGGTCGCGCCAAAGAAAATACAGGTCATTGGCTAAAAAAAGAAGATGAATGGCACAGTATTCCCGACATCAGGGAACGTGTAAACGACATAGAGGCAAGCATTGATTGGTTAATGCAGCAAGGCGAAGAGTTTACCGCCAGCGAGTGTCTTAACCGTAGGCATCAACGAAAAAAGACCCTTGAAGACATAGCCAGAGAGCTTGAAAAGCAACGCAAATTCAGTGAGCGTACTGTTATCAACTACAAGTTTGCTATTAAACATTGGAACGACTACTTCGGCGACATCCCAACTGAGAGAGTTACAACCTCAATGTTGCAGGGTGCTGCGAAAAATTGGCTAAGAACAGCCAAAGTAGGTGGTGTTTGGCAAAGGCTATCAACCCTAAAAAGTTTGTTTAACTTTGGTGTTGAAATGGGCTACCTAAAAAACAACCCGTTTCAGGGATGGAAATTCAAGTCAGAGGGAATCAGGCCACCCCTAAACCCCAAAGCTCGTAGCGAGGATGAAATAAACCAAATCAGGGCTGCTTGGGAGTCGGGGAATGAAGGTGCTGGCTGGTGGCTTGCCTGTTATCGTTTCTGTGGACTTGCCTTGGTTGACCTTTTGCGTTTTGACTTAAACAATTTGGAAATTGTAAAAGGCAAATACAGTCCTTATTACGTTGGGCATATTAACCGCCAGAAAACAAATCAAGAAGCCAAGGTAATAACAAAAAAAGATGATGAAAGCGACAAATTGATTAATTTCATCCTTGAAGAGAAAGCCAAATACCCCAAACGTAATAAGCGAATGTGGGAAAAGGTAATCAATTATCAGTTAAGCACCCTTGATTTTACGCCGAAACTCACATATTACCACGCCCGCCACAGCTATGCGACAGAACTCATCAACAAGAACGTACCATTAAACGACTTGGCAACCTTGCTTGGTAGAAACATTCAAAACATTCAAACCTACATAAAGCAAGTTCAAAGCACCGAGCATTTAGTGGAAGTCCTGTCGGTTGATGATAAAATAAAAGTGGAATAACAAAAACGGGCTTCCTTTTTGGAAACCCGTTGTTTTTGTTTGGTCTGTCTTTGTGGTCAATTAATCACAACCACTTTGCGAGCGGGGTATTGACCTATCTTGACGATGTACACTCCTGACGGCAAGGCTCGGTTGTCTGCGATGCGTCCTGTAATGTCGTACACTTGTATGTCTTTTTGTTCAACGCCTTCAACGCCGATACACCCATTGAACACGCTTATTCGGATGTCGTTTTCTCCGACCTCGTCGATACTCTCTGTGCCACCATTCGAGACGAAGTAGGCTATAATGGTGGTGTCGCTGGTGACAGTCAGCGTATATGGATTGTCGGTGCTGCCAGTGCTCCAGTAGTCGAAGCGGTAGCCGTCGGCTGGGTATGCCGTAATGGTTACGGATGAACCATCCTCATAGACCCCGCCTCCCGTAACGCTACCTGTCGCAGGATTGTCTACGGTGACAGTGACATTATACGTCTCAGGTATATATTCCACAAAGAAGGCTGTTATTGTGGTGTCACTTGTGACAGTCATCGTATAGGGGTTGTTAGTGCAGCCCGTGCTCCAGTGGTCGAATCGGTAGCCGTTGGCTGGTATTGCGGACAGCACGGCAACACGGTTGGTGCACGTTGGCTCTTGTTGAAGATATACAACACCTTTACTTTCATCTTCCGAAACTGCGGAGAACTCAAACATATGCTCCACATAATTAAAATTTAAGTAGGAATAATGTTGAAGACGAGTTGAATATTGGGATTGACTTCCACAAGGTATATTCACAATCATTCCTGATGAGGCCCCTCCCCAGAACGCCAATGAACTAATGTATCGGGGTGGTGTGGGGTTTAAGAATGTGATTTCTTGTAAAGAAGAATGTCGAAACGAATAATCCATTATAGAGTCTACGCTTGCAGGTATTGTTATCTCCGTTAAATTACTGCAACCATAAAATGCAGAATCGCAAAGATAAGTGCAATTATTAGGCAGAGTAATTAAACTCAGACTACTACAGTCACAAAACGTATTTGATTTGATGTGCGTCGGTCCATTAGAGAGAATAACCGATAGTAAGTTAGAGTCACCACGGAATGCGCTCTCTCCTATATATGACACAGAATTAAACAGCATAATGGAATCAAGTCCGTTGCAGTCAATGAAAGCCTTGTCACCAATATATTCTATTGAATTTGTATTGGGAATATTAACAGAGCATTGGGCAGGAAGGTAGGAAAACGCATATTCGGGAATTCGTTTTACATTGCTACCGATATTGATGGAAGTGAGATTTGTACAATTATAGAATATGGGATTTTGAGCATAGTGCGTAGTAAGATAACCATAACCTAGATTAAGACAACTGTCAGCAAGAAACGTCACCGATGTCAATTCACTGCAATCTCCAAAGGCCAACTCCCCAATGCTTGTAACAGGGTTTGGAATGGTCAAAGATGTCAAGCCTGTACATTGATAAAAGGCCTCCCTACAAATGATAGTAATGGAGCCTGGAATTGTTATTGAAGTCAATCCACTACAACCACGAAAGGCATCATCCCAAATTTCGGTAACAGAGTTTGGTATGGATACCGTTGTTAAACCCGAACTATTCATAAAGGCACAATTCCCGATGGTTGTAACAGAGTTTGGAATTGTCACAGATGTGAGGCCTGTACAATTTGAAAAACCGCTAAGATATGTTACAGAGGTTGGTATATTAACCGATGTCAATCCAACACAACTATCAAAAGCTGCTACCTCAATGTGGGTGACACTATCAGGAATGGAAATTGAAGTCAATCCTGCCATTCCAATACACAAGAAAGCAGGAATGCGTTTTACATTGTTTCCAAAAGTAAAGCTGGTGATATTTGAGCAACCAGCAAACACCCTATAGTTATAGATTTGATTTCCTGCAAATGCGCAACTGTCGGCATTGAAAGCCACCGATATCAACCCACTGCAATCTTTAAAAGCAGCATTTCCAATGCTGGTAACAGAGTTTGGAATTGTCACTGATGTCAAACCCGTACAACCATAAAAGGCAAACACTCCGATGCTGGTAACGGAATCTGGAATGGTCACTGATGTCAGCCCACTGCAATTATAAAAGGCATAACCTTCGATTGCGGTTACGCCTTCTGGGATTATGACAGTATAGAGCATTGTATCGTAACGGAAATTGGTATTGACTGTAGTTGTGGTGTCAGGAAGAACCAAATGATTCAACGGGATACCATTAAAGAAAAGGTTTCGCGAGTGTATAACGGGGCTACCAGCATTACCAATTGACATAGCATACCACTCTTCGGGTGTGCCTAAATAGTTAACTTGGGTCAATCCTGTACATAGGCCGAATGCAGACTGGCCTATATGTGTAACAGAATTTGGAATGGTTACCGAGGTCAGACCACTGCATCCCCAGAAAGCATTGTTGCCAATAGAAGTGACAGGAAATTTTGTGCCATTATCAAGGACTATGCTATCGGGAATAACAAGGTTTCCTGTGGGTTTTACGGCATTACCCCAAGGATTTGATGAAGAATTATACGGAGAAACAATTTCGACACCACCTGATATAACCGAGTAGTAAATATGTTGACCCGACGGAGCAACATAGCTATGCGCCGCCCATACCTGTGTTGCGTTTGACATTAGAAACAACAATGCCATAATTCGAAATGTTTTTCTTATCTCATCAGTCCTCCTTACTTTTATTATCGATTGCCTCAGAAGTTTGTTGTCTCGTTTTTTAGACATACTCTGTATAATATTTGTTCTCGGCTCGGAGAGAGTTAATACCAACGAAGAAAGTGGAGCCATCCGATTTGCCTCATCCTCAATGGTACGGCTTGGACATCCGTGTATAAACAAGACAAGGTTTCTGAATTGACCCCACTTGTTGTATATCGTGTAGCACGAATACAAACCAAGTGAGCACTCATTTACCTTATTCTGTATTATACTATAGCGAAATGTCCAAGTTCACCATTGGCAGAATAAGCGAAAAGCACTCTTTTCGGCAAACGGATTTCTCCCCGTTTGCAAGTGCAAAGGTACGAATATTTCTGAAACTGACAAAAAAAGATTGTCGAAGTCAATTATTCGACCTCGGCAATCGCTTGTTATTACAGATATTTCCGTCGTTTTACCTGATTTGAAACTCTCGTTTCAAGCGTTGCACGGTACTTGTAGAAGAACCCGTAAGTTTGGCTATGTCAGCAATTTTGTACCCCTTGTTGAGGTATGCCAACACGTCTTTGTACTGTTCCTCTTTTTGTTCGTGGCTCTTTACGCTGCCTTTCTTTCTCCCCAATTTGCCGCCTTTCTCTATATACACCCTACGGCCACTATTGAGACGGTATTGGATGTTTTCTCTCTCCATTTCGGCACAAGTGGAGAGTGTAGCAATCAGTATGGGTGTGAACAGACTCGGTTTGCCGTTTCCGTCAAGTAGGTGCATCTGCTCCTTTTGAAAATACACGTTGATATGGCAGTCTATCAAATCTCGCACCGTGACAAGGACTTCAAAGGTGTTGCGTCCAAGACGGCTCAACTCCGAGACGAGCAATGTACCGATACTGTTTTCCTTGCAGTATTGTAGGCACTCAGTCAGTACGGGTCTTTCTATGTTTCGTTTTGCTCCGCTGATATGTTCCTGATATACCTTGACAAGCTTGAGGCTGTTTCTGTTGGCGTATGCCTTCAGGTCGATGACTTGTCTTTCGGTGTTCTGTCGGTCTGTCGTGCTTGACACTCTCGCGTAAATGGCTGCGGTGTTGTTCTTGGCGTTCATAATATTCTTTGACTTAATTGACTTTCTACTTTCGATACCGTGGATGTAATCTATCAGACTTTTTTGAATATTTTGACGGTGTTTGTTATTTGACTGCTTGAATAGGGTGAGGGTGTTAGGTTTCACCCCCACCCACCACATCGAATTAATAGACCTTCAGGAGCGTTTCCCATCGGAACGACCTCCACCCACCACATACACAATCGTAAAATGCACAAGTGGCATAGTTTTCTCGGCTGATGCCCGTTCCTGTGGTGGTGGCTGATGCCAAAGCACCGTTGATGGTTCCAAAAGCCTCACGGATGCTACCGTCCTTCTTGACGAATAGGAAATGAGCCACACCGTTTTTCATCTTGCTTTTCAGTTCATTTATCATTGCACTTTTGGCAATGCCAATAGAGATAGAGTTGGTTCTACGGGCAATGACTTCGGCACGTGTGGCGGTCATATTGTTCACGATGGCAACTTGACTAAGGGTTTTACAGGCGTTGGTGATGATGTTGTTTTCCATAACTGATTGATTTATTGTTTGTAACTCGATTATTTTATCTTTTTATCCCTTTCTTTCTATGTACAAAGATACGCTTATTGTACAACATAGCAAAATTTATATTGTTAAATAATGTTAAATGTCGTATCATTATGCGATTATTAGCCGACAAATATCTATCTTTGCCTTTGAAATTAAATCAACTTATTATGGATAAAGATAAGAATATCAAAGTTGTACATCTGGAAATAAATGGTGAACACTACTACTATGGGAGCCTAACAGCCTTGTGTGAGAATTGGAACCCAGAGCAAATCGGGGTCAATTATCGAGTGCTCCGAGATATGCGGATTAGTTCTGTCGGCTACTTTAAGAATAGTAAGTGCATCATTCGTGTTGGCAAGCTGGTAGTGTCATCAGCCCGTAAGAGGAAATAAAAAACAATTATCTGATTGGTTTGTTAAATTAAAGAAAATGAATTAATTAAAAAGCCCACCGATGCCTATGGGGTGTTTTGTATTGCGGTTTTTCCCAATTAAACTACACGGGAACCGCAGCCAGAGGCTTGAATATCAAAAATATATAAATAAACCACCAACGGTCGTTTGCTACTTAAAGCTTGTCGATATTCCTTAGGGAGAGGTGAGAAAAACTTGATTATTTCAAAGGATTGGAGTATATTTATATATAGAGATTGGAACGATACCACGATGTTCCGTAAGAAATAAGAGCACATCAACCGTCATTGTCAGTAGTGGTATCCTGATAATGGCGGTTGGCTCATTTTGATACCATAAAAAAATGATAGATAGCAAGAAACTTATTGAGGTGATGCCTCTCTTATCGGGCAATCAATACAAGATATTCGTATTTCTTATCTACGGTTATCAGATGGCTATTGAGACCTATCACCAACCGTATTATGAGATTTCTCAAAATGAAATAGCCAAAGCCACAGGTGTTCCTCGCGCCACAGCACAACGAGCCATTACGGAATTGGTCAATAAAGGGTTGGTGTCATATAGCACCAAACAACAAGGACAAACCAAAACACGTGCCCGTTATTCGATACCTAACTACGAGAAATACTTGTTTCATTTTGAGGCTAACAATGACAAAATAAATGCCCAAAATGATGCATATATTAAAGATAACGATAATATAGATAAACAGAGTTCAGTTTTACAGTCAAGACCAGACTTAAAAGGACTATACGATACGAGTAACGCATTAGGTGATGCTCTTGACTCACAAACAACGATAGATGGATTAAACACGATAAAAGATAGATTTAATAAGTTATGGGAGGAGGCTGAAAGCTTGTATGTGTACCCCACCAAGTACCGAGAGGATAAAGATAAAAATTGGGGTGCTTTTCTAAAACGATACAACGGGAAAAAGAGCAAGATAAACCGACAGACAGCGAAACAACATACACCAAAGCAAGTAGATAAAAGAGATAAAAGAGAAATCTCCGAAATGGGCACCCCACGCCCCGCCGCGCCTCACACGATTGCCAAAGAGCCCTTGTTGTTTTCCAAACGTTTTCCTAGCTTATACAAGGATGCACCATTTACACCTGCTTACCTGTTCTATTTTTTCGAGGAAACACAAAGACGCATTGATGGTATGAATTGGGTATATAGTGATGACCAAATTAAAGAGGTGTATGGCGAGCTTAAACAATGGATAGATAATGGTATGATGGATGACGAATGTCCTGTATCTTATGATAGCAATGTTATCCTCACAAGATATGAATGGAAAGAATACGCTCGACAACTGCTAAACAGAATAAATACAACACCCCAAAGGGGTAGTAGTGATAGTTGGCAAAAGGAGGCTGAGGAATGGCTAAAAATTCAGAGGTATCACAGTGATGATGATGTGTAGTTTAATTTGGAATATGCTTCCAATACTCAATCATCCATAGGCTCCGTTGCCTTTTCTCTGTCTCGCTCCAATGTTTCCCGTAGCGTGGATTGTGGCAAGACCGCAGCGACTTTGAAATCTTATCTTTGGTCTCTTGGGATAGTTTTCTAGTTCTTCTTTTACGTGCCATATATATAAATATCCGCGTAGTGTGGATTCTCTCGCGCTGCGGTCAGTTATTTAGCAACACGTTGAAAAGGTCTAGTGGGGTGCTCAGTCTAAACGTTGGTTGTGTCTGAGCTAGTTTGTCGGGTTCCAATGTTCCCCAATAAGCGGCGGCTGATAAAAAGCCAAAGGAGTTAGCTTGAATAACGTCTGTGGCTTGGTCGCCCACAAATAACACCTCTTCTCTTTTTAGGTCTGCAAACTCTGTATGTTTTAGAGCTTGTTCAAATAGTGCCGTCTTTGATAGGCTAACACGCTCCCGTCCGTTCTCGCCATAGCGAGTTATGACAGGGTTGAATTTTAAGCCGTTGCGTTGTAGTGTAGGTGATATAAGCTGTTTGACGTTTCTGGAAACTATGCCCCACGGCATATTGTCAAAGAAAGACAACACCCACCGCCAGCCGTTATACAACCGAAAGTGGGGCACATACGAGATAATCCTGTTCCAATCAGGCTTGTCTTGGTGCCAGAGCTGACGAGCCTGTTTTGTGTCAAATAAAGTTTGGTCAAAATCGACTAGAACTGCCTTAATGCTCATAATCTTGCTTTTTCTTATAATATACAACGAAATGAGCACTCATTAAAAAAAACCAAAAAATTTTTTGAAAATTTTTTTCAGCCCTGTGCCAATCGGAAAAGTTCAGTATGGTACGGCTTAATTCAGGATATGAAGGCGGGGTGATGTGGGTTGGGCAGACACAAAAAAAACTGCCAAAAACAAGAAATATTTTTTGGCAGTTAAGGGGGCAAATAAGCCTCAAATCTCTATGATTGGGGGAAGATAATTTTATCTATCTTTCTGATTATTACTTCTTGGGTGTCTTCCAGTTGAAGAACACCTGCACACCGGCCATCTGGTACATCTGCCAGTGACCCCACTTGCCCATACCGCTGAAGTCGGTGTCCCACTTCATGTTCAGGGCAAAGTTGGCGGCAATGTGGTCGGAGAAACGGTAGTCGAGCTTCACCTCAAAGTCGAAGTCGGTCTCGAAAGCGCGGCGCTGGAGCCAGTTCTTCTGGGCCAGTCCGTCGTAGGTCTCGCCTTCGGCAAGGGCATACTTGCTGACAACGTCGCCCGTGACGGGGTCGACCATGTTGTCCCACGACATGTTGGAAGGTTTCCAGTAGTCGTAGAATATCTCGGCTCGTGCATAGAGGTCGAGCTTGGGCAGGAGGTCTTTTTTCAGATACTGGGCCTTGACATAGCTACCGAGGGCGAAATAGACATGGTTGAAGGTGGTGGGGTCGGCGGCATTGAAGTCGTCGGGCTGGATGACACCGTAGGTGTTGCCGCCGGCAATGAGGCTGTCGTCGCAGACGAAGGTGGTCTTGCCGGTTAGGAACGAGAGCGACACCGACCAATCAGTCTTCTTATACTCGAACGAGAGAGCGGTGGTCAGATAGGCAGGGGCAAAGAAGCCCGAGACCTTCTGCTTGGTCTCCTCGGCAGCGGCACCGATGCCGTCGTAGACATAGCCGTTGCCAAACTGGGTCTTGAGGTTGGCAGTGAACGAGGCGCCCCAACCTTTGTAAGCATTCCACGAGAGGACGCTGGAGAGGTCGATTTTGTCGTTGCTCTTGCGACGGGTCTCGAAGAGGCCGCCGGCCGAGTCGGCAGCGCTGTTGTCGAGGTCCTGCCAGGCATAGCCATAGGCCAAGTCAACCACATTGTCCCACACGAACTTGGGGTGCGTGTACTTGTAGTTGCCGAAGAAAGTTCCGGTGACATCAATCTGCGAGTTGCCGGTCGACGACCAGTTCTTGAACAGAAATTCGCTAGCCTTGAGGGCGGGGGTGGTGCTGGTAGTCCAGGTGCCGGCAGGTTTCGCTGCTTCTTCCTGGGCAGTGACGGCGGCGGCGGTGAGCATCAGCGCCGCCAAAACGGTAAAGAAACGTTTCATTGTTCTGTGGTATTGGTTATTATTTTGTTGATCTCGCTATAGGTGAAGCCCCTCGATGCAAGAAACGACATAAGCTTGCGCTGCTGCTCCGGACTGTCGTCGTTGCCCAGTTCGCGCTGCTTGCGTCCGGCCACGGAGCGCATCACCTCGAGGTAGGCTTCCTCGCCCACGCTGGCCATGGCCTCGTCGATGGCTTCCTTGGGCAAATGCTTCAGGCGCAACTGGTAGAGCACCTTCTGGCGTCCCCAGCCCTGCTGCAGTATCTTGCTCTCGCAATAGGCGCGCGCATAACGCTTGTCGTCAAGGTAGCCTTCGGAGCGCAGACGCGTCACCACGGCATCGGCCTCGTCGGCACCGGCACCCCAGGTGACAAGCTTTTGGCGCACACCGCTCTCGCACTGTTCGGCGAGAGCGCAATAGCGCCGAGCCCTGTCGAGCAATGCACTATCTGTCATGTTCTTACTATTGTTCATCGGACTATCGTAGCTCCTAATTCGAGATGCAAAATTACACAAATTTCCCGAATTAGGCAGCGCAACATAAAAAAAAATATCCAGCACAAATCATTTAACATAAAAACAGTTAAATCGAGACTGCTTTTCGGCGCCGAAGCCCGTATTGGAAATCAAGCAGTTACAGCGATAATTTTGCATATAACTCTCTGTATCAGTGTCGTCTAGCCGACAAATAAACATGTAACTGCCTATGACACAGCACCAACTCCTTATCAACTCCTACTCATTGCCTAGTCATCGCCTTATCAACTATTACAATAGTAGGAGATGTTAAATTTAACATTAGGTTTTGATATGTTTTTTATAGCTTGTTGACGGCTATTCATCGTCATCTTAACCCTGTGCTGACCCCATATATCAGCTCGGGCTGCAGGTTGGAGGTCGGATGTTCGGACAAACAAGAAGTGTTTTGACTACAATATAGCGTTCGGCAAAAAAAACAGGTTACTTTTTGCCAAATTAAAACATTTTCGTATCTTTGCAACATATAACAGCATAATGAACACAAAACAATGAGCATCAAACAATTGATTCTGTTTGCCTTAACGGTAAGCGCATGCCATATGGCGGGTGCACAAAACATATCTCCTGTGAACAGATACAACTTACCATGTCCTCTTTACGGCTCAACGGAGTTTGTCGATCTCCAAAATGCCATCAGAATTTGTAACGACTAATTGTTGAAAGATGAAAAAGTTTTTTATTACAGCCATTGAGTTGACCTTGTTGTTGATCGCATTCGGAATATCTGCGCAGGACACCGTATATTACGGCGATCCCAGATACATGTTCAATCCAAGAGTACAAATAACCGTGCTGGCCCCAAATGCGACAAACGCACAATGGATGCACGAGAACTGTGTTGGGTTTGCTGAGCTTGGCGCACCTGCGCCTGGCAATGGAAAACTCATGAGCTACTTCACCAAGGATTCAGTCACTGTATATGGCGTGGCCATAGCAATGGATTCGATGGATTGTGACTCGCTGCAATATGCCATGTTCCAAGGCACGCTTGGGAAAAAGGTTGGCGGCATAATGACACTTGTCGACACCGCAACGGCATTGAACGGAATCAGTGTGAACAGATTCTGTTATTCGATTGTCGGTAACGGCGTGTTATACGAGAAGTTCGTTCCACTCTACGAATACTATTTTGATCATCCGCACGTACTCTGCGATTCTTTCTTTGTAGGCTACTACAAACCACTTCTGGATAGTGAATACGTATACTACCGCAATGTAATTTACTATACCCAGGCAGACTCGGTCAACACCTCGATAATGTGCAGAGATCCAAGAAGCACGGAGCCCATGGTATGTACTAGCCCTCATGGTTGGGGGCGAGGTGTATGGGGTGGCTGGTTTCCGATTTTGGTGCCATGCCCTCCCCCAGCGTTGCGCCTGGACAGCCTGGGCGAATGGGAGAAAAGGTTTTCATGGGATGGCGACGCACAAGATTCGTTCCGGCTCTCGGTGGTGGAATATCAACAGCCGGCCGACTCCGGTACAGTGTTTTATCTTGGCGACACCTCGACGACTCTTTTCGATGGCCCGCGAGAAACCTTTTTGGCAGCACGCGTCAGCGTGAAATGCAAAGCACACGAGGCTAAATGTCCGGCCAACCACGTGTGGAGTCCCTGGAGCGAACCGGTGTATTTTTACTTTGGCAGCATTATGCCCGACACCACGCATAGCACCCCCGACGATAGCACCACTACAGGTCTACACCAAATTGAAGACGACAGAACAGTCATCACCCTGACGCCGAACCCTGCGACGAAGCGCGTGACGGTGGCCGCCGAGGGTATGGAGAGCGTGGAGCTGATAGGCGTGGACGGCACGGTGCTGCAGCGTCGCGAGTGCCGCAATGCATGCACCCTCGACCTGCGCGGCCTGGCGGCCGGCGTCTACATGGTGCGCGTCGGCACGCCACAAGGCACGGCCACGAAGCGGCTGGTGGTGCAGTAGCAAACACCGCCAGCTCCAATAAGTTTAAGACTATTCGCAAAAAACAATTTTGCCATATCGTTTTTTTTCCGTATTTTTGCATTGGATATAAAATATAAAAACCTTATGGCAAAAGGGAGAATACTGTTTGTAAGTCAGGAGATTATGCCTTTTTCCGGCGAGAGCGAGACGGCGATAATGGGTCGCTATCTGCCCGCCAAAACGCAGGAAATGGGACGTGAGATCAGAGTTTTCATGCCGAAATTCAGCAGTGTCGCCGAACGGAAACACCAACTTCACGAAGTGATAAGGCTTAGCGGAATGAACCTCATCGTGAACAACTGCGACCGCCAGCTGATAATCAAGGTGGGCTCTATCCCCACGGCACGCATGCAAGTGTATTTCATCGACAACGAAGAATACTTTGCCTCGGCCCAAGCCGCTACCCTGGCCAACGGCTCCCTCGACCATCTGAGCGACGAGCGCCTGCTCTTCTTCGGTCGCGGCACCCTGGAGGCTGTGCGCAAACTGGCCTGGCAGCCGCACCTGATAAACTATTGCGGATGGTTCGCCTCGATGATTCCGTTCTATCTGCGCCGCATCAACAAGGAGAACGCCTTCTTCAGCGGCACCAAGATGGTAATCACCCTGATGGACGACAACTTCAAGGGCAACATAGGCGGCGACCTGGAGCGCAAGATGAAGGCCGACAACGCCACAGCCAAAGACCTGCGCCTCTACGGCGACACCACATACATAGGCCTCATGAAGTCGGCCATAACCTACTCGCAGGGCGTCATCATCGGCTCGCCCAACGCCAACCCCGAGCTGGTGGCCTTCGCCAAAGAAACCAAGCGCAACGTGCTCGACTATATCGCCGACCGCGACGAGTTCTACGCCCGTATCAACAAATTCTTCGACTCCATTATCGGAAGGATAGACAACCAATAAAGCCCACTGGAAATGCGCAACAAATCACTAATCCTGTTCTCATCTTTCTTACTTCTACTTTTTGCAGCCTGCAACACCGAGGAATCGGACCTCGGCGTGAACCTCGTCGACCCCAGCACCATCTACAACAGCAAGACCGACACCCTCTACGCCAACATGGCCTATAGCCTGCGCGACGACTCGCTGGCCACGACAGGCGGCACCTACAATATCGTTGGCTGGTATGCCGACCCGACCTTCGGCAAGGTCAACGCCTCGATATATACGCAGATTGCACTGCAGTCGGACGACAACGCCCTGAACCTCGGCAACGCCACCATCGACTCGGTGGTGCTGAGCATGGTGAAAGACGTGCTTTTCCCCGACACCGGCCGCACCTACACCATGCACTTTGAAATCATGCCCCTCGACGAGGCCATGGAAGCCGACAGCACCTACTACGGCTTCAACACCCTGGCGGTAAGGGCAGGCATGAAATATTTCGACAACACCGTAACCATCGGGCCTACCGACACGGTGGTGCGCTTCACGCTGGGCGGCGACATAGCCACCGTGCTGGCGCAGAACGCCAGCGCGAGCGACTTTGTTGCCTCGGCCAAAGGATTGCGCATACGCGTTATCGACGACGACTCGGACACCGGCATCGTGGCGTTCAACTTTGCAGCCACCAAGACGCGCCTGACGGCCTATTTCCACCACGACGGCGACACCACCGAGTCGCAATACATCTTCGTGGTGGGCAACGGGGCTAAACATTTCATGCACTTCGACCACGACTATACAGGCACCATATTCGACAACACCGACAGCATCGGCGGCAGCCAGCGCCTGTATCTGGAGCCCTTCGGCGGCTACAAGCTGCACATAAGCTTCGACAGCGCCCTGCGCGCCTTCCATACGTCGCATCCCACAGCCGCCATCCACTATGCCGAGATGCTGCTGCCGGTGGCCGACGAGGCTCCTGCAGTGAAGCCCGACTCGGTGCTGGCTTTCGGCTACCAGAGCGACGGCACGATGACGCAGATATCCGACCAGCGCTACTACATGGGCGGCGACGGCGCCTACCAGAGCGGCAACAACCGTTTCCGCCTGCGCGTGAGCATGCACCTGCAACACCTGCTCTACCAGAACGGCGGCAGCGACTACGGCACCTGCCTGATGCTCTACTATTCGCGCAAGCATCCCGCAGCACGCACCATCATCAACGGCACCTCGACAGCCAACCCGGTGAGGATTGTGCTCACATACACGGAGAATTAAGAAACAGTATAGACAACTATGAAGAGATACAGCATCCTACTAGTGGCCTGCATAATGATTGCAACAGCAGCGCAGGCTCAGACACAGTATCGCAAGACCTACTCTGGCAGCAACCAGACGTCGGTGGAAGGCACCATGAACGCCAGCGGCAAACGCACAGGCTCGTGGACGTGGTGGTACCCCAACGGACAGGTATCGCAGCAGGGCACCTATGCCGACGGTCGACGCAGCGGCATCTGGATATACTACTACGACGATGGCAGCAAGATGGCCGAAGAGTGCTATACCAACGGTGTGAACCGTAGCTGGTATCGCAACGGCGACCTGAAGAGCGAGGTGGCCGTGGAAAACGGCAAGCGCAACGGCATCTACCGCTCGTGGTATGCCAACGGCCAGACCGAGGAAGAGATAACCTTTGTAAGCGGCAGCCGCGAAGGTGCCACCACACAGTGGCACGAGAATGGCAAGACAAAATTCAAAGGCCAATATAAAAACAACGAGCTGCAGGGCCACGCCATCTGGTGGACCGAGCAGGGCAACAAAGACATGGAAGGTTCGATGGTGAACGGCGAACAGGACGGCAACTGGACCTTCTTCTGGCGCACCAACGGCAAGCTTGGCATAACGGGCACCTACGCCGCCGGCAAAGAGGTTGGACGCTGGGTGTACTACTACGAAACCGGCGAGCGCTGGCGCGAAGGCAACTACCGCAACGGCAAGCGTGAGGGCGTCTGGACCACATGGTACGAAAGCGGCAAGAAGCTGCACGAAGGCGAATATCTGGACGACATGGAAGAAGGCCGCTGGACGGCATGGTACGAGGACGGCAAGACCGACTACTACGGCGACTTCCACAACGGCATGAAGACCGGCGAATGGCGCGGCCTCTACGACGACGGCGCCACACGCTATGTGATACACTATACCGAAGATGTGAAGAACGGCGAGGAAGTGCGCTACTTCCCCAACGGCAAGGTTGAACTGCGCCAGAACTACAACGACGGCCTGCTCGACGGCAAATACGAGCGCTACAACGAAGCCGGTGCACCGGTGGAAAAAGGCGCTTTCGTCGAAGGCGAGAAAGAAGGCAAGTGGGTGTGGTACGACAACGGCCGTGTGGTCTATCAAGCCAAATTCAAGGCCGGCAAGGAAGTGAAATGAAACTGCTGCTGGCTTCCAAATCGCCCCGTAGGCGACAACTGCTGTCGCAACTGGGCTACCCTATAGACTATATCACCCTCGACACCGACGAGCACATCTCCTCTCCCCTGCCCGCCGCCGAGGTTGCCGAATATCTGGCACGCCGCAAGGCCGCTGCCTATCCCACCGAGAAATTGAAGGACGACGAGGTGCTGGTAACTGCCGACACCGTGGTGGTGCACAACGGCCAAGTGCTGGGCAAGCCTGCCACTCGCGACGATGCGGTGGCAATGTTGCACAACCTGTCGGGCGACAAGCACACGGTATATACCGGAGTATGTCTGCGTTCAATAGTCAAAGACATTTCGTTTACCGAAAGCACCGACGTATATTTCCGCCACCTGACAGACAAAGACATCGACTACTATGTCGACAACTACCGCCCATACGACAAAGCGGGAGCCTATGGCATACAGGAATGGATAGGGATGGTAGGCGTGAGCCGGATAGAAGGATGCTACTATAATGTGATGGGGTTGCCGGTGGCACGCCTCTACGAAAGACTGAGCAGCATATTTGAGTCGAGATAGAGCACGCCACGGTCGAGCATATCGCGCATAGTGTCGACCACATCGCTGTATCCCTTGCCTTCAAGGATTGCCTGCAACGCTTGCGGCGACTGCCGCCCTTGCTTCAGTTCGGCTACAACAGCATCAGCAATGCCTATCTCTTGTTTGGCCGAAGCCCTGCATACATCGCATTTACCACAATCGATAACACTGTTGGTCTCGCCGAAATAGGCTGTCAACTGGCGGCTACGGCAAATCGTCTTGTTGCCTAGGTATGCCTTCACCGCCTCGAGGCGCCGTCGTGCGGCATCTTTCAGCAGGTCGTAATCCTTGTCGCCAAGACATATATCGCGTTCGTCGACGCGTGGCGAGACGAAGATTATCTGTGGCTTGTTGGGGCGTGGCCTGTATTCCACCACATGCAAGGCTTGCAGTTCGTTAAGCTGAGCCACAGTGTCAGCAACATTGAGCACGCAACGCGACGCTATCTTGCGTTCGTCGACAGGCACGGCGGTAGTCAACAAACCAGGATACATGCGCATAAGTGCCTGCAGCAAGTTGCCTAGACGTACATGGTTCACCTGAAAGTCATACAGTTCCTCGCGTCCAATGGGAATGAACAACGTGGAGTAGGCCTCCTCACGGTCGGGAAGCGACACCAGTCCGGCACGTTCTATGAAGCGACAAGCACTGTAGAACTCGCGAACAGCAAAGCCGTATGTGTTACAGATAGTGTCCAAATCGAAGTCGAAACTGCTGTCGGCGCCACTGCCCATAGGCAGCTTGTAGTAGTTGCAAATGGCCCGATATACATTCCGGATATACTTCAGCGGCGGGAATTCGGACTCGAAGTTTTGCTCCAGACGTGTATTGTCGGCAGTGCTGCATATCATCACAGCGATTGACTGTTCCCCGTCGCGGCCGGCACGACCTGCTTCCTGGAAGTAAGCCTCTATCGAATCGGGCACATCAAGGTGCACCACGAAACGCACATCGGGCTTGTCAATACCCATGCCGAAGGCGTTGGTTGCCACCATAACACTGCATTTGTCCTGCATCCACAACGCTTGTCGACGGTCGCGCTCACGTGCGTCGAGGCCGGCATGGTAGTAGGCGGCACTTATTCCCTCGGCATTCAGCAGGTCGGCTACCTGCTGCGTCGAACGGCGACTGCGGGTATACACTATGCCGCATCCGCCTGTCTGCTTCACGATACGCAGCAACCGGGCGGTCTTGTTGTCGTCGTAGGCCACCGAATAGATGAGGTTGGGCCGCACAAACGACGACTGAAAATGATTCGGGGTGCGCATCTGCAGATGCCGCTTGATATCCTCGACCACAGCAGGGGTTGCGGTGGCCGTAAGGGCTATCAGTGGCACCTCGGGATGATACTGCCGCAAGTCGGCGATATGCAGATATGGAGGACGGAAGTCATAGCCCCACTGTGAGACACAGTGTGCTTCGTCGACAGCAATGAGGCACACTTTCATCTGACGGAAGTATTCGATGAACATGCGCTGCTGTAGACGCTCGGGCGAAACATAAAGAAACTTAACAGCACCACACAGACAATTCGACAACACGGCCACCATATCGCTGCGGCTCATTCCCGACACTATGCAGGCAGCCTTCACTGACTGCCGCTGGCCTCCAATGGTAGCCACAATACGGCGGTCGTTGAGCTGTTGCACCTGATCTTTCATCAGTGCTATCAGAGGTGACACCACAAGACAGAGTCCCTCTGTCATCAGCGTTGGCAGCTGATAGCAGAGGGACTTGCCTCCTCCCGTGGGCAGCAACGCCATAGTGTCGTTGCCAGCCAGCACAGAGTCTATTATTTCCTCCTGCAAGGGGCGAAACGAGGTATAGCCCCAATGGCTCTTCAGGAGGGAGTATTTGTCGGGCATTATCTAATCAGTGTCACAGAGCCGCTCTTGGTGCTCAAGGTGTTGGCCTTGGGCTTGCGGTAGTTGCACATGTACACATAGGCTCCCTGTGGACACGGCGTCCCGTCGTGGGTGCCGTCCCACTCGAAGTCGGGATCGTCGCTCTCGAACATCAGTATGCCGTGGCGGTCGTAGATGTAGATGTGGAAATGCTCGTAGTTGTTCACGCTGTACAGACGGAACTTCGCGTTCTCGTCCTCGCTGCCAGGCGTGAAGATTGTCGGGAACCATGCAGTGTACAGTATCACCGGTATGCCGAAGCGGTGCGTCGTGGCGCAGTTCAGCACATTGGCGGCGGTAAGGTCCACGTACACCGAG
>JAFXUY010000035.1 GCA_017524785.1 Bacteroidales bacterium | reverse complement strand
CAAAGATACGCACTTTTTTGCATGTGGCAAAAAATATTTTCTCCATGTCGCAAAAAGTGTGTATCTTTGCACCTGAATTTAACATTGAATATTAATCCTAAAAATCAAAAACAATTATGAGCAAAAAGTTTATCTGCCCCGTGTGTGGCTATGTGTATGAAGGCGACGAGATGCCCGAGAAGTGCCCTATCTGCGGCAAACCCATGCAGGAAGTGAAAGAGGACATCAAGACTTGGGCCGCCGAGCATATCGTCGGCGTGGCCAAGGATGCCCCCGAAGATATCAAAATGGACCTCCGCGCCAACTTCGAAGGCGAGTGCAAAGAGGTGGGTATGTACCTGGCCATGGCTCGCGTGGCTCACCGTGAGGGTTATCCCGAGGTGGGTCTCTACTGGGAGAAAGCCGCCTTTGAGGAGGCCGAGCATGCCGCCAAGTTCGCCGAGCTGCTGGGCGAAGTGCTGACCGACAGCACCAAGGAGAACCTGAAGATGCGCGTCGATGCCGAGTACGGTGCCACCGCCGGCAAGACCGACCTTGCCAAGCGCGCCAAGGCCCTCAACCTAGATGCCATCCACGACACCGTCCACGAGATGGCTCGCGACGAGGCCCGCCACGGCAAAGCTCTCGAGGGTCTGCTGAACCGCTACTTCAAGTAGTAAGTAGACAGTAGTTAAAGTAGTTAAGTAGAGTAGAAATGAGTTTCCGCACCACCATATCCTATCTGCTGTGGCCACTGACCATGTGGTATGCCGTAGGCGTGGCGGTGCGGAACTTCTTATATTCTGTTGGGCTGAAGAAGCAGGAGGCTCCGCATATCACCACCATTGGTGTTGGCAACCTATGCACCGGTGGCAGTGGCAAGACGCCCCATGTGGAGTATCTGTTGCGCCTGCTCTCGGACGGACACCGTGTAGCCATGCTGAGCCGTGGCTACAAGCGCAATAGCAAAGGGTATGTCGTTGACGACGGCACCCACAGACCCGACCTGCTGGGCGACGAGCCTGCCATGATTGCTGCCAGACATCCCGACGTACAGGTGGCAGTGTGCGAGAAACGCCTTGAAGGCGTGCACCGGCTGATGGAGCAAGGGCGTGTGGAGCAGCATGGCGACGAAGAGGTGCATATCTCCACGGCCCCCGATGTCATTGTGCTCGACGATGTGTTCCAGCATCGCCGCATCAAACCCAACATCAACCTCCTGCTCACCGAGTACCGCCACCCCTATTTCAAGGACCGCATCCTGCCCTATGGCAACCTGCGCGAGTTTCGCACCGCACGCTACCGCGCATCCTTGGTGATAGTGACAAAATGCCCGTCGGTGCTCAATCCCGTTGACAAGCACAACATCATCCACGACCTGAAGCTGCAGAACTACCAGAAAGTCTTTTTCAGCTACCTGAAATACGGTGCACTGCAAACCTTGGACGGGAAGAGTGCCAACATCGACTTGCGGCGTCTTGACAACATGCTTGTCGTCACAGGCATTGCTCATCCCGAGCCCATGGTCGAGGAGTTGCATCGCAGTTGTAAGGTGCAGCACATGCGTTTCACCGACCATCATGCCTACAGCAAGCGCGACATCGCGCGCATTCGCGAAACCCTCGAGGCCATGCCCGGCAGCCGCAAGATAATAGTGACCACCGAGAAGGACGCCGTGCGTCTGCGCGGCATCGCGGGCAACCTGCCCGTATATGTGCTGCCCGTCGAGGTGGCATTCCACAAAGACAAAGATTCAGACTTCGACCAGTTGATTCAGTCGACAGTCCGCGAGAATATTTCGTTCCTCAGCAAGCTCAGCATCTGGAGCTGAACGTCACTTCTTGATGTAGCTGAGGAAGTCCAAATCGATACTTAATGACAGGTAGGGCTTCAATAGCCAGGCTTTGGCTGTGATGTCGTCGATGCTCTGACCGGCGAGCAATACCTGGCCCGACTCGTAGCCTTTGGCCAGCACCTGATACTCGGCCACGTTGAATCCGGCGGTGAAATAGAAGAAGTCTACAAAGCGGAAGCTGATTCCGGCATAGAAGTTCTTGAACAGGTTGCTGCCACCGAAGCCTACATACAGGCCGAGGTCGTAGGAAAATTCCTGGTCGAACCCCCTGATTTGATGACCGCTGCTGTCGCTGCCAATGATGTGAGGCTTGTTGAAGTAGCGGGTCATGTCCCACAGCATCACCGACGCGCCGGTAACATAGTCGAACTCTATGTTGCCTGCGTTGCGGTTGGCAATATATCGGTCGCTATTGGCGTTCAGTCGTATCTCCCATGCAGGGGTGCGGAAGAAACGCATGGCAACGCCCTGGATGGGACGCACTTTCTTCTTCTTGTTGGTTGCTGCCGCTACCTTCTCCTCGGCGGCTCTCGCACGTTCGGCAAGGTATTTGTTGGCCTCTTCCTTGCGTACGGCCTCTATCTCGGCTATGCGCACTATGGCCCGCAGTGAGTCGACCATGTGTATGTAATAGTTGCGTTCGGCCTCGAGCTTCTCTTTGTCGACGCCGTTGGCCGACAGTATCTCGCGGTAGAACTTCTCTTTGTCGCGCAGTGCGCTGAGTGCCGCGGTGTCGGCCACTCGCTTCACTACGGTGTCGGTGCGCAGTATGTATACCGAATCTACACGATATACCGTCAATGTGTCGGTGTGGTGCATGTACACCGTGTCGTGCCGCGGTTCCCACGTGCCGACGCCGACTTCAGTGATGGTGTCGATCACCTGCGCCTTCAGCGGTAACCAGGCCACAAGCAGCAATGCTATGAGCAGCAGTTTTTTCATGCCAGGCGTTCTATCATTTTGTCGATGGTAAGTGTCTCCTGCGTGCCGTCGGCCATGTTCTTCAGTGTCACTGTGCCGTCCTTCATCTCGCTTTCGCCCACAAAGGCCACGAAGGGCACCTGCTTGCGGTTGGCGAAGTCCATCTGCTTCTTCATCTTGGCGCTGTCGGGATAGATGAGTGTCGAGATGCCAGCGGCGCGCAGACGGGCTGCTATGCCTATGCAGGCGGCCTGCTCGGCAGGTCCGAAGTTGATGAACATCACGCGTGCGGCCTGCTCAAGGCCTTCGGGGAAGGCGTTGAGTTCGGTGAGCACGTCGTAGATACGGTCGGCGCCGAACGATATGCCCACGCCGCTGACATCGGGCATGCCGAAGATGCCCGTGAGGTTGTCGTATCGACCGCCTCCGCAGATGCTGCCTATCTGCACATCCTTGGCCTTCACCTCGAAGATGGCACCGGTGTAGTAGTTCAGCCCGCGTGCCAGCGTTAGGTCGAGTTCCACGTCGCATTTCAAGCCAGTGGCATTGATGTATCCAAAGAGTTCCTTCAACTCCTCGGCACCTTTGCGGCCCACCTCTACTGTGGCGAACATCTGCTCCAGCGCTGCAATCTTGGTTTCGGCGCTGCCGCTGAGCGAGAAGACGGGGTCGAGAGACTGTATCTGTCCAGTCGTGAGTCCGCGTTCGGCCAGCTCTCCGCGAACGTTGTCGAGACCGATTTTATCCAGTTTGTCGATGGCCACGGTTATGTCTACAATCTTATCTGGAGCGCCAATCATCTCTGCGATGCCAGCCAGCACCTTGCGATTGTTGATCTTTACGCAGACGTTGATGTCCAGTCGTCCGAACACCATGTCTATCATTTGCACCAATTCCAGTTCGTTGAGTAACGAAGTGCTGCCAATCATGTCGGCATCGCACTGGTAAAACTCGCGGTAGCGGCCTTTCTGCGGCCGGTCGGCACGCCACACGGGCTGCAGCTGGTAGCGACGGAAGGGGAACACCACTTGGTCGCGGTGCTGCACCACGAAACGTGCGAATGGTACGGTAAGGTCGTAGCGAAGGCCACGGTCGCAAATCTGCGGTGCCACCTTATGGTAGTCCTGTTGGAAGTCGACGCCCTCCATGAAGTCGCCACTGTTAAGCACTTTGAAAAGTAGTTTGTCACCTTCCTCGCCATATTTACCCATCAGTGTCGAGAGGTTCTCGAGCGACGGAGTCTCTATGGGTTCGAAAGCAAAAGCACGGAACACCGAGCGGATGGTGTCGAAAATATAGTTGCGGCGCGCCATTTCTGCTGGTAAAAAATCGCGCGTACCCTTTGGTATTGAGCATTTAACGTTGGCCATAGCAATATGTTTTAGATTGCAAAGATACATTTTTCCCCGAAACTAGGCAATATTTAATTTCAAACCCAGGTGTCGGAAATACCACATTAGGTATGTTTACCTGCAACGTACATCGCTACGGTTGTCAAAAAAAGTATGTGGTGTTGAGTCGTTTTTTTTTCGTAATTTTGCCGTCGACAAAAGGGACTATATGCGTTGTGCGAGGTGCTACATATTGTTGATAGTGTGTCTGTTGCTTCCTGTTGCCGCCGTGGCGCAGGTGAGCGAAAATGCGTTGTTTGAGTTGCTGCGAAACGTTGACGGCAGCTATCGGCTCGATTTTCGCATCGGGAATGTGGCTTTCTCGCAGGGACAAGACAACCAAGTTGATTTTTATGCCGACGGAATGGTGAATCTCGCTCCGGACACGGGATTGCCTGCATTGCCGCAGGCCAGCCGCCTGGTGGTTTTGCCTCGTGGAGCCGAGCTGCGCGTCGAGCGGTGCGAGCATGGCGAAAGCGAAGTGCTGCCTCTGCCCGAAGGCAAGATATTGATGCCTTGGCAGGGCGCTGCGGTTAAGGATGCCGAGCCGTTGGCTGTTGGTGCAGACAAGGCTGTCTATGCCACCGATTCGTATGTGCGCTGGGGCAACCCTGTCGAGGTCGAAAACCTTGGTGCTATGGGCAGTTGGCAACTTTTCCGCGTAACCGTGCATCCGGTGGCCTACAACCCTGTTGCCGGTGAGGTGACCGTAGAGCAGCATATCTCCGCCACACTTACCACCACTGGAAGTCAGCTTCTCGAGACTAGTGTCAGGCTACCCGAAAGATACCTCATCGTGTCGCGTCCGCAATTCCGCGAAGGGCTGCAACCCTTTGTGCACTGGAAACGCCAGGAGGGCTACAAAGTGACGGAGATATATGCAGATACCAATAAACGCGACGAAGTTAAGGCTTTGATTTCAGGCGCTTTCGGCGACGGCATCATGGCCCCTACGCCTAGTTATATTTTGATTGTGGGCGACGCTGCGCAGATTCAAGCTTACGTCGGCACTTCGCGGCCGACAGGGCTCAATACTCATCCTACCGACCTATACTATGCTGAACACACCGGCGACTACCTGCCAGACGCCATCGTTGGCCGTTGGCCCGTGAACGACACCGCAGAGTTGCGCGCTGTGGTTGAGAAGACCTTGCGCTACGAGCGTGGTATAAATCTCGACACCGATGCACTGAATCGTGTGCTGCTGGTGGCTGGAACAGAGAGCCAGAATCCAGCTCCCGTCACCACCAACGGCCAGGTGAACTATTTGAAGCGCGAGATAAGACAGGCTGAGCCTTTAGTCGACACCTTTTGCTATTACAACCCCACCTCGGCAAACCAGCGCGGCGCAATACTTGCCGATATAAGAAACGGCATAGGTCTGCTCAACTACACGGCCCATTGCACCACTGCAGGATGGAGCAACCCGGCTGTGAGTTTCACCACGATAGATACTCTCGATGCGCAGTTCCCGACGGTGTATGTGAACAACTGCTGTCAGAGCAATAACTTCACTGGTACTTGCTTCGGAGAACAGCTACTTCGTATGCCTCATAGCGGGGGAGTGGCTGTTATAGGAGCCACCAACTCGACTCTATGGAACGAAGATTACTACTGGTCGGTAGGACCTAAATATCCATTGAGCACCGACCCGCAGCACGACAGTCTGCGTCCTGGTGCCTTCGATCGCTGGATCGGAGGCGAGATTAACACAGTTGGCCAGTTGCTGGCGGCTGGTAATCTGGCTGTGATGGCCTTTGGCTCTCCTTACGACCGTTTTTACTGGGAGATATACAACCTCTTCGGAGACCCGGCACTAGTGCCGTGGATAGGTGTGCCGCAGAGGGTGCAGCTGTCGGTACCCGACACTCTGGCTGTGGGTACTATGGAATTGCGTGTAAGCGGCACTCCTGGAGCGCTTGTCAGTGCTGTGCAAGGCAACGAACTTCTGGGCGTGGTGCGCCTCGACGAACATTGTAGTTCGTTGCTGCGCTTCTGCCGTGCCACCGACACCTTGCCGGTGCTTTTCACGGCCACCAAGCCTCGTATGCTCCCTGTGGAATATGCCGTTCCGTCGGCCATGCCAAGGGGCAAAGCGGCTGCTTTCACTGATGTGACACTTGGTCATGGACAGGTGGCATTCACCCTTGTCAATTTAGGCACCGATACGTTGTATGGCGTCGGCGTAACGCTGACCGAAGCTGATAGCGGCTCGATGTATGCATCATTCTCGGCCGATACGCTCGCCATCGACACCTTGCTGCCGCAAGCAACGCACACCACATATCTAATCTACCACATCGATAGATGGGCGCCGCAACTGGCGGCCACTTTGGCGGCCACCGACAGTGATGGTGATAGTTGGTGCTTGTCGCTTGGTCTCAACCTTGGTGTTATGACGGAGATGACATTCTCCATACGCAATACAGACACTTCGGCCGCAACAGCCCTCCTACGTGGCCAGACCTATTTGGTCGGGGCTACACCAAATGGCTATTACGACACCATTAATACCAGTGCCGTGGTCTTGCCAGGCAACGATACATTTGAGCTGGGAGGAGGCGGATGGATGCCTGTTGCTGTGGGTGACGATGCCGCACACATACGTATTGCTGGGTTGCTGGGTCATGGCAATTGCTTTCGCAACTACGAATACTATGCTATTGTAGGCTGCAACTGCGACGGTTTCGGCAACGGGATGCAGGCCTATCCGTGGCAGACAGGCGGCACGCAGCCATGGACGGTGGACAGCACCGTGAGCCACAGTGGGCGATACAGCCTGCGCTCGGGCGCCATCGACTACCGCCAAACTTCAGATCTTACACTACAGCTTTTGCTCCCTAACGACGACAGCATCAGCTTTTGGCTACGCACATCGTCGGAGCAGAGTTACGATAAGCTGGCATTCTATATTGACGGCATCAGAGCGTTAGAGGCTTCGGGCGACAACGACTGGCGCCGCTACGCTTACAGATTGATGTCTGGAGCACACAGCCTGCGTTGGCGCTATGTGAAAGACGAGAGCACTTCGATAGGTGGCGACTGTGTGTGGCTCGACGATGTGAGTATGCCGTTGGCACTATGGGATGCTCCGTATGGAACGGATTCTGACGACGGCATGCTCGGTATTGCCGACAAACCTGTTGCCGAGTGCAGCATGCGCTTGTATCCCAACCCGAGCAACGGGAATGTAACAATAACGGCAGATGGCCTCGATGATGGAAGTCTCCAGGTGAGCGACCTCTATGGTCGCATTGTATATGCCGCCGATTTACATACTGTTGATATGTCGTCTACCTTGAATCTGCCGCTGCCCGACGGTATATACTTTGTTGAACTACGCACCGATAGCGGCACGATGCGTGCAAAAATGATAATCATTCGACAATAGACAATGCCCACAGACGATACAATAGCACAGACAACGCCTTTCTACCTGTGGGATACCACGGCGGCAGATTCCACGCTACAGGTCCTTGAAGTAAACCTCGGCATTCCGATGGATTCAATCTTCCCGCCTATTGACAGGCCGGAACCCTTGCAGCGCAATTCGCTGTTCACACATCACGGTATGCCTCTTCTGCACGAACAACCTGTGGCGCGTCGCAATGATGCCGAGCCGGCATGGATGTTTATAGTGCTCATGGCGCTCACGGTGTTGTTGGTTGTATACTATAGAACCCGCAAGATAAGTTTAGGCGAGTTGCTGAAGTCGACCATTGACAGTCATGCCACCGACCGTCTGGTGCGCTCGTGCAACATGGTACGTGTGTCGACGCTGGTGCCTGCCGGTCTGCTTACCGTTGCAATGTTGAGTGTGGCAGTGTTCCAGGCCGCTATGGTGCATACCGGCCCCGGAGGCTACCTGTTGCTGACAGGTGGCATTGCCGTGGCCTATCTGCTTCGTAACTTGGTGGTGCGTCTGCTGGGCAACGTATTCGACAGCAAAGAGAACGTGTCTGCCTATATCACAAGCAACTATCTCTACCATCTGGTGCTGGCCACAGCAGTATTACCACTGCTTTTCCTGCAGGTGTATATGCCGTGGGGCAACATGGTTGTACTGTATGTAATTGTTGCTTTGACGGTGCTTGTTTTTGTGTTGCGTCTGTCGCGTGGAGTGAAAGTATTTTTAACAAATTCGAAAGGCTCCAGTTTTTATCTTTTTTACTATCTTTGCACCATCGAAATCGTACCGTTTTTGGTGCTGACAAAGTGGTTATTCGATTAATGCTCATATAGTTAGGTATATCAATTAATAGAGAATGAAAATCAAAAAAATCCTCATTTCGCAGCCGGAACCGGCAGATTTGGAGAAGTCGCCCTACCGCAATTTGGTCCGAAAGTTAGGTGTCAACATCACTTTTTACAAATTTTTCGAGGTGGTAGGCATACCCGCCAGCGAATTCCGTAAAACACGTATACATATCAGTGAATATTCTGCTGTTATTTTCAACAGCAAGAATTCTGTAGATCACTTCTTCCGCATGATTAAAGAGTTGCGCGAGAGTGTGAGTGAGGATATGAAATACTTTTGCTCCACCGAGGCGATAGCCCTCTACCTGCAAAACTATATCCAGTATCGCAAGCGCAAGGTGTTTTATGGCAACCAGTACTTCTCCGACCTGTTGGAGATTCTTGGCAAGCATCGCGACGAAAAGTTCCTTTTCCCTTGCAGTGACGAGAAACAGACAGAATACACCAAAGCCCTCGACAAGGCCAAGTTCAAATATACCAAGGCTCCGATGTACACTTCGAAGCCGCGCGACTTGAAGCAGTTCGATATAGACAGCTTCGACGCTATAGCCCT
>JAFXUY010000001.1 GCA_017524785.1 Bacteroidales bacterium | reverse complement strand
TTCCAGGTGAAGTCGTTGTCCTTGGTCTCGGGGGCGTTGGAGCAAAGGGTGTAGCGCAGCACGTCCTGCTTGCCGGGGAAGTCGCGCAGGTATTCGTGCAGCCATACGGCCCAGTTGCGCGAGGTGCTTATCTTGTCGCCCTCGAGGTTGAGGAACTCGTTGGCGGGCACGTTGGCGGGCAGGATGTAGGAGCCGTCGGCGTGGAGCATCGAGGGGAAGATGATGCAGTGGAAGACGATGTTGTCCTTGCCGATGAAGTGCACCAACTTGGTGTCGCGGTCTTTCCACCAGCGCTCCCAGTCGTCGCCTTTGAGCTGCTTGGTGAAGGAGATGTAGCCGATGGGTGCGTCGAACCAGACGTAGAGCACCTTGCCGTCGGTGCCTTCGAGGGGCACCTTGACGCCCCAGTCGAGGTCGCGTGTGACGGCGCGGGGCTGCAGGCCTGCATCTATCCATGACTTGCACTGGCCGTAGACGTTGGTCTTCCAGTCGCCTTTGTGGCTTTCGAGTATCCACTGGCGGAGCCAGGGTTCGTCCTGGTCGAGCGGGAGGAACCAGTGCTTGGTCTCCTTGAGGACGGGTTTGGAGCCGCTGAGGGCCGACTTGGGGTTGATGAGGTCGGTGGCGTTGAGCGAGGTGCCGCAGGCTTCGCACTGGTCGCCGTAGGCGTGTTCGTTGCCGCAATGGGGGCAGGTGCCGGTGATGTAGCGGTCGGCCAGGAAGCAGCCGGCTTCCTCGTCGTAGTACTGCATAGACACTTTCTCTACGAACTTGCCTTCGTCGTAGAGCTTCTTGAAATAGGCGGCGGCGGTCTCGTGGTGCTCCTTGCTGCTGGTGCGGCTGTAGATGTCGAACGAGATGCCAAGTTCGGCGAAGCTGTCCTTGATAATCTTGTGGTAGCGGTCGACGATATCCTGCGGGGTGCAGCCTTCGCGGCGGGCCTTGATGGTGATGGGCACGCCGTGCTCGTCGCTGCCGCCGATGAACATCACCTCTTCGCCTTGGGCGCGCAGATAGCGCACATAGACGTCGGCGGGCACATAGACACCGGCGAGGTGGCCGATGTGTACGGGGCCGTTGGCGTAGGGCAGGGCAGAGGTTACGGTGTAGCGTTTATAATTGCGGTCTTTCTCGGTGTAGGTCATTGTGATTGTTTGGATGCTTGGTTGTTTGGATGTGCTGGCAGGCTATTCGGCATAATGGAATTCTGTCTCTACGCCGTAGGAATTCTCCATGCGCAGCGGGCAGCCTGCTTCGTTGTACTCAAGATAATCGTTGAAGGTCGACTCCAGCGGCAGGGGGTAGTCGGTCTCGTAGAACTGTGTGGTCTGTCCGTTGAGGGTGGTGGTGATAGCCACATGGGCGATGCCGGTGTGTATTGCCGCCACTACGTTGTTGGCCGACAGGGCCGAGATGTCGATACGGCCGAGGTAGTGGAAGAAGGGGTTGACCTTGTCGTCGTAGGAGTAGTCGACGGTGTCGGCTAAAGTGACGTTGAAGTAGAGTGGCTGGTTGGGTGCAAAAGCTGCCGCCAGTGCCAGCAACGACCCGTATTGGCCGAACATGTCGAGGTTGTCCTGGCCGACGAGGTTGACCAGCGTGCCCAGTGTGGTGGCGGCACGGAAGCCTATGCTCAGCAGCGACTGGCTAACGTTGTTGTCGTCCCAGGTGAGGAGCACGTTACCTATTACGTTGTCGACGCTGGTAATCATGTCGCCGGAGTTGGCGCTGTCGCCGAGGAACTGGGTGAGGAGGTCGTTGAAGAGTCCGAGCAGCATGTTGTCGCTCAGGTCGATAGAGGCACCGCTAATTTTCTTGGTGCTGCTGTTGTGTTCCACCTGTGCCGCCAGCACCTGGGTGCCGTTGTTGAGCACGGTGAGGCCGGAGATGTAGTCGCCGTTGTATGTGACCTGCAGTGTGCCGTCCACTTCCATGTTTTGCAGGAAGTCGCCAAGCGACAGGTTGCGTACGTTGACATAGTCCACACGACCGTCGTTGTGATAGTTGAAGCTGATGCGTTCGACATAGCCGCCGCAATAATCGTCGTCGTTGACACTGAGCAGGTGGCCTGTTTCTGGATCCCACAGCCAGGTCTCGGGTGCGGTGTCGTCGCTGTAGACGATGCCAGTGATTTTGCACACTGGGTCGTAGGCACCTTCGCGGGAGTCGCGCTGTTCCGACGGCGTGGGGTCGTTGTTGGAGGGTGTGGGTTTGTCCTTCTTGCATGCCACTAGGGCAACCATCGCCAGGGCGCACAGGGCTACAAATAACTTTTTCATATCTGTTATGATTTAACTGTTTGTAAGGTGAATTATTCGTCTTTCTTTTCTTCGGCGGCAGGCTCGTCGAAGGTTATCTTTTCGGCGGCGAGAAGTACGTTGTACCAGGCGAAGAGTTTTTTGGCATCGGAGGTGTGTACACGTTCGCGGTCGTAGTCGGGCAGGGCCTTCTCGAGCAGGGCGAAGAGCTCCTTACCGTCGGCTTTCTTGGGTTCGAAGGGTGTGGGTTTGCCGTCGAGGACTTTATGGATGGCCTGCATCACCTCGTCGAGCGGACGCTCGTCGGTCTCGGTGAAAATGCGTATCTCGCCCAGCGACGAGATGCGGTCGTTCTTGAACACGGGGTACTTCTGTCCGGTCACAAGGTTCTTAACTACGGCACCGCCTTTGGTCTGCGACACCAGTTCGCTTAAATCCGGTTTGCCGGAAATCACAAGGATGTTTGTCAAATCCATTTTTTTGTAGTCGTTTTTAAAGTTAACTGAAAAAGGGAAAACGTTGACTTTTAATTATTATTGTACTTTGTGGGTTATTCTTCGCTTTCGGGGCTATCGGTAGGTTTCTGTCCAAAGACTCCCAGCTGGCGCAGCAGGAGGTAGTAGACCAGGATGAAGAGCAGTGCTAACATCACGTCGCCGAAGGCCATTGCTCCGCGGCCGAGAAACAGCAGTGGGAGGAGCAGGAGGAGCAGTCGCGCGATGGTGTAGCTGTGGAAGCCCGAACGGCGTAGGTTCCACATGAGGATAGCTCCAGCGAGTTCGAGGGCGAAGAGCAGACTACACACCAAGTAGTAGCTTTTGGGCACCTCGAACATGCGTTCCATCATGGTATGGAACTCCTCGGGCATCATGCCTGGATGGGAGGCGTAGTAGTCCTGGAAGGTTGGCAACATGAGACCCATCATCAGGTAGGACATGCATGAAAGGCCTGCCCATATCATGGAGAGCACCAGCAGGATGTGTAGGGCTGTCTT
Organism: Bacteroidales bacterium; assembly: GCA_017524785.1. Lineage (GTDB taxonomy): Bacteria > Bacteroidota > Bacteroidia > Bacteroidales > P3 > Colimorpha. The sequence goes on along the minus strand of JAFXUY010000001.1, from coordinate 13,659 downwards.
GTTGTTCATCGGACTTGTTACTGAAGGAATGCAGCCATCTGCTGCTGTAGTTTCTGCGCTTCGCGCGATGCAGCTTCGGCAAAATCGGTACCGTTGGAGGCATAGATGATGCCACGCGAGGAGTTGACCAGCAGGCCGCAGTCGGCGGTGAGGCCGTGACGGCATACCTCTTCGAGACTGCCTCCTTGTGCACCGACGCCTGGCACCAGAAGGAAGCTGCTGGGAACTATGCGGCGCACGTCGGTGAGCATTTCGGCCTTGGTGGCTCCGACAACGTACATCATGTTATCCTCGTTACCCCACTGCTTTGAGGTCTCGAGCACACGCTGGTAGAGGGGTGAGCCGAGCTTGTCCTCGGTGAGTTGGAAGTCGAAAGCTCCCTTGTTGGAGGTGAGAGCCAGCAGGATGACCCATTTGCCGGGGTATACCGTGAATGGGGTTACGCTGTCGGCACCCATGTAGGGGGCCACGGTGATGGCATCGAAGTTGAAGTCGCCCTGTGGGTCGAGGAATGCCTTGGCATAGCGTTCGCTGGTGTTGCCGATGTCGCCACGCTTGGCGTCGGCGATGGTGAAGACGGGCTTCTTCAGACCATGGATATAGTCCATGGTGAGCTTCAGTTGGCGCAGACCTTCGATGCCGAGGGCTTCGTAGAAGGCCAGATTGGGCTTATAGGCCACGCAGTAGTCTATCGTTGCGTCGATGATAGCGCGGTTGAACTGAAAGACTCCGTCTTTGGCCGAGCGCAGGTGCTCGGGCATCTTGGCAGGGTCGGTGTCGAGGCCCACACAAAGGAACGAGCGGCGCTCGCGGATGAGGTTGATAAGGTCTTGTTTTGTCATATAATCAATTCATTGTCAACTTATGGAACTGCTCGGTGAGTTGTCCGGCATTGATGTTGGTGATGTTTTCGTCGGCCACTATGCGGCCCTGATTGATGATGATAGCCCTGCTGCACATTGCCTCGACTTCCTGCATGATGTGAGTGGACAGCAGTACGGCTTTGTCCTTGCCAGCGTTGCGGATAACGTTGCGTATAAATTCGAGCTGGTTGGGGTCGAGACCGGTGGTTGGCTCGTCGAGTATGAGCACCTGTGGATCGTGGATAAGGGCTTGGGCGAGGCCTACACGCTGGCGGTAGCCTTTGGAGAGCTGGCCGATGCGCTTGTTGGCCTCGGGCTGTAAGCCGGTGAGCTCAATCATCTCGTCGGCACGGTCGTTGGCATACTTAACGCCACCCAGGCCTGCTGCAAAGCGCAGGTATTCGCGCACATACATGTCGAGGTAGAGCGGGTTGTGCTCGGGCAGGTAGCCTATGGACTGGCGCACGGCTATGGTGTCGTCGAAGATGCTGTGTCCGCACACGGTGGCTTCGCCCTCGGTGGGTGGGATGAAGCAGGTGAGTATCTTCATAAGGGTCGACTTGCCGGCACCGTTGGGACCCAGCAGACCCACTATCTCGCCGCGCCCCACATGGAATGTTGCGTGGTCGACAGCACGTTGCTCGCCATAGAGCTTGGTAATATCTTTTACATCAATCATCGTTTGTTCCTTTTCTGTATTTCGGCCGCCCGTTCAAGGGTGATGCGTTCGCCGTTGTAGAGGGCTATCACATGGGCGTCCTTGAAGGTGGTCTGTGTGCGGATGGCGTCGCATCGTTTTTGTGCTTCCTGCAGGGTTTTGTAGTCGCCGGCGGAGTATATGAAATAGCGTCCCGACGGAGAGTAGTGGATGTCCTTGATTCCTTGCAGTTCGCTTGCGCCCACCTTGATGCGCTTCGAAGCGGTGAGGAACTGAACTCTGAATTTCAGACCAGACTTGTCTACTGCCTTTTGCGGGGCGGGGGTGGATTGTTTTGCAGTGTCGGCCTGTGTGTTGGCAGTGGTCGGCAGTTTGGAAGTGTTTTGATTGTCGGCAGTGGTTGATTGGCCGGTTGTTGCTTGCTGGCTCTTTGGTTCTGCTTGGACGGGGACTTTGTAGAGGTATGCCCATGCATCGCGGAAACGCGTGGTGCGGTGGATGTGTGCACAATAGTCGACGGCTTCTTGGAAAGTGGCGAAGCGGCCGGTGGAATAGGCGTAAGACTTATTCTTGTGGGTGACTTTGAATTCGCTTATGCCGTCGAGTGTAGGAGCCCCGGCTTTGTAGAGTTTGGGGCTGGACAGGAACTGGACGGTATAGTACGACGTGGCGTTCGAGTCGGCGGTGTTGTTTGGTGCCGTGAGGGTTTCTTGTGCTGGTTTCGCAGGAGTCTGAACGGGTTCTTCTGCTGTCACGGCAGGCTGTGGTGCTGGTTCTGGCGTCGGTTCGGCTTTGGAAACAGGGGCATCCTGATGTGCCGTTTGCGGCGGCAACTCCACTGTGGGAGTGGGTTTCGCCGGTTGTGCGACGGGTTCTGCAGGCTTCACGGTTTCGACAGTCTCGACGGGCTTTGTAGTCTCGGCTGGCTGGGTTGGCTGTGACTCGGCAACAATTGGCTGCACAGGGGCAGGCTTCTCTGCCACGGGTTCTTCCTTGACAGATTCCTCTTTAGCGGCCACTTCGGGTTTGGGCTCCTCTTTGGGGGCAGCAGTCTTGTCCTGTGACGGTGACTTGTAGCCCGGCAGGTCTATCTTGGGATTGTAGGGTTTGTTCGACCCTTCTTCTGTAGCCTTATAGTTCATGAAAGCATTGAACAGGCTTATGGCAATCTTGGCCTGTCCTTCGTCCGAGAGCATGAAAGCTTCTTCTTTGGGATTGCTGATGAAACCTATCTCGGTGAGCACAGAAGGGCATGTCGTCTTGTAGAGCACAAAGAGCTCGGCTTGCTTCACGCCACGGTTTATGGTCTTGATATTGCGCATATACTGGCTCTGTATGGCCTGTGCGAAATTGAGACTTTTCTCGAGATAAGCGTTTTGGAACATGGTGAGCAGCACATAGCTCTCGGGCGAGTTGGGGTCGAAGACGCTGTAGTCGGCATTGTCCTTATAGTCGGCTTCGAGCAGTATGTCGGCGTTCTCTTTCTTTGCCACTTCGAGGTTGGCCTTGCTTTCCGAGAGTCCCATGACGAAGGTCTCCACACCGTTAGGGACTGTGGTGGGGTGGGAGTTGGCGTGGATGGAGATAAAGAGGTCGGCTTTGTTGCGGTTGGCTATTCGGGCACGCTCGGCCAGCGATATGTCGACATCGGTGGTACGGGTGTAGATTACTTTTACATCGGGATAGTTGTCGTGAATCAATTTGCCAAACTTCTTGGCCACAGAGAGGGTGATGGCTTTTTCGAACGAACGACTTCCCTGTGCGCCAGGTTTTGCACCACCGTGACCGGGGTCAATCACTATGGTGCGTACTTTGTAGGTGTCCTTTTTTTGAGAAAAAACAGCCCCACATGGCATCAGCAGCACAATAAAGAGTATAAATAATCGTTTCATATACAAAACAATAATTTTTTGTTTTACAGTTTGGATAAATAGTTTTATCTTTGCAAACCGAAATGCAAAAATACAAATATTTTTTGAATGCTGAAAATTAAATAAATTGGAGAGGCGAAAGAGACATGTGGCGAGGGTAGTTTTGGTAGTGCTGCTTACAATGGTGGCAAGCAATGTTTATGCTCAAAACGACATCGACACACTGATGCGCCTGTCCGACAATCCCGTCAAGGAAACAGTCAAATACAAGGCCCGCGATTCTGTGGCGATGGATCTCAAGACACGCCGCGCCCACTTGTATGGCGAAGGCGATATCGACTACGGAACAATGAATCTGAAAGCCGATCGTGTGGAGGTTGACTTCGACCGCCAGACATTGCATGCCCACGGCACCACCGACTCGACGGGCGAGGTTACGGGTCGTCCCTATTTCAAGCAGGACGATGCCGAATATCATGCCGACACCATTACATTCAACTATAACAACAAAAAAGGTATCATTCAAGGGGTTATCACCCAAGAGGGCGAGGGCTACCTGCATGGCAAGAAGGTAAAGAAAATCAACGATTCGGTAATGTACCTCAGTGGTGGCAGCTACACCACCTGCAACTATGCCCACCCTCATTTCGCCATTAATTTCACCAAATCGAAACTCATCACCGGCGACAAGATTGTCACAGGTCCGGCGTGGCTTACCATCGAGGATGCTCCCACCCCCCTGGCGCTGCCGTTTGCTTTCTTCCCCATCACACACAACCGCGCCTCCGGCATAGTCATTCCATCCTACGGGTGGATGAACTATCGCGGTTATTACCTAAAAGATGGCGGCTACTATTGGGCAATAAACGACAACATCGACTTGGCATTGCTTGCCGAGCTATACACTAATTTAAGCTGGGCCGCCGAGGCCAAGTCTAATTACTATAAACGCTACAAATACAAGGGTCTGTTCGACATGCGTTTCGGACGCACTTTTACTGGCATACGCGGCGACACCAACACATTCAGTGCCTTCAACGACTTCAAGGTTACGTGGCAACACGCCCAGGACAACAAGGCCAACCCCAACAGCCGTTTCTCGGCAAATGTCAACCTGCAGAGCCGCAACTACAGCAAGAACACCACCAACCGCAACGACTATTTCAACTCTACCACCACTTCGTCAATCAGCTACAACGCCAAGTTGGGGTCATATCTGAACCTTGCAGCCACCGCGCGCGAGTCGTTCAATGCGCAGACTGGCGTGATGAACATCAAGTTGCCGTCCATCTCGCTCTCGTCGGTGACCATCTACCCCCTGCGGCGTCGCAACCCGTCGGGTTCCTACCGCTGGTGGGAGAACATCTCGCTTTCCTATGTGATGAACGCCGAGAGCAACATCACGGCCCAGGACTCCGACCTATTCAAGCAGACCACCCTCGACCGCATGCAATACGGCATTCAGCACGCCATACCGCTGTCGTCGAGCGTCAAGGTGCTGAAATTCTTCAACTGGACCAACTCTGTGAGCTACAACGAACGGTGGCACTGGAGCACCATCGACAAGAGTTATGATAGCACCACCGGCATAGTGACCATCGACACCGTGCGAGGCTTCCGCGCCAACCGCGACGTAAGCTTCAGCTCGTCGCTCTCTACCCGTATCTATGGCATGTTCCAGTTCAAATTCGGTCCTCTGAAGGCTTTGCGCCATGTCATCAATCCCTCGCTGTCGTTCAACTATCGACCCGACTTCGGTAGCGAGAAGCTTGGCTATTGGAAACAGTATACCGACACCACGGGTTATGTGCACCGCTACTCAATCTTCCAGAACTCCCTCTACGGCGGTCCTGCCGACGGTCGCAGTGGGCAGTTGCGCCTGTCGATAGGCAACAACTTGGAAATAAAGGTGCAGAATCCATTCGACACTGCCGCCGAGGTGAAAAAGATTGTGCTGCTCGAGAACCTCAATTTCAGCGGCTCTTACGACCTGGCCAAAGACTCGCTCAATTTCAGCAACCTCTCGGTCAGCGGCCGCACCACACTCTTCCGTTCGCTGGTGCTCAACTACAGCGGCTCCTTCTGCCCGTACGTTGTCGACACGCTGGGCAACATGCACGACGAATTCCTGTGGACTGCCGAGCGGCGGCTCTTCCGTGCGCAGAACTCCACGTGGAGTGCGCAGGTCTCGTTCAACCTCAACAACAACACCTTCAAAGGCAAAGATGCTCCCAAGTCGCAAGGCGAGCCGGTCTACACGCTGTTGCAGACACCCTATAACTATAGTCCCGCGCTCATGATGGGCGGCTATGTCGACTTCTCGGTGCCGTGGAACATCAGCGTCAACTACAACTTCAGCCATGTGTCGCGCTATGTGGCCGCCGAGATGGGCCTCAAGAGCGAGACCATACAGAGCATCACACTCTCGGGCAATGTGAGTTTCACCAAGAACTGGAAGGTGGCCATGACCACTGGCTACGACTTCGTCAACAAGGGCATGTCTTATACCACCATCGACATCTACCGCGACCTGCACTGCTGGGAGATGCGCTTCAGCTGGGTACCTTTCGGCTACTACCGCAGCTGGGCCTTCCAGATCAACATCAAGGCCGACGCACTGCGCGACGTTAAGTATGAGAAGAACGAGAGCTACCTCGAGAATCAAGGTTATTATTCATATTAATATAAGTCATGGACAAGAAGCTATACTATACTATCGGAGAGGTTGCCGAGATGATTGGCGAACAGCCGACGGTGTTGCGTTTCTGGGAGACGGAGTTCAAGCAGATACGTCCCGTGAAGAACAAGCGTGGCGTGCGTAGCTACACCGAGCACGACATCGAGATTCTGCGTCGCATACGCCATCTTACGCGCGACTGCGGCTACACCCTCGAGGGTGCCCGCGAACAGATGCGCACACGTCCTGTCGAAGACCCCAAGATGGAGCTTGTCAACAACCTCAAAGAGGTGCGCTCGTTCCTTGCCGAGCTCAAAGAAGTGCTTTGAAATGTTAAATTTTCGGTAACGCACAATTTAACGTGCAACAGGTCGTTATTAAAGGTGAATACATGTTTTATTAACCAATAACGGCGCGTATGATGCAGGAATACGATTTCTTAAGCACAGACACATTTTCCGTAGCTTCTGCAGGCACCGACATACGTCCTTCGGAGCAAGTTCTGCAAAACATACTGAACTTTGCACGCAGTTGCCAGATTGTGGAAGCCGGAGGAATGCCGATCGAACTCTTCCTGAACTAGCAGGAGGGTCTAAAAAAGCGAGGGGGCCGCACATTGTGTGGCCCCCTCGCTTTTCTTATAGCTTCTCTACCCAGTGTTTTATCTGCTGCTCGTCGTCGAGCCGGCACACCAGCAGCGAGTGGTCGCGCAGGGCCACCAGGCAGTGGTCCAGCCCTTGCACTATGGCCTCGTAGCCCTTTTCTATGTTCACCACGCTGCCTGTGGTGTCAACAAGCACCGTGTGGCCTGTGGCGGCATTGCCTGCGGCATCGTGTGCGGCATGGGTGTAGAGCGACCCCCATGTGCCGATGTCGCTCCATCCGAAGTCGGCGGCAACGGTGTAGCGGCTCTGCGACCTCTCCATGACGCCGTAGTCTATCGATATATTCTCGCACCGCTCGAACTGGCGGTTGATGAATTCCTGCTCCTTGTCGGTGCCGAACAGGGCTTTGCCTTCGTCGAAGAGCGTCACCATGTCGGGCAGGTGGCTGCGGAAGGCATCCATTATGGCGTCGCTGCTCCACAGGAAGATTCCTGAATTCCAGAAGTAACGTCCTGCTGCCAGGAATTGCTTGGCGGTCTCAAGGTCGGGCTTCTCTTTGAAGCTCTTCACCGGCACGATACCTTCTTCCCGGGTGTCGACCTCTATGTATCCGTAGCCCGTCTCGGGACGTGTCGGCTTTATGCCTATGGTCATCAGCGCCTTGCGGTTCTGTTCCACGAAGTCGAGCCCCTGGCCAATCACGCGTTGGAACTCGCGCTCGTTGGTCACCAGGTGGTCGGCGGGGGTGACTACTATGGCGGCCTCGCGGCAGCGACTCAGGATGTGGTAGGTGGCGTAGGCTATGCAGGGTGCCGTGTTGCGGCGCATGGGCTCGCAGAGCACCTGGCTTTCATCCAGTTCGGGCAGGTGCTCGAGCACCAGGTTCTTGTAGGCGGCGTTGGTCACCACCACGAAGTTCCCGGCCGGCACTTTGGGCAGGAAGCGTTCGAAGGTGGCACGTATAAAGCTTTTGCCGGTGCCCAGTATGTCGAGGAATTGTTTCGGGCAGTTGTCCTTGCTCAAGGGCCAGAAGCGGCTGCCTATGCCGCCGGCCATAATTACGCAGTATCTTTCCATAGCATTAAATCTCCACAGTTTTTGCACGCCGCAGCTCGAAGTCGCGGCCTAGGTATTTTTCTCTCACGTCGGGGTCGGCGGCCATCTCTTCGGGGGTGCCGTGGTGCAGCACATTGCCCTCGTAGAGCAGGTAGGCACGGTCGGTGATGGCCAGCGTCTCGCGCACGTTGTGGTCGGTGATGAGGATGCCTATGTTGCGCTCCCTCAGGTGCGCCACGATATCTTGTATATCCTGCACGGCAATGGGGTCGACTCCGGCAAAGGGTTCGTCGAGCAGCAGGAACATGGGGTCGTTGGCCAAGGCACGCGCTATCTCGGTACGGCGGCGCTCGCCACCGCTGAGCTGTATGCCCTTGCTCTTGCGTATGTGCTGCAGGCGGAACTCGTTGAGCAGCGACTCCAGTTTCTCCCGTTGCTGCTCTTTCGAAAGGTCTTTGCGGAACTCAAGGATGGAGGCTATGTTGTCCTCCACGGTCATGTGGCGGAACACCGAGGCCTCCTGTGCCAGATAGCCTACGCCCATCTGCGAGCGGCGGTACATCGGCAGGCCGGTGATTTCCAGTCGCCAAGCACCATTCTCGGGACGCTCGGCACGCTTGTGCTCGAACATGGGGTTCTGCTTGTCGGCTTCGCAGGTGCTTTCGAAATACACCTTGCCCGAATTGGCCTTGATGATGCCCACCACCATGTAGAAGGTCGTCGTCTTGCCGGCACCGTTGGGACCCAGCAGGCCCACAATCTCGCCCTGGCTCACCTCTACCGACACCTCTTTGACCACGGTCCGCGAGCGGTATATCTTTACTACCTTGTCTGTATACAGTTTCATATGATGCCTTCTCTCAATATGTCGTGAATGTGTATTATGCCCAGGTACCGCCCGTCGCCGTCGACCACTATGAGCTGGGTGATGGAGTTCTGCCGCATCATCTGCAGTGCGTTGACGGCATATTCCGTGTCCAGAATCCGTTTGGGGTTGGCGTGCATGATGTCGGCAGCCGTCTTTGGCGAGTGGAAGGTCTGCATCATGCGGCGCAGGTCGCCGTCGGTGACTATGCCTTTTATCTCTTCGCCTTCGACCACCACCGTGCAACCCAGTCGCTTGGAGGTCATCTCCAGTATCGTCTCGTCGATGGTCGCCGTGGGAGGCACTGCGGGGCGCTCGTTCTGTATGTAGAGGTCGCCGACGCGCATATAGAGCTGTTTGCCCAGTGCGCCGCCGGGGTGGAAGCGTGCGAAATCGCGAGCCGTGAAGTTGCGGCATTCGATGAGGGCCACCGCCAGCGCGTCGCCCATCACCAGCTGCGCCGTGGTGCTGCTGGTAGGTGCCAGGTTGTTGGGGCAGGCTTCGTGCTCCACGGTGGTGTCGAGCACCAGGTCGGCTTCGTGGGCCAGAAACGAGTCGGTGTTGCCCACTATGGCTATCAGCTTGTTGCCGAAGTTCTTTATCAGCGGCACAAGCACCTTTATTTCAGGTGTGTTGCCGCTTTTCGATATGCATATCACCACGTCGCCCGGCCGCACCATGCCCAGGTCGCCATGGATGGCGTCGGCGGCATGCAGGAACAGCGCAGGGGTTCCAGTGGAATTCAGTGTCGAGACAATCTTGGTGGCTATGTTGGCGCTCTTGCCTATACCGGTGACCACCACACGTCCCGTTGCCGAAAAAATGGTTTCCACGGCCTCGGCAAAGGCATCTCCTATGTGGTCGGCCAGTTTTTCGACAGCTTTTTTTTCGTCGGCAATCACCTGAATAGCAATGCTTTTTATCTCTTCGCGTGTCTTCAAAGCGTTTTTTATTTTGCTGGTTTGTTTTTTTTGACTATCTTTGTAAAACTGAATTGATAACGCAGCTTTATCCTAAATATTGTAACGTTATGGCAGATTTGCAAGCTTATCTGAAAGAAATATTCGGCTTCGACAAGTTCAAGGGCGACCAGGAGGCCATCATACAGAGCCTCCTCGACGGCAACGACACTTTCGTCATCATGCCCACCGGCGGCGGCAAGAGCCTCTGCTACCAGCTGCCGGCAATGATCCTCGACGGCACCGCCATCGTGGTGTCGCCGCTCATAGCGCTGATGAAAAACCAGGTCGATGCCGTGCGCTACACTTCGGGCAGCAACTGTGTGGCCCACTTCCTCAACTCGTCGCTCAACCGCGCTCAGGTGAACGAAGTGAAGGACGACCTCCTCAAAGGCGACACCAAGCTGCTCTACGTGGCCCCAGAGACCCTCTCGAAAGAGGAAACCATAGAGCTGCTCAAGCAAATCAAGATTACATTCTTCGCCATCGACGAGGCCCACTGCATATCCGAATGGGGCCACGACTTCCGTCCCGAATACCGCCGCCTGCGCGACGCCATCAAGGCCATCTGCGCCGACGTGCCTATACTCACCCTCACGGCCTCGGCAACACCCAAGGTGCAGCAGGACATCATCAAGAACCTCGGCATGGAGCAGGCCAAGACCTTTATCTCCAGCTTCAACCGCCCCAACCTATACTACGAGGTGCGTCCCAAGCCCGCCGACCCCATGCAGCTCCACAAGGAGATTATCCGTTTCATCAAGGAAAACCCCAACAAGAGCGGCATCATCTACTGCCTCACCCGCAAGAAGGTCGAAGACCTCGCCGAACTGTTGGTAATAAATGGAATAAAAGCCCTTCCATATCATGCCGGCCTCGACAACAAGGTGCGCGCCGAGAACCAGGACAAGTTCCTCATGGAGGAGGTGGACATCATTGTGGCCACCATAGCCTTCGGCATGGGTATCGACAAGCCCGACGTGCGCTTCGTCATCCACTACGACATTCCCAAGAGCATCGAGGGCTACTACCAGGAGACCGGCCGTGCCGGCCGCGACGGCGGCGAGGGGCGCTGCATAGCCTTCTACAGCGAGCAGGATGTCGAGAAACTCTATAAGTTCTTCACCGAGAAGAATGTCACCGAGCAGGAGATGGCCCGCCAGCTGGTGCAGGAGATGGTATCATACGCCGAGAGCTCGGCCTGCCGACGGCTCAACATACTGCGCTATTTCGGCGAGGACTATAACGAACCCTACTGCGGCAACTGCGACAACTGCCTCCACCCCAAGCCCCACGAGGAGGCCAAGGAGGAGACCGTGCTGGCCCTCGAGACCATAGCCGCCATGAAGCAGGCCTTCAAACCAAAGGACATCGTCGACGTCCTCATGGGCCGCCGCAACACCAACACCAAGAACTACCACCTCGACAAACTGGAGCAGTTCGGCGCCGGCGACGACCGCAACGACCTCTTCTGGAAGGCCGTGCTGCGCCAGGCCCAGTTCGAAGGCCTCTTGCAAAAGGAAATCGAGCAATACGGCGTGCTGAAGCTCACTCCTGCCGGCAACAAGTTCCTCAAGAAGCCATACAGCATCTCCGTGGCTTGCGACCACGACTACTCGGCTGCCGCCGAAGAGGACGACGAAGAACTGATGGCACAGAACGCCGGCGGCGCCTCGGCGGCAGGCGACGAGGCACTCTACGTGCAGCTCAAGAGCCTCCGCAAGAGCATTGCCGCACGCGAGAAGCTACCTGCCTACGTCATCTTCGAAGACACCTCGCTCAAAGACATGACTCTCCAGTATCCCTGCACCATGGACGAACTGGCCCACTGCTCGGGCGTCGGCGTGGCCAAGGCGCAGAAACACGGTGGCCCCTTCATCGAACTCATCAAGAAATATGTCGAGGACAACGACATCGAACGCCCGCAGGACATCGTGGTGCGCTCGGCCGTCAACAAGTCGCGACTCAAAGTATACATCATCCAGAGCATCGACCGCCGCAAGAGCCTCGAGGACATAGCCGACGGCAAGGGTATCTCGATGGACGAGCTGCTCACCGAGATGGAACACATCATCTCGAGTGGCGCCAAGCTCGACATCGACTACTACATCAACGAAGTTATCGAGGAGGACCACCAGGAGGTGCTGCTCGACTACTGGCGCAACTCGGAGAGCGCCTCGCTCGACGAGGCCTACGAAGAGTTTGCCGACGACCCCGACTACACCGAGGAGGAGATCCGCCTGATGCGCATCAAGTTCATGGCCGACTACGGCCACTAGCCGCCGGTCGCCACCAAGTTTGTAACAACGCGCTTCCTGTCTCAGGAAGCGCGTTTTTCTTGTCCTTATGTCTGTTTTTGTTGTCGAACCGACGTCGCCGAAGTGTCATTTCTGTAACTAAATTTTTAGTTACGTTTTAACATTTCGACTCTCTCCGCCGACTGTCGAATCCCGCAATGGAAATCAAGCAGTTACAGCGATATTTTTGCATATAACTCTCTGTATCAGTGCGCAGTAGCCGACAAATAAACATCTAACTGCCTATGACACAGCATCCTCTCTATACCCTCTCTTACTATACTCCATACATTCGCATTATACCCACATACTATAGTAAGAGATGTTTAATTTAACATTTGGTTTTGATGCTTTTTTCTCTACTTTTTTACCCCTCCTCATCCCCAGTTTCACCCCTGTGTGACCCCCACATTCCTAACTCCTCCCCTACGCTAGGGGAGGGGGACCCGAGCAAAGCGAGGGTGGAGGAGTACAACAGCATCTGAAACTTTTCCCGCCATTTGAAAAAAGTTCGTATCTTTGCAACCAGAAAATAATAAAAACATACAGTAAATATGAACCGTTTATTATTGTTGTTTTTTGCTTTGACATCTGCCGTCACTGCCTCTGCATAAACCCCGCTGGAGTTGGAGATTTCGTATGATGCCGCTGGGAACCGCATTACGAGAAAGGTCATGCAACTGTCAATGGCGACTGGGATAATAAACTATTTGATACTCGAATTTGATAGTGAGTATACCGAAAAGAAACCTATAAACAATTGAATGATATGAAAAAAACTTTATTTATATTATCAATAATTTGTGTCTTGCTGGTATTGACAGCAGCTGACTGCACAAAAGACACCACTAACCGTCATTATCATATTAATTTTAAAAACAACAGTAAAACCACAATTTGGGTAATTCATAATGGGGAAGAATTTCCTGACACGCTAATACCCAGTTGGGAGCGAGACCCTCGAGTTGATAGCATGAGCGCGATATTGCCCGGTGAAAATTCTGCAGAAGCGATATGGTCATGGGATTTTTTCGAATGTGAATATGGATATACAGTATATGGTAATGACACTGTCGGTTACGACACTCTATCGGTTTATGTGTTTAATGATGACACATTGGCCCGTTATGGATGGCAAACGGTCAGAGAAAACTATCTTGTTCATCAGAGATATGACTTAAGTCTAGACGACCTAAAGCTCCTTAATTGGCAATTGTATTTCCCCCCATCGGAAGAGATGCGCGACATCAAGATGTGGCCGCCGTATGGGACATACGACGCGAATGGGCATCGAGTAGAGTAGTTTTTGATAGCAATGTACTGTGTGTTAGCGTGATATTTGCTTTGCGGACTTCTGCCGCGTGGGAGAGGCCGATTTTTGGTCTTTTCCTGCTTTCCCGGGGCGTTTTGCGGAAGGGTGAGAGGGGTAGGGGTGAAAATTTTTCACAAGTGGCAGCGTTGATTTTCAATACGATAGGCTGTTGCGTTGAAAAAATATGAAAAAAAACTTTGTGGGTATCGGAAAAAGTAGTATTTTTGCAACCTCAATTCACGAAAAAAGTAGTGAAAGTTGAGCAAAAAAGAGAGGTGTTTGAAAGGTTGACAGAAGCCGATGTAACTCAGTTGGTAGAGTAGCTGATTTGTAATCAGCCTGTCGGGGGTTCGAGTCCCTTCATCGGCTCGGGGTCCGACGCTCGAAAGATTGAGCAGTCGGACAACCATAAAGGGGGAGTCGCATAGCGGCAATTGCAACAGACTGTAAATCTGTCCTCGGAAGAGTTCGGTGGTTCGAGTCCACCCTCCCCCAC
>JAFXUY010000034.1 GCA_017524785.1 Bacteroidales bacterium | reverse complement strand
GCCGCCCTGCGGCACGAGGGTCTTGATCTTGCTCTGCAGCTGGTAGATGTTGTCGCTGCCGAAGGGCACTTCGAGGCGTGTGCCGAACTGCTCCTTGTTGAGGTGGCCGAAGACGCGGAGGGCCACGTCGACGTCGTGCTGGCGCGAGATGCTGTCGAGGAACGACAGCAACACCTGCTGCGTCACCTTGATCTTGGAGCCCGACTGCCAGTGGTCCCACATGGAGTTGGAGCAGTCCATGATGAGCAGCAGGCGGGTCTTCTCGGGCTGCTGCGCCTGCGCGGCGACGCCGAGCAGCAACAGCGCGGCAAATATGAATATTCTACGCATCGTAATGTTTTTAACGGCGAATTAAACGAATTTAGCGAACTATGGTCGACGACCTTGTGGAGTCAAGGCTACGCAGGTCAATTATGAGCAAATTACTCAAATTGTGTGGTTCGAGAAATTCGCCAATAATTCAAGTGGCAGACAAATTCGTTTAATTCGCATAATTCGCCGTTTTTAATAATCTTAGAAGTCGCCGAGGGTCTCGGGCAGCTGGCTGAGGGCCTTGGGCAGGTCGTCGGCGCTGAGCACCGAGCCGTGGTACTTGTTGGTGTCCTGCATGAAGTCGACGCCATAGCCCATCTTGGTCTTCAGCAGCACGCACACGGGGCTGCCCTGGCCACTCATGGCTTTGGCCTTGGCCATGCCGTCGAGCACCTGCTGCATGTCGTTGCCGTTGTCGATGACAACGACCTTCCATAGGAAGCTCTCGAACTTAGCCTTGAGGTCGCCGAGGGTCATCACCTCGTCGACCGTGGCATCAATCTGCTGGTTGTTATAGTCGACGGTGGCAATGAGGTTATCCACATGCTTGGCACCTGCGAACATGGCGGCCTCCCATATCTGGCCTTCCTCGAGCTCACCGTCGCCGTGCATGGTGTAAACCAGGTGCTTGTCGCCTGTCATCTTCTTGCCGAGGGCGGCGCCGACGCCGACGCTCATGCCCTGGCCCAGCGAGCCGCTGGCCATGCGGATGCCCGGCAGGCCGTGCTCGGTGCTGGGGTGGCCCTGCAGGCGGGTGCCGAACTTACGGAAGGTGTTGAGCTCGCTGACGGGGAAGTAGCCGCGGCGCGCCATGGTGCTGTAGATGACCGGCGTGATGTGGCCCTGGCTGACGAAGAGCATGTCCTCGCCCTCGCCACTCATGGTGAAGTTCTTCGGGTCGAAGTCCATAAGGTTGAAGTTCATGGCCACGAACCAGTCGGCGGTGCCGAGCGAGCCGCCCGGGTGTCCGCTCTTGGCGTTGGTGGTCATACGGAGAATGTCGCGGCGCACCTGCGTCGCAATCTGCTGGAGTTCTTGTGTTGTTTTCATTATATTGGATTTTTTATTTGTCTTAATCCCCACACTGGCGTGCGGGGTTATTGAGAGAGCGTGCCTCCGGCACGCGTTGACTTTTCTTATTTATTTCTTTAGTTTGAATACGTATTGACGTGAGTTCTGGTCGACGGCGAAGAGTTCGTCGCCGTGGCGGGTGACGCTGACGGCCCATGTGTTCTCGCCTTCGTCGTGCACGGTGCCGGTGCCGCGGTCGCCCTTCATGGTGACATGGCCCCACACGCGGCCGCGAGCGCCTTCGGCCTCAACGTATATGGTCTCGGCCTCGGCCTTGGCGTTGCTGCGCTTGGCGGTGGCGGCGGGCTGTGTGGCGGTGGGCTTCGGGGCCTGCGTCGTCACCTTCGGGGCTGCGGTCTTGGCTTTCTGTTCGAAGTAGCTCTCGCCCATGTCGGCGGGCTCGGCTTCGGCTTCAGTGTTGTCGACGGCGTCGTCCAAAACCTCCTGCACCGGTTCGGTGGCCTCGGCGGCGGCCTGTTCGGTTGCGTTCTGTTTGCAGCCTGCAAAGAGCAGGGCTGCTGCGATGATGATGTAGTGTATCTTCATGATGTTGATATTTTTATCTGTTCCAAATGTTCCAGTTGTAGTCGCTCTCGACCTCCTCGGGCAGGGTGGGGAAGAGGTCGCGCCCGATGGTGGCTTCGACGTCGTCCACCGATACGGCATAGCGCTTGGGCGAGCCGTCCTGGCGGTTGTTCTCTACCAGGAACGCCACCGTCTGCCAGCCGTCGGCGGTGCTGATGGCCAGGGCTTTGAAGAAGCGGTCGGGCACATGCACACAGGCGGGGCCTATGTGTCGGTGGGCCGAGCTGTCGAACACCGGTCCGCACACCACCATCACGGCGCTGTAGCGGCGTGCCATGCGGCGTGTCAGCTCCTCTATCTTGCGCCAGGCCTGGCTGTTCATCTCGTGGTCCTGCGGGCAGATGTTGGTGAAGTAGTAGCTCTCCTCCAGCGCCTGGCGGCTCCACTTCATGTCGGCCCTCGGTGCCATGTGGCCCTTGTCCCAGCCGCTGTTGCTGTAGTCCTCGCGACTGGCTTTGGGGAACTTCACATCGGGGTCGCGGCTGAAACTGTACTGCCCGTCGAGCTGTCCGTTGGCTTCGTCGGCAGTGAGCACCCACGCCACCCAGTCGGGGCACAGCGTGGTGTGGTTGTAGGATGCGGTGTAGCCCATGTGGCGCACTATGTCCTCGTTGTTGGTGTAGGTCGGCAGTTCGGCACCTGCCGGGGGGGCTGTCTGGGCAACAACATCGCCCTGATGGCTGTAGCTACAGGCTACAAACAACACTACCGCCGTCAGCATCAGCATGGTACGGTTTCTTTGCAATTGCATTTTACTATATATTTCCGCTTGCAAAGATACGAAATAAAGTTGAATGTCGGCCATCAAAACCCAAAGTTTCCTAATTTTGGGTGTAAGTTGTTGACAGACAATGGTGTTGCAGACTTTGCAAAAAATCTTGCAAAAAAACGTAAAACGGTCAAAAACGCCCCCCGGCAAGGTGCCTGTAAATCAGGGATGAAGAGCCATCTTCTCTTACTCAACTCCTACTCATCGCCTAGTCATCTCCTTATCATCTATTACTCCAGTAGGAGATGATTGGTTTTTGATAACCCGAAGAATAGTTTTTAACATATCGCTGATACCGCCTCATGCCCTTTTCCGGGTGGTGGCAGGGGCTGGGATTTGTGGCGGACGAATGTTAAAATGCGCTGGCGATAGAAAAAAAGTTGTATATTTGTAGTTGGCGAACATTGGGTGCCGATTTGGGCAAGTGTTTGTGGTTTAGGAATATAAAGTAAATAAATAATAACGATATGGCATTGAAAAGAGTAATGGTGCTTACCGGCGGCGGCGATTGCCCGGGCCTGAACGCCGTGATTCGTGGCATCGTGAAGCGTGCCTCGCAGGCTTCGGACTGGGAGGTGATAGGCTGCATCGAGTCGTTCAACGGCGTGCTGCGCGAGCCGACGGAGATACAGATGCTCGACGAGAAGACCGTCGAAGGCCTTCAGATACAGGGTGGTACGATTCTTGGTACCACCAACAAGGGCGGCCCCTTCGCCTGGCCGGTGAAGCAGGCCGACGGCACGTGGACCACCGTGGACCGCAGCGACGAGATGCTGCGCAAGCTGCAGTATATGGGTGTCGACGCCGTCATCAACATCGGGGGCGACGGTAGCCAGCGCATCTCGTTGGGTCTGGCCAAGAAAGGCCTCAACATCGTCGGCGTGCCGAAGACTATCGACAACGACCTGTCGCTCACCGACTACACCTTCGGTTTCCAGACGGCAGTGCAGATATGCACCGACGCCATCGACAAGCTGGTGACCACAGCCGCCTCGCACAACCGCGTGTTCATCCTCGAGGTGATGGGCCGCGACGCAGGCTGGATAGCCCTGCACTCGGCCATCGCCGGCGGCGCCGACGTGTGCCTCATTCCCGAGATACCGTACGACATAGAGAAAGTCAAAGCCAAGATAGAGCAGCGCTACAACAAGCGTCGCGGCTACTGCATCATCGTCGTCGCCGAGGGCGCCATGCCCAAGGGCGGCACGGTGACGGGCACCGAGACCGGCGAGGTGGGCTACCAGCATGTGAAGCTGGGCGGCGTGGGCGAGCAGCTGGCCGCCGACCTCAAGGCTGCCGGCGTCGAGCACGACATACGCTACACCATCCTCGGCCACCTGCAGCGCGGCGGCACGCCCATCGCTTTCGACCGTGTGCTGGCCACCGAATTCGGCGTGCGCGCCATGGAGTTTGTGATGGAAGGCCGCTTCGGCCAGATGGTGGCCTACCACCACCCCGACGTGGTCGGCATACCGCTCGAAGAGGCCGTCCGCGAGCAGAACCTGGTGGCTCCCGACAGCCGTCTGGTGCATACCGCCAAGGGTGTGGGTATTGAGTTTGGCGACTAGTGAGTTGAAAGTTGAAAATTGAAAGTTGAAATTATTATGAAAACGATGAGACTTATGCTGGCCATGACCATTGTGGCCATGTGCGCCGCCAGTTGCGGCAGCAAGAATGAGGAGCCAAAGACGCTGGTGCTCTACTATTCGCTGACGGGCAACACCAAGATGGTGGCCGAAGAGATAGCCTCGCAAACCGGTGCCGACATCGAGGAGATTACCTGCGTCGATCCATACGACACCAACTTCCAGGCCTGCATCGCCCGCAGCATGCAGGAGCGCGAGGCCGGTGTGCTGCCCGAGATTAACCCCGTTAAGGCCGACCTGTCGAAGTACGATGTTATCTTCATCGGCTATCCTGTGTGGTTCGGCACTTACGCGCCGCCGGTGACCAAGTGGCTTGAGGGTGTCGACCTCAGTGGCAAGAAGATTATCCCCTTCTGCACTTTCGGTAGCGGTGGCTTGGAGTCGAGTGGCAAGGATATGGTCGCCGCCCAGCCCAATGCCGAGGTGCTTGCCGGATATGGTGTCCGTGCAGCCCGTATGGATGCCATGAAAGACGAAGTGACGACGTTCCTGGTTGAGGCCGGCCTCACCGAGGGCACCATCGTCAGGCTCGAGGAGTTCCCCGAGCAGCATGAGGTGACTGTCGAAGAGACGGCCATCTTCGACGCCGCCGTCGATGGCTATCCCATGCTCCACGCCAAGGCCAAGAGCGTAGCCATGCGCACTGTGCCCAACGGTACCGAATACCTATTCACCGCTGTCGACATGCCCCGTGAGGACAAGCCCGACATGCCGCCTGCCGGTGAGCTGAAGGTATATGTGCTTGCCGCCGACGGTCAGGCCCCCGTTTTCACCCGTGTGGTAAGATAAAAGCATAGACCATGGAGATTAAACCCTACCGCCACGAGGTGAAATACTACGAGTGCGACCGCATGGGCATCACGCACCATTCGAACTACATACGCTTCATGGAAGAGGCCCGTGTCGACTGGATGGACCAACTGGGCTACGGCTTCGACCGCATGGAGGCCGAGGGCGTGGTGTCGCCGGTGGTGGCTGTCGACTGCCGCTACCGCCACCCGTCGACTTTCAAGGACGTGATAGACATCGAAGTGAAGGTGGCCGAGACCACGCCGCTGAAGATTGTCTTCAACTACACGATGAAGGTGGCCGGCAAGCTGGTGTGCACCGCCACCAGCACCCATTGCTTCCTCGAAAACGGCCGTCCCGTCTCGCTCGAGACCCGCTTCCCCGAGCTCTACGCCAAAGCCACCGCCTCGGCGACATAACCTCGGCACATAGATTTTGCCAATTAAAATATTGTTCGTATCTTTGCAGTCGGAAATATATGAATAAAATAAGGTACATAAACCTGTGTATTGTGGAGTTTGGCAAGCGTAATGGCATGCCGACCACGCTGGCGTTCAACTATCTGAACACCTACAAGGGCTTTTCGTTTCTTGACAGGAATTATGATGCCGAGCACTTGCTGCCGTTGGAAGACACTTTGGCCGACCTCGCTGAATATTGCAAACGTCATGGAGGGACGATGGCATGAAGCTCTATCATGGCACAAATATAGATTTTGGTGAGATTCTACTCTCGCGTTGTCGTCCAAACAAGGACTTTGGACAGGGCTTTTATTTGACAGATATTCGCAGCCAAGCCGAGGCGATGGCTGTTCGTCGCTGCGAGTTTGAGGAGTTGGGCGTGCCGATTGTTCAGGAGTATGAGTTTGACGAAAGCATGCTTTCCGCCGGTGTTTTTAATGTGCTTAAGTATGAGGGAGTGAGTGCCGAATGGGCGGAGTTTATTTTGAAGAACCGCATGGCCAAGGGGCAGCGAATGCACAATTATGACATCGTGGTTGGCCCTGTGGCCGATGATGGAGTGGTGTTTCAGTTGAACCTCTATATGCAGCACCTGATAACGATAGAGACATTGGTGAAGGAATTGACGTACAGGCAACTCAACAATCAGTATTTCTTTGGCACCGAGCGTGCCATACAACAAATTAGAAGGGTATGAGTATCACACAAGATCAGTTGCAGTTTATCATCAACAGCGATGTGGAGCAGATGGTCAGTCGCCTGCAGAGCGACAAGGGTATGCCTTTAGACAATGCCTTCAGTTGTGTGTATAATTCCAATATTTACAAGAAGTTGTTGAATGTTGACACCGGGCTGTACTTGCAGAGTGCCGACTATATATATGACTACTTAAACGAGGAAATGATCCATGCAAATAATTGACCGTCCGACAGACAGAAAAATACTGAACGCCATGATGCCGAACTATTTTGGCGACATGGTGAAGGCTGTGGTGGACATTGCACAAAAGAAGATTGGTGTGGATGCTGAACTGCATGCCGACATAGAGCAGGCGCTGCTGGCACAGGGTTCGTCGCAGTACGACCTGTGGGGCATCAACCTGTATCCCGAGATGGACGGTGAAGACTTCATTGAATTTGACTCGATGATTAACATTCGTCCGGGACAAGGCAACCGCAGTCGCGATGTGCAGGATGCCGATACGCGGCAGAGGATAATAGACACAGTAAACTATCTGCTGCCATGCTGACGATGGAGTTCCAACACAAGGACTTGGCCAATGGCCGGTGGGCGCAGATGTCGCTGGCCGAGCAGATGCTGAACATCGGCAGCGAGGTGTCGCGTGCCAACCGTTGGAAGGCCAAAGGCAACGAGGAACAATGCCACCGTGCCGCCGACCGTGCGTTGGAACTGGTATCATTGACCATCGATGCCAACAAGAACCGTGCCGGCCTGAAGGAACTGTGTCGTCTCTACGAGGTGATGGCGGATTATTACTACGGCAAGAACATATATCAAACCGACCCCAATGCTTTGCAGCGGTATTTTGATGTTTTTTATTCGGATAAAACGAAATAGAATATTTTTTGTATCTTGTCATAGGGGAAAAGAACCCACAAATTGGTATGCCGTCGGCTTGGCCGACAACCCACCAAGAAGGATCGAAGAGCCACCACCGCCGAGAGATTGCCTACGGATTATCGAGAGATTTTTGTATTAAAAATCATAGCACGTATAACTTACTAAGCAGCCTCGGTTAACAGATACCTTCGCCAAAGGCTATCAAGACCATACCTTCGCCGTGGTGACGCCCGAGACCTACCAGAATTTCGTATGCAGTAGGGGGTGAAAATATTTAATAAAAAGTTTTTGCGGAATAAGAAAAAGGGTGTATATTTGCAAAATGCAAGTATTGTACAGTATGTCACGCAAGTGGTGTATTGTCAGTGCTTTGTATGGATATAGTATATAGTTAAATTAATAATATGGAACCTAAAAAGATAAAATCAGCCCTCGTGTCGGTCTTCTATAAGGACGGACTGGAGGACATCGTTCGCGCACTCGACGCTCAAGGCGTCACCATCTATTCTACCGGCGGCACCCAGAAGTTTATCGAAGGTCTCGGCATACAGCCGGTGGCCGTGGAGAGCCTGACGGGCTATCCCAGCATACTTGGCGGCCGTGTGAAGACGCTGCATCCCAAGGTGTTCGGTGGCATACTGGCACGCCGCGACATGTTCAGCGACGGCGAGCAGCTGGCAGAATACGAGATACCGGAGATCGACCTCGTCATCGTCGACCTCTACCCCTTCGAGCAGACCGTGGCCAGCGGCGCCTCGGAGCAGGACATCATTGAGAAGATTGACATCGGCGGCATCAGCCTTATCCGTGCCGCCGCCAAGAACTTCAACGACGTGGTCATTGTGCCCGCCGTGGACTACTACAAAGAGTTCCTTGACATCTATAAGGAGCAGGACGGTTGCACCACGCTGGAGCAGCGCCACCGCTTCGCGGCCTACGCCTTCAACGTCAGCAGTCACTACGACACCGCCATCTTCAACCACTTCAACGAGACCGAGCAGCTGCCCGTGTTCAAGCAGAGCTGCAACCACGGCGAGGTGCTGCGCTACGGCGAGAACCCCCACCAGAAGGGCGTCTTCTACGGCGACCTGGAGGGCTGCTTCGACAAGCTCAACGGCAAAGAGATAAGCTACAACAACCTTGGCGACATCGACGCCGCCTGTGCCCTTATCGACGACTTCGAGGGACAGACCGCCTTCGCCATCCTCAAGCACAACAACGCCTGCGGCATGGCCGTGCGCAAGACCCTGCTCGAGGCCTGGAAGGACGCCCTTGCCGGCGACCCCGTCAGCGCCTTCGGCGGCGTGCTCATCTGCAACAAGAAGGTGACCAAAGAGGTTGCCGACGAGATGCACAAGATATTCTTCGAGGTCTGCATAGCCCCCGACTACGACGAGGACGCCCTGGCAGTGCTCAAAGGCAAGAAGAACCGCATCATCCTGCGCCGCAAAGGCTTCAAGATGGCCGACCCGATGTTCCGTTCGGTGCTCAACGGCGTGTTGGTGCAGGACCGCGACAATGTGGTGCCCACCGCCAAGGACATGGAGAAGAGCGTCACCAGCACCAAGATAACCAAGGCTCAGGCCGAGGACCTGGCTTTCGCCACCATCCTCGTGAAGCATACCAAGAGCAACGCCATCGTGCTGGCCAAGGGCAAGCAGCTCTATGCCAGCGGCACCGGCCAGACCAGCCGCGTCGACGCCCTGCGCCAGGCCATTGCCAAGGCCCAGTCGTTCGGCTTCGACCTGAACGACGCCGTGATGGCCAGCGATGCTTTCTTCCCCTTCCCCGACTGCGTTGAGATAGCCCACGAGGCCGGCATCGTCGCCGTGGCACACCCCGGTGGCAGCATCCACGACCAGGACAGCATCGACTACTGCGAGAAGAACAAGATGGGCATGGCTATAACCGGCAAACGTCATTTCAAACACTAATACGATTAAGTTTATATGGGTTTACTTTCTTTCTTCAACCGCGAAGTGGCAATGGACCTCGGCACCGCCAACTCCATTGTGATATATAACGACCAGATTGTTATCGACGAGCCGTCGATTGTGGCCTACGACCGCAACAACAACAAGATAATAGCCGTCGGCAAGGAAGCCCAGCGTATGGACGGACGTACCGACAACAAGAATATCGAAACCGTGCGTCCGCTGCGCGGTGGTGTCATCGCCGACTTCGAGATGGCGCAGCACCTCATCCGCGAACTCATCGGCATGACCAATGTCAACCGCTCGTTCCTGCCGCCGTCGCTGCGCATGGTTATCTGCATACCCAGCGGCATCACCAACGTCGAGGAGCGTGCCGTGCGCGAGAGCGCCGAGCAGGCTGGTGCCAAGGAGATACGCATGATTCACGAGCCCATGGCAGCCGCCATCGGTAGCGGTATCGACGTGCTGCAGCCCGAGGGTCACATGGTGGTTGACATCGGAGGCGGTACCGCCGAAATCGCCGTCATATCGCTGGGTGGCATTGTGTGCAACAACTCTATCCGTGTGGCCGGAGACGTGTTCAACGAGAACGTGGTCGACTTCATGAAGCGCCAGCACAATATGATTAT
>JAFXUY010000033.1 GCA_017524785.1 Bacteroidales bacterium | reverse complement strand
GCTATCAGCGGCCCCGACGGCGTCTGCGAACTGCCCGAAGGCATCAACAAGGAAATGATCGACTATATGCTCGAAATGCGTGCCTCGAACCGCAACAAGGTTCAGGATATGGCCGACAAGTTCCCCGGCAAGGCCATCTTCACTCCTGGCAAAAAGGCTTGGACCGTCAAGTGCGACATCGCTATGCCTTGCGCTTTCCAAAACGAGCTGGCTGAAGAAGATGCCAAGATGTTGATCGCCAATGGCGTGAAGTATGTGGCTGAAGTCTCCAACATGGGTTGCCAACCTGGTGCTATTGCCGCCATCCAGGCCGCCAAGGTGCCCTTCGGCCCCGGTAAGGCTGTCAACGCCGGTGGTGTTGCCACCTCTGGCCTCGAGATCTGCCAGAACGCTGGTCACATCAACTGGACTGCCAAGGAAGTTGATGAGAAGCTGAAGAAGATCATGAGCGACATCTACGACCAGTGCGTGAAATATGGCAAGCAGGCCGATGGTACCATCAACTATGTGAAGGGTGCCAACATCGCCGGCTTTATGCGCGTTGCTCACGCCATGATGGCTCAGGGTATCATCTAATCTTGCATTAGGTAACACCTACATAGAGAAGGCCGCTCGACAGAGCGGCCTTCTTGTTTTATATACAATATAATTGCTTCGGGTGCGTTATAGATATAAAAACAGACGATATGCTTATCAATATGGTTCTTTTGGATACAGTGGCGGCACCGCAGGCCGGTTCGACGTTGATGTGGATAGTGTTCATTGTCCTCACTGTCGTTTCGATGATAGTGAGCAAGAATGTGGAACGCAAGTTCAAGAAATACTCGCATATCCGCACCGAGGGCGGCCTCACGGGCCGCGAGGTTGCCGAGATGATGCTGCGCGACCACGACATACACAATGTGCAGGTGCAGATGGTCAACGGCACCCTGACCGACCACTACAACCCCACCAACCGCACTCTGAACCTGAGTCCCGATGTGTACAACGGCACCTCGGTGGCTGCTGCCGCTGTGGCTGCCCACGAGTGCGGCCATGCTGTGCAACATGCCGTGGGCTATGCTCCGCTGGGACTGCGTTCGGCGTTGGTGCCGATAGTCAGTTTCGCTGGACGCTGGGTGTCGTGGGTGATACTTGCAGGCCTGTTGCTTGTAAGGGTCTTTCCGTCGCTGCTGCTCATCGGCATATTGCTTTTTGCCACAAGCACGCTCTTCTCCCTCGTCACACTGCCGGTGGAAATCAATGCATCGGCACGTGCACTGCAATGGATTCGACAGCGCGACATCACCTCGGCCAGCACACACCAGTATGCCGAAAAAGCCCTGCGGTCGGCTGCATACACATACGTGATGGCTGCCGTCACGTCGCTGGCGACGCTTGCCTATTACATAATGATATATCTTGATAGAAGATGAAGCATATAGAGATTATCAACGGTCCCAATCTGAACCTCACGGGCCGCCGCGAGCCGGAGGTCTACGGCACTACGACCATGGAGGAATATGTAGAGAGCCTCCGCAAGATGTTCCCCGAAGTGGAGATCAGTTGCTACCAGAGCAATGTCGAGGGCGAGCTCATCGA
Organism: Bacteroidales bacterium; assembly: GCA_017524785.1. Taxonomy (GTDB): domain Bacteria; phylum Bacteroidota; class Bacteroidia; order Bacteroidales; family P3; genus Colimorpha. The sequence goes on along the minus strand of JAFXUY010000033.1, from coordinate 1,489 downwards.
CCGCATCCAGCAGGTGGGCTTCCGCTACGACGGACTTATCGTCAACCTGGGCGGCTACAGCCACACCAGCGTGGCCTTGCGCGACGCCCTGCTGGCTGTGCCTGCGCCTAAGGTGGAGGTGCACCTGAGCAATATCTTCGCCCGCGAGGAATATCGCCACCATTCATTGATTACCTCGGCATGCCGCGGCATGGTCTGCGGCCTCGGCCTCAAAGGCTACGAGTTGGCGATAAGGGCAATGATATAGTTTTTCTTCCCCTTTTTCTATATGTTCTAGATATTCTAGAATTTCTAGATAATCTAGATTTTTTTACCCCCTTCATGTAAGATTTTGGTGGCTTCTACGACTACTAGGTATGAAACGTGACGAAGCAACCCAATTCAAGCACGACTACCTGCCTTTGCAGCCTGCCATGCAGCGTATGGCCGAAAGCCTGCTAGGCAGCGAGGAGGACGCTGCCGACGTGGTGCAGGATTGTTTTGTCACCCTCTGGAACGACCGCGAGAAGCTGCGCCGTGTGGTCAACCGCGAGGCGTGGTGCATTATGCTGGTGAAGCGGCGCTGCGTCGACCTGCTGCGCAAGCGCAAGCCTACGGTGGAAATCGACGAGCGCACCATGGCTATGGCCGAGGAAGAGAATGCAGAAAGAGAGGAACGGCTGCGGCTGGCCATGGAACTCATAGATCGCCTTCCTGAGCGGCAGGCCGAGGCGGTGCGATTGAAGCATTTTGATGCCGACGACACGCAGCATATCGCCGCCAAACTGCACATTAGCGAGGGCAATGTATACACGCTACTCTCGCGTGCCTATTCATCTTTGAAACAAATGATACAGCAATATGAACAACGATAAACATAAACTGGACCTCGAAGGTTTGCTGGCCGAAGTGGAGCATGCCGGACGCGACGCGCGCCGACAGGACGAGCTGGCCGCCATGGTCGACAGCATGGCTGGCGCCAACAGGCACGGCTTCTGGTGGTGGGGTGCCCGTGTGGCTGCAGCGGCCTGCCTCCTGTTCTTCATCGGCACCGCCGTGCGCATCTGGTTCATCCCTACAGAAAGCACCGTGGATGAAAACCTTGTGGCGCAAGCCGAAGTGCCGGAGGTAACTCCTGTGGTTGCCGACTCAACGCCTGCGGCCCCTGCTGTGCAGCACCCCGTCTGCGTACAGCGCCCTAGGGTGACTACTGAACCTACGGTGGTGGAGGAATATGTGGCCGAGGAGGTGCCGGCAGAGCAGATGGAAGTGGAAGAGCCTGTGGTTGAAAGACAGGACAAGGTGATGATAGAAGAGGCCGCAGTGTCCGAACCTGCCCCCATAGTGCAGGCCGAACCGGTTGACGCTGTCGCCGCACCGATAGTGTCAGTCAGCAATACGTCAGAACAGCCTGTCGCCACTGCCGAGGAGCGCAAGCCCAAGCGTGCGAGCATTTTTAAGAACATCTTCCGTCGCCACGAGCCCAGCAAGATGGACGGCACGATGCTGG
>JAFXUY010000032.1 GCA_017524785.1 Bacteroidales bacterium | reverse complement strand
TCACGTTCGACCGCGACGCTTCGGGCCAGCGCGGCGAATACTACGACAGCGTGTATCTGTATGCTTATTGCCCCGACATGGAGGACGGCTTCCTGGCGGCGCCGGTCTACCGCCGCACGAAGAAGATAACCGTAGCACTGCCCGACGACTACGCCGGCCACGAGGTGCACCTCTACGGCATGATTGTCAACGAGGAAGGCGAATGGAGCGAGACCGTCTACGCTGGCAGCGTTGTTAGTGAGGAGTGTGGAGTGAGGAGTGAGGAGTTGGGGGCAGTTAAGAGTTATGAGTTAAGAGTTAAGAGTGGGGAATCGAGTGAGGAGGGAGGAGTGAGGAGTGAGGAATTTAGTGAGGAGGGAGGAGTGAGGAATGAGGAGTTGAGGGAACCCACGGAAATGGACGAAGGGTCTCGGGCAGAGTCCCGTAGGGACGGCACGGGGGGTGGAGGAGGCGGCACGCCTTTGGGGCTGACCTAGAGCCTGCCGCACACATAGCGCAGGCTGGCAGCCTGCGTACCAATGGCAGCCTGCGTATCATGGTGCACGGAGAGTGGAGAATAAAAATACAATAATATCCGCGAGGATTCGTTATTGGAAGCAGAAAAATATTTAAACCAAGTCTAACAAATACATCAACAGAATGAAAAGAAGACTATTGTTTACTATTGCGCTGTTGGCGGTTGCCGTCGTGGGACGTGCACAGTACCAGCTGCCGAATCCGGGTTTTGAGCAGTGGGACGGCACGGCTGTCACCGCCGAGCCTACACATTGGAACTCCTTCGCCACCAGCGACGGAAGCTTCGCCAGTATGGCCAGCACGCCGCACCACTACCACCGCAACGGCGGTCGTCCGGGCACGGACGGCAGCAGCTACCTGACCATCTATTCCACGTCGATTATCGGCGTTGTGGCCAACGGCAACATGACCACGGGGCGTGTGCATGCCGGCGGCATGTCGGCCTCGAGCACGAGCAACTATAATTACACGCAGCGCGAGAACAGCGACCACTGCCAGCCCTTCACGGGCACGCCCGACTCGATGTATGTGTGGGTGAGCTACTATGCCGCCAGTGGCAGCTCGCAGGGACAGGTCAAGGCAATAATTCACGGCAACAATAATTTCCGTGCGCCCAACGACGAGAACAACCCTGCCTTGTATTGCGGCATGGCTACGGCGAACTTTGCGCGCACCACCTCGTCGGCCTCGTCGATGCAGTGGCAGCAGGTGAAGGTGCCATTCACCTATGGCGGCATCTCCACAGCCAACTACATACTGATAAACATCACTACCAACGGTGTTGCTGGCAGCGGCAGCGCCAACGACTCGCTTTCCATTGACGACATAGAGTTCGTCTACAGTGCGTGGCTCACCGACCTGACCCTCAACGGCACCACGGTTGACGGCTTCAGCATGGGGGTGTTCGACTACAGCGCTGTGCTTGCCGACACCGCCGCCCTCTCGGCCGCCGTGGTGGCCGTGCAGACGCAGGCCAGCGACGCCACGCCTGCCATAGCCACCAGCCGCCTGACCGACAGCACGGCGCAGGTGACCGTCACCGTCACCGCCGAGGATGGCGTCACCGTCAAGGTGTACCATGTGAACCTCAGTGCCCCGATGCCCGAACCCGCTCCTGTTGCCGACACGGTGCGCTACACCGTCACCGTGGAGTGCGACACCACGATGGGCAGCGTGAGCCCTGCCGGCGAGACGGTTGTCGACAGTGCCGACATGTTCACCGTTACGGCCACTGCCGCCGAGGGCTACCGCTTTGCCGGATGGAGCATGGTGCCGGGATATGACAATATCATCACCAACAACCCCTTCACCTTCGCTGTCACATCCGACGTCACTCTGACGGCCCACTTCGAGGCTGACAGCGTCGGAGGCGACGACACGGTGTGGTATACCGTCACCGTGCTGTGCAACGACAGCACGATGGGTTCTGTGACAGGAAGCGGACGGTATATGGCAAACAGTGTGGTGACCATAGAGGCTGTGCCAACAGGTATGTACGTTTTTGAGTGGTGGAACGACTTTGTGGAGGACAACCCGCGTACATTTGTCGTGACATCCGACACTACGTTCACCGCCATTTTCCATGTGCATGGCGGCATTGACGACCGCAACGTGCCTTCTGTCGCCGTCTATCCCAACCCGGCCACCGACCGTCTGACCGTAGAGGCCGAGGGGCGTGTTGCGCTGAGCGACATCAGCGGCCGCGAGCTTATGGCTGCCGAGGGTCCCGTGGTGCTAGACGTCAAGGCTCTGCCTGCGGGTGTCTACCTGCTGCGGTGCGACGGCGTCGTGCGACGGATAGTGAAACAATGAGAAACAGAGAAAGCCGGACTGAGAAGCCCGGCTTTCTTATTCTGGAAGTAGCAGAAGCGTTTATTTGGTAACCTCGACTTCGTCCAACTCGTTGACGCGGTTGATGACCGAGGTCATGTTGGCGCGGCGGCTGGTGAAGGTGCCGTTGAAGGTGATGGAGGGCAGCTCGTTGGCGAGGGTTGTGGTGGCCTGCTCGGCGGGGCTGAGGTCCAGCATCTCGCGGATCTTCTCGGTGGTGATGTAGTAGGCCTTGACATCGTTGAAGGTGCCTTCAATCATGGTGCCGTCGGGGCCGAAGTTGGTGATGCTCACCGAGCCATTGTAGCCGATGTAGTAGGCGTCCTTGTTGGCGGCCACGGCGAAGAGGTTGAAGGGCAGCGACTGGAAGGTGAGGCCAGTGGCCACGAGGCTGTTGATGCTGGTGGTGTCGAGGAAGTGGAGGAAAGCGAAGGTGCTTACCGGCACGCGGATGAGGTAGGTGCCCTCGACGGTGTCGCGCAGGTTCATGCCGAACAGGGGCCAGTCGATGTTGGCGGTGTTCTCCATGACATTGACGCCATTGACGCCGATATAGATAGAGCCGGCGTTGACGTTGAGGAGGGTGGTGTCGTAGTCGACTCCGAGGGTATCGACATCGATCTGGATGTTGCGATGGTCGACGTTGCAGAGGCCCGACTTGAAGGTGATGGTGGAGTCGTTGCCATAGAGCTGGTCGCCGTTGGCGGCCTGGCTGGTGGTGAGGGTGATGGTGCCCAGGGCATCCGAATTGAGGATGCTGGAGAGGTCCTCGTCGCACGAGGTGAACATGGGCAGGCAGAGAGCTGCCACGACAAGGGTGAGTAATGTTTTCTTCATAACTTTATGTTGTTTAATTGATTGATTATTATCCGTTTGATGGTGCAGTTACGGGTGTAGTAGTTTTGCAAATATACGTATTATTTTCGATACGGGGTCAAATTATTTTTGCCATTCCATTAAAAGTTCGTAATTTTGCACCCGATTTCATACAGCGAAAAAACGTGACAATGGACAAATACAACAGGCGCGGAGTCTCCGCCACAAAAGAGGATGTGCACAACGCCATCAAGAATATCGACAAAGGTCTTTATCCCAATGCCTTCTGCAAGATAATACCCGACCTGCTGGGTGGCGACAAAGACTATTGCAACATAATGCATGCCGACGGTGCCGGCACGAAGAGTTCGCTGGCCTACATGTACTGGAAAGAGACCGGCGACTTGAGTGTGTGGAAAGGCATAGCCGTTGACGCCATAGTGATGAACACCGACGACCTGCTGTGCGTTGGTGCATTGGACCATATACTGCTTTCGTCGACCATAGGCCGCAACAAGCAACTGGTGCCCGGCGAGGTGATTTCGGCCGTTATCAACGGCACCGAGGAGTTCTGCCAGACGATGCGCGACATGGGCATCGACATGGTGCTCACCGGCGGCGAGACTGCCGACGTGGGCGACCTGGTGCGCACCATCATCGTGGACAGCACGGTGACGGCCCGCATGCGTCGCAGCGATGTGGTGGACAATGCCAATATAAAGGCCGGCAACGTCATAGTGGGCCTTGCCTCGTTCGGCCAGGCCACCTATGAGACGGCCTACAACGGCGGCATGGGCTCGAACGGCCTCACCTCGGCGCGCCACGACGTCTTCTCGCACGTCTATGCCGAGAAATATCCCATGTGCTACGACAAGAACCTGCCCGACGAGGTGGTCTTCTGCGGCTCGAAGCTGCTGACCGACCCCACCGAGGTGCCGGGAGTGGATGCCGGCCACATGGTGCTGTCGCCCACAAGAACCTACGCCCCCATCATCCGCAAGGTGCTCGACGAGTACAGGCCGAAGATTGACGGCATGATACACTGCAGCGGCGGAGCGCAGACCAAGGTGCTGCACTTCATAGGCGGCCGTGGGCTGCATGTGGTGAAGGACAACCTCTTCCCGGTGCCACCGCTGTTCAAGATGATACACGACGAGAGCGGCACCGACTGGCAGGAGATGTACAAGGTGTTCAACATGGGTCACCGCATGGAGCTATACACCGACGAGCAGACGGCCCGTGGCATTATAGACATTGCCAAGACCTTCGACGTAGACGCCCGCATTGTGGGCCGCGTGGAAGAGGCCCCCAAAGCACAGGTCACCGTCAGCGGTGAAAACGGCACATACGAGTACTTCGGCTAAAAAAAAGTTTTGCCGTAGTGCAATAATAAGCATCCGACCTCGTTAAAGTGGGTGCAATGCGATAGTAGCTCAGTTGGCAGAGCGGCGGCTTCCCAAGCCGCAGGTCGCGGGTTCGACCCCCGTCTATCGCTCTTTTTATTTCCCTAGTTTCTACTTATTTGAAAAAAAAGTGTAACTTTGCAGTTCAACCCTAAAGTGGGGTGGGCTTTTTATGTACTAAATATCAACTTAATATGACAGAAAAAATAGTAAAAAAAGACTGGAAAAAAGAAGTGTGGTCCTACTGCCTGCTTATCGCCGGTAGTGCCTTGTTCGCCATTGGCGACGTGATGTTTGTGAACCCCTATTTGATGGCTCCCGGTGGCACATACGGCCTCTCGAACGTGTTCAGCAGCCTGTGGGGTGGCCGTATTGCTCTCTATGCCATTTGCATGGATGTGCCTCTGCTGCTTATAGGCACCTGGATTCTCGGGCCCAAGTTCGGATTGAAGACCATCATCTCCACGTTCCTTATCTTCGGCTTTACCTATCTGCTCGAGTTGGTGTGGGGCTATGTCCCTGTCATACATGACGGCGCTGTGCTTTTCTCTGAGCCCGCCAGCCTCGATGGCTTTGTGGCGCTGAAGGAACATGGTGTCTGGTTCAAGCCCGACTATATCCTCAACACTGTGGTGGCAGGCCTCATATACGGCGTGGCCATCGGCATGATTTTCCGTAGTGGTGCCACCAGTGGCGGCTCGGACATCATCTCGATGATTATCCACAAGTACACCAAGATCAGTCTCGGCACCCTGGTGATGATTGTCGACGGTATCATCACCATCAGCACCTTCATCGCCTTCGGCGACATCCGCCTGCCCATCTATTCCATCATCATCATCTATATCGAGGGTAAGGTCATCGACATGGTGGTCGACGGCATGAAGAGCTACAAGACCATGTTCATCGTCACCGACGAGCTGGATGCTGTGCGCAACTATATCCTCAACGACTTACAGCGCGGCGGCACCCTGCTGGTGGGCACTGGCCTCTACCAGGGCAACGAGCGCAAGATGATTTATGTCACCCTTGACCGTGCCGACATGGTGAAGCTGAAGAGTAACCTGCACAGGCTCGATCCCAAGGCCTTTGTCAACATCATGGAGAGCTCGGAGATTCTGGGCTTCGGATTCAAGGCGCTGCCGAAAGAATAAAAAACAGTTGTGAGCTGTAAGTTTTAAGTTTTAAGTGGCTTGCGCATTACGAATGATTTCCACTCACAGCTTAAAACTCACAGCTTAAGACTTATAGCATAAGACTCATGAAAGTCCTCCAGCTCTGCATCAAGCCCCCGTATCCGCCTGTCGACGGCGGCACTATGGCCATGGACAGCATCACACAAGGGTTGCTGCGTGAGGGCTGTGAGGTGAAGGTGCTGACGGTGGAGACCGACAAGCACCCGCTGCGGGCCGACCGGCTACCCGAAGCCTACCGCGAGGCCACCGGCATCGAGTCGGTGTATGTGGACCTTGGCGTCAAGGCCGTGCCGGCAGGCGTGGCTATGCTCTGCGGCGAGTCGTACAACGTGAAGCGCTACCGGAGCGAGGCATTCGCAAAGAAGCTGCGCGAGGTGCTGCAGGCAGGCGAATACGACGTGGTGCATGTGGAGAGCGTCTTCCTGACGCCATACGTGCCGCTGATACGCAGATATTCGCAGGCCAAGGTAGTGCTTCGTGCCCACAATGTGGAGCACCTCATCTGGCGCGGCATGGCCGAGAGCATGAGGTTCGGGCTGAAGCGCTGGTATATCAAGCACCTGGCGCTGACGCTGCGGGCCTACGAGCTGGAGCATGTGAACGACTATGACGGCGTGGTGTGCATCACCAAGAACGATGCCGACTACTTCGGCAGCAATGGATGCCGAAAGCCCGTCACGCACATCCCATTTGGAGTGGAGATAAGGAATGTGGGAGATGAGAGGGAAGTGGAGCCATGCTCGCTGTTCCACATTGGTGCGATGGATTGGATGCCCAACCGGGAAGGCATAGACTGGCTGCTGGAAGAGGTGTGGCCCGTGGTGCACCGCGAGGTGCCGCAGGCGCGGCTCTACCTTGCAGGCCGCAAGATGCCCGAGCGATGGATGAAGGCACAGGTAGAGGGAGTGACTGTTGTAGGCGAGGTGCCCGATGCCCGGGAGTTCATTGCCGACAAGCAGATTAACGTGGTGCCACTGCGCAGTGGCAGCGGTATGCGTGTGAAAATAATCGAGGCCATGTCGATGGGCAAAGCCGTGGTGACCACCACGGTGGGTGCCCAAGGCATAGATTACACCGACGGCGAGAACCTGCTGATTGCCGACAGCGCTGAACAGTTTGCCCGCCAGATAGGCCGCCTTGTGGCCGACGGCGACTATTGCCGCAGGGTGGGGGAGGCCGCAGCCGCCCTGGTGGCCAGAGAGTACGACGAAAGAGTGCTCTCGCAAGGTCTAATAAAGTTTTACGAGAAAATCATGAAGCGATGAAACGATACCTTAAAATCCTAGTCACGGCCCTGCTGCTTGCCGTATCGACCGTTGCCACGGCCCAGATAGGCATTCCCGGCACGCAGGTGACCTTCCGCCTCAACAGCGACGATTGGCGCTATCTGCGCACCTTCCAGCTCGACGACGGTGCCGACGTATACCTCTACTGCTATATTGGGCAGCTGTTGCTCGACGACGAGGGCGACACGGTGTTGCCGTTCCTGCGCATCTATGTCAACGAGGACTATGATGGCGACATCTACGAGTTGGCCTACGAGCGCTACATGCAGCAGCCCTTCCAGTCGCTCAACGAGTACACTCACGGCTCGGGTCTGCCAAAGCGCGGTGGATTGGGCTATGTGGGAGCATACACCAGTCCCTCGGACCAGAAGGACTACCAGTTTATGATGACCTATTTCAAGGATGGCGATGTCACGGTGGAGTTCCGACTGGAGACCACCAAGGACACCTTCCAGGAAATGGAGTTTGAATTCAATGACATTTTGGAATCAATAAAGTAGCCAGCGATGAAGAAACTATTGATGACTGTTATGGGTTGCCTGATGATGGCAACGGCAATGGCCCAGGTGACGCCTGAAGATGCCATGGGCGACTATGAAGACCGTTTCACCCGATTGAACAAGGCCTACGCCAAAGAGCCCGACAATGTGGAGAACCTCTACAACATGGCGCAGTTCTACTTCGACAACTCGCATCCCATGCGCAACCTGCCCATGGCCATGAAGTACATACAGCGTGCCGAGGCACGCCATATTGTGCTGCTCGAAGAAGACCGCCTCGGCGAGCTCACCCGCCTGGCCCGCAAGAACATCACCCTCACCACCATACGCCAGACCAAGCAGGCCATCAGCGATGCCGCCTACAAAACCTTGGAGGTGCGTACCGACATGAGTCGTGTGGAGCTTGACACCTACCTCGACGCCTTCGGCATAGACATAGAGCTGGTGCGCCTGTTGCGCCAGCGCCGTATCAACCAGGTGTACGACGAAGACCTGCGCAAAGGCACCGCCGAGTCGTACTACCACTTCATCGACATATACCCCGGCACCCGCGAGTCGGAGCAGATGGAGGAACGCCTGTCGCGCCTGGCATCGGGACTCTTCGAAGGCATTGGCACCGAGTCGGGTGTCGACACCGTGGCTGCCAAGTTCCCCTTGAGTCCTTCGGTGCAACGTGCCGCCGAGAAGCAGAAGAGCCGTCTGGCCTATGCCGATGCCTCGGGTCGTAACACCATTGCCGCCTACAACGACTTCCTGCGCCGCTACCCGTCGAGCGACGAGCACCTACAGGCCCGCGAGAAGCTGGCCTCGCTGCTCGAGGTGAAGTACAACTCGCTGAGCACGCCGCGCGAATATGCCGACTTTGTCGACTCCAATGCCGACAACGACCTTGCCGACCGAGCCTTGGCCCAGCTGCGCCGCCTCATCGACAAGGAGCACAGCATCGAGGCAGCCCGCCTCTACCTCTCGCGTTTCAAGCTCGACCAATACTACAACGAAGTATACAACCGCTACTACTCATGGCATGCCGAAGAGGGCAACTCGGCCCCCATCAAGGCCTTTGCCGAGCAGAACCCCGACTTCCCGTTCCCCCGTGCCGTAGAGGCCGACATGCAGCGTGCGCAAAAGATAGACCGCTACAACCTGATGGAAGACTTCATCGAGGTGGACTATCAAAAATATGCCAACTATGTGCGCCAGATGACCGGCAAACGCATTGCTTTTGTTCCCCTGCAGCGCATGATACAGTCGCAGCTGACGCTGCACAACTACAAAGGGGCCCTCGACCGTGTACGCCAGTTCGACCTTTGCTTCGACAAAGAGAATCATAGCGAGTATGAAGAACTCAAGAGCATCCTTGCAGCTCCTGCGTCGGGTCGCCGGCCAGTGCCTGTGCTCACAGCCACCTACAACATCCAGAACCCCTCGTACAACGCCACCGAAGACCGTATGTACTATACCCGCGTCAACGGTCCCAGCCGCCGTATCTGTTATGCTGTCAAAGACGGTGTGGCGTGGCGTCCGGCAGGCGACGTGCGTTTCTCGAACACCGACAACGACGGCCTCATCATCTACGGCTTCTATGCCGGCGGCAAGCGCATGCTGTTGGGCAGCGCGGGCGATATATGGATTGCCGAGAAAGAAGGCGACGAATGGCGTGTTACAGACATTCCGCCCTATCCTGTCAATAGCGACTACATTGAGACAGATGCCTATATGCTGCCCGACGGCAGCGGACTGCTGTTGGCCTCCGACCGTCCCAACGGGCAGAACCTGCAACCTTCGGGTGCCATTTTCCACGGCGACACAGCCATGGCATCGGACATCTACTTCATCCCCTACACCCAGAACGGCTGGGGCGCCGCCATCAATCTTGGCAAAGACATCAACACCCCCTACTGCGAGCGTAGCCCCATACTGAGCCGCAACCTCAAGACGCTCTACTACATCACCGACAGCCGTGGTTTGGGCTATGGCGACATATATGTCTCCACTCGCACCAGCGTCGAGGATTGGACCCACTGGAGCACTCCGCGCAACATAGGCAAAGAGGTTAACACCGGCTTCAGCGAGGCCACCGTCAGCTTCGGCCTCGACGAGAAGACCTTGGTCTTCACCTCCAACTACAAGCTGGGCCGCTACTCGGCCTATTCGGTGCAGGCCACCCACGACGCTTCCAACTCGTACCAGAACTATTCGCTCGACATCCTGGGCATGGAGGACTTCCTGTTCCGTGTCCGCGTGGCCGACCTCACGCAGCAGACCGTTACCCAGATTGTGGAATACATTGGCGAGGGTCACAGCGTAGACCTCAACATCCACAAAGACAAGCGCTATGCTGTCCTTGGCGATGCCGGCATATATTTTGTGCCTGCCGTCATCATTGACCCCAAGGCAAAGGCCAAGCAGCGCCTCAAAGGCTATACCTTCCCCGTGCTTGTGGCTATGGACAAACCCCTGCCGCTGCTTGCTGTCGACTTCGAGCCCAAGTCGGCCAACCTGCTACCCGTTGGCGAGCTGCAGCTGCAGCAACTGGCGCAGTTTATCAACCACAATGCCGACTGTGTGGTGGAGCTGGTGGTCAATGTGCCAGGCCGCGACGACGAGTTGGCCTACAACCTCTCCCTGGAGCGTGGCCGTGTGATGCGCAATGTGCTCACCACCGCCGGTGTCGATGCTTCGCGCATCACCATTTCGGCCTACGGCAATGTCAATACCAAGGGTGGCGATGCCCCAGGCGTTGCAGTGCGTTTCCGCGAGCGCTAGGCGGCCGGTTTAGAGATATTAACAATTGGCGGCGGATTTCTTTTCGGAATCCGCCGCTTCTGTTTTTGTAAAAAGTAGTAATTTTGCCGCCGAATTATAACATCTCGAGGCTATGGAACAACACCGCACCATCAACGTCGAAGGACGCACACTACACTATCGCGACGAAGGCCGTGACAACACGCGCACCCTTGTGCTGCTGCACGGCTTCATGCAGAACCTCGACGTGTGGAGTTCCTATGTCCTAAGCTACCTGAACCGCTTCCGTATCATCACCATCGACCTCCCCGGCCACGGTCTGTCTGACTCCTTCTGCGACGTCCACACCATGGACTTCATGGCCCGGATGGTCAAGGAAGTGCTTGCCGCTGCCGGTGTTGACCAGTGCGTCATGGTAGGCCATTCGATGGGTGGATATGTGGCCCTATCGTTTGCCCATCAGTATCCCTATTCGCTCCGTGGCCTGGGCCTCATCAGCTCGCATGCCATGGCCGACAGCGAGGCGCACCGACAGGGCCGTGAGGAGGCTTGCCGTCAGGCCGAAACCAACAGGGCCAACTACATCCTCGGCTTCATTCCGCCGCTCTTCGACGAAAGCCGCAGGGTGGCCTTGTCGAAAGAAATCAAAGACCTCCAGGACCAGTGCCTCGAAATCACGACAGCCTCCATCGTGGCGGCACAGCGTGGCATGGCCCGTCGTTCGTCGCAGATAGGCACCTTGCAGAACCTCGACATACCGGTGCTCTTTGTCTATGGCAAGAACGACCCCCGCATACCGCTCGAGGTCGCCGTGTCGCAGACCATGCTGCCGCGCCATTCCGAAGCCATCTTGCTCGATGGCGTGGCCCACATGCCTTTCGTCGAGGAGCGCGAATACATCAAGCCCCGTCTGGCCAACTTCGTCGACACCTGCTACTGACATCCTGCTTGACGGTTCTGTATTTCAAGTGTTTCCCGATTGTTCTTCGATTGTTCTTCGATAGTTGATCGAAGAACAATCGAAGAACAATCGAAGAACAACCGAGGAACAGGGGCACCACACACCTTCCTGACGGCAATGGAGGGGCGGTAAATATTTATAAAAATCTTTAAAAAAAATTTGGCACATTCGGAAAAAGGTTGTACATTTGCCAGACTGATTTAAAACAAATTAATCATTTAAAGCACTTAATATCATGAAAGTAAACGAAATTATGGCCAACCTGGAGGCCAAACATCCGGGCGAAAACGAGTACTTGCAGGCTGTCCGCGAGGTTCTGGAAACCATCGAGGAAGAATACAACAAACACCCC
>JAFXUY010000031.1 GCA_017524785.1 Bacteroidales bacterium | reverse complement strand
GGAGAAGGGGGGATTCGAACCCCCGGTACCCTAATCGAGTACGACAGTTTAGCAAACTGTTGGTTTCAGCCACTCACCCACCTCTCCGTGTGTTCTCTTGACTAAAAAAGCACCGCTTTTTCTCTCTCGAAAAGCGGTGCAAAAGTACGAACATTTTTAATACTGACCAAATTTTTTTTATTTGGAGCAGGTCTTTTTCAATTTTCAGTTGTCAATTCCCAGCTCTTGCTACTTTCTCTTTGCCTGATTGGCAACGCTTTGCATCTTGGCGGCAATGGCTTCGGGGTCGCCGAGAAATTTATCTTCGACGAGGTTCATGCGGTCGTCAAAAGTGAACACATAAGGCACTGCTGTGGGCAAATTGAACTTAATTATCTCTTCGTTGCTCATGCCTTTCAGCTCCTTGACGATGCCGCGCAGCGAGTTGCCGTGGGCCACAACCATCAGGGTGTTGCGGTTGTCGAAGGCGGGCAGTATGGTGCCGCGGTAGTAGGGCATCAATCGCTCGATGGTGTCCTTCAGGGCCTCGGTGAGTGGGATAAGGTTGTCGGGAATCTCGTTGTAGCGTGGGTCCATGCGGGGACTGCGCTCGTCGTGCAGGTCGAGGGCGGGGGGCTGCACGTCGAACGAGCGGCGCCACAGCAGCACCTGTTCGTCGCCGTATTTCTCGGCGGTCTCGGCCTTGTTCAGGCCTTGGATGGCACCGTAGCTCTTCTCGTTCAGGCGCCAGCTTTTCTGCACCGGCAGCCAGTCCATGTCCATGGCGTCGAGCATCTGGTTGAGGGTCTTCACGGCACGTTTCAGGTAGCTGGTGAAGCACAGTTCGGGGCGGTAGCCTTCGGCCTTGAGCAGCTTGCCGGCCTCCCAGGCCTCTTTCATGCCGGCCTCGGTGAGGTCGACATCCGTCCAACCGGTGAAAAGATTCAGTTTATTCCATGCGCTCTCTCCGTGGCGCACAAGTATAAGGGTCTTCATAGTCGTTACTTTTTCTTGCTTTTTTTATCGTTTTCTTCTTTCCATTTCGCCACCACTATGGCGTTCTCGCCTTTGGGGAAGGGGCCTTGCGGCAGTTTCTCCTTGTAGGCCAGCCAGGCTATCACCAGGCCACCGACGATAAACGGCAGGCTGAGCAGCTGGCCCATGTTGAGCACCATGCCGGCCTCGAAGTCCACCTGGTCGTTCTTCACAAACTCTATCAGCAGGCGTGCGCCGAAGAGAGCCACAAGCCACCAGCCGAAGATAGAGCCGGTCTTAAACTGGCCTTTCTTGCGGAGGTAGTACCACAGCGATACACCGAAGATGATGAAATAGCTGAAGCTTTCGTAGAGCTGCGTGGGGTGCTTGGGCAGCTCCTCGCGGTTGCGCTCGAAGACGAAGCCCCACGGCAGGTCGGTGACGGTGCCGTAAATCTCGCTGTTGAAGAGGTTGCCCAGACGCACGAAAGCGCCGCCGAGGGCTACCACTATCACCAGCCTGTCGAGGAACCACCACGGGTTCATCTGGTACTTTCTCCAGTACAGCCACAGGGCTATCAGTATGCCTATGGCGGCACCGTGGCTGGCCAGTCCCTGGAAGCCCACAAATTGGCCGTTGGCGAAGGGCCACACAATCTCGAACCAGTGCTCGGAGGTGAGGTAGTAGTCGGGCTCATAGAACAGGCAGTGTCCCAGACGGGCACCTACCAGCACTGCCAGGAAGATATAAATCAGCATGCTGCCGAGGTACTCCTCGTTCACCTTCTCGCGCTTGAACATACGGTCTATGATATAGTAGCCCAAAGCGAAGGCTATGAGGAACATCAGCGAATACCAGCGCAGGCCGAACGAACCCAGGTGCAGGGCCACGGGGTCTACGTTCCAGTGTATGGCAAGCGGTAGCATTATTTAGCGTAGTTGATGGCGCGGGTCTCGCGTATGACGGTAACTTTAATCTGGCCCGGATAGGTCATCTCGCTCTGTATCTGCTTCGAGAGGTCGAAGCTGAGCTTGGTGGCTTCAACGTCGCTCACCTTGTCGGCACCGACGATAACGCGCAGCTCGCGGCCGGCTTGGATGGCGTAGGTCTTCACCACTCCGGGGTAGGCCATGGCCATGTCCTCGAGCTTCTTTAGGCGGTTGATATAGGCCTCGACAACCTCGCGGCGTGCACCGGGGCGTGCACCGCTGATGGCGTCGGCCACCTGGATGATGGGGCTGATGAGGTTGGTCATCTCAATCTCGTCGTGGTGGGCACCGATGGCGTTGCAGATATCGGGATGCTCTTTGTACTTCTCGGCCAGCTTCATACCGAAGATTGCATGCGGCAGCTCGGGGTCGGTCTCGGGCACCTTGCCAATGTCGTGCAGCAGGCCGGCGCGCTTGGCCAGCTTGGGGTTGAGGCCCAGCTCCGAGGCCATCGTGGCGGCCAGGTTGGCCACCTCGCGGCTGTGCTGCAGCAGGTTCTGGCCGTAGCTCGAACGGTATTTCATGCGGCCCACCATGCGCATCAGCTCGTGGTTCATGTTGAGGATGCCGAGGTCGATGCAAGTGCGCTTGCCGACTTCGTTGATTTCCTGCTCTATCTGGCGGCGGGTCTTGGCGACCACCTCCTCGATGCGGGCGGGGTGGATGCGGCCGTCGGTGACCAGCTTGTGGAGCGACAGGCGTGCAATCTCGCGGCGTACGGGGTCGAAGCCGCTGATGATGATGGCGTCGGGCGAGTCGTCGATGATTATCTCCACGCCGGTGAGGCTTTCGAGGGTGCGTATGTTGCGGCCCTCGCGACCGATGATGCGGCCCTTCACCTCTTCGTTCTCGAGGTTGAACACGCTCACGGTGTTCTCTACAGCGGTCTCGGTGGCGGTGCGCTGTATGCTCTGGATGACCACCTTCTTGGCCTGCTCGGCGGCGGTGATCTTGGCTTCCTCGACGATGTCCATGATGGTGGTGCTGGCTTCGGCGCGGGCCTCCTCGGTGAGGCTGTCTATCAGCTGCTGCTTGGCCTCTTCGGCGGTCATGCCGGCTATGTGCTCCAGCTTGTCGATGCTCTCCTTGTACACCTTCTCCACTTCGGCCTGACGCTTGTTGAGGTTCTCTATCTCCACGTTCAGCTTGTCGCTGACGCCCTTCAGCTCGGCGCTCTTCTTCTGCAGCTCGTCCACCTTCTGGCCGAGGGTCTGCTCGCGCTGTTTCAGTTTGTTCTCGGCGTCGCGCATCTTGTTGTTCTGCTCGTTGACGCGCTTGTCGTGCTCGCGCTGCAGCTGGAGGAACTTCTCCTTGGCCTTCAGTTCGCCTTCTTTCTTGATGATTTCGCTTTTCTCCTCGGCATCCTTGAGCACCTGTTGGCTCTGTGCGAGGAGCTTGTTGCGGAGTGCGCCCGTAGTGAGCCACACGGCGATGCCGCCGCCGAGCACTACACCTGCTACTCCGATAACTATCACTAATACTGTTGACATGTTGTTGTTTTGTTTTTTGTGGGAAGTGCCTGCGGGCTTTTGCGGCAAGATGCGGGGAAAAACTGCATCCGAGAACCCTCCTGGAGTATTGGTAAACTCTGAAACTGTAGGATTTGAGCGCCGGGCGTATCAGCCATACAACCTACCCGCCCCTGAGCCGACTCGGTTTGTAAATGGTGTTGAGTTTACAAACTGTTTTGGGTCGAAACGGTCGCGGTGCAACTGTGCATGCACATTCGCGGTGCAACTGTTTATCTTGTCGGATGCAGTATCTCTTCCAGAACGCTGTCTATCGATTGCAGGCGCTGCGCAAGGTCTGTGTCCTTGAACCGCAGCGAGTCCTGTATCTTTGTCAGTTGAGTAATCTGAGTGAGCGCCACCATTGCCAGCAAGTCTTGATGGTCGTTGTAGGCATACATGTTGCCATACTGCTTGGCCTGGGTCTCTATAGCTTCCGCCGCCTTGCGCAACGCCGCCTCGTCCTCTTTGGCGACGCGGAGCTTGTAGGTCCGTCCCAATATGCTAACCGATGCCGATATCGTTTCCATCATTCCGTTGCTTTCAGTATCTCGAGGCTTTTGTCAATGGTGCGTATCATCTGGTTTATCTTGAGTTTCAATTCTGCACTGTCGCTACCTTCCGTAAGCCTGTTCCCTAATTTGACTAATTTGTTTTCTTCTTTTAGGTTATTAATTATTATTTCGTTGTTTTTTTGTGCTTTTTGCAGTTCGCAAATCTTGTCCTCTTTTGCCGACACCAGCTGTCGCAGACGTTCCACCTCGTCTGCCAACTGTCTCACCTTGAACTCTATCCCACTAACCGATGTCTCAAAATCGAACATATTATTACTTATCTGTTACACTATAAAAAGCGATGCAAAAATAGTAATATTTTCGCACTCCGCCAAATTTTTTTTGCGGAAGCCCACTAAAAATTGGAAGAATAGCGGTTGTCCTACTGCACCACCAGCCGCTTCGTGGCCGTGCCTGTCGCCGTGCCGACGCGCACCATGTAGATGCCCGAGGCAAGGCCTGCTAGGTCGAGTTCGCACCGTCCGTGGCACTCCTTGCGTAGCAACACCGCGCCGTCGGTGCCTATCAGCTCCACGCTCTCCATCTCTTCGGCAGTCACCGTCACGCGGTCGGCGGCAGGGTTGGGTGTGAGGGTAACCCTTGGCCCTGATGCTTCGGCAATACCGACGTTGCCAGCCCAGCCTGTGGTGTCGCCAATCACCAGCGGGCCGCTCCAGTCGCTCCACACAGTGTCGGAGATAAAGCCGCATTGCTTGCGGAGATAGACCAAGTATGCGCTGTCGGGATGCAGATATGGCAGGTCGTATGAAGTGTCGTAGGTCGTGGCAAGAGTGCCAAGCTCTGGCTCAATCAAGCTGTTGCACACCGATACCTGATACATCTCGGCGTTGGTGTCGCCGCTCCAGCATGCAGTCGGTATTCCCGTGTCACATAGCCGAAACCCTCGCGGAGCGGTGCACCGCAATTCCACGATAGGGAAGATACCGCCCCACAGATGTCCTAATATAGGGCTAGTGGGAGTCGTGTAACATAATGGATTTGATGGGATGTAGGTTAAACTAATAATTTTCTGGTCTTCCGACGAAATTCCATATACGAGTTCCCAGAAACCGAATGACACCAAGCCAATATAAAATGTGTCTTCTGTCGCAATAGGCACAGGCTGGTCAAAATAAAATTCATAACAATGCGCCAGCGTCGTATTTGCAGAAGGATAATCGTAGTTGTATTCGAACAAGCATTCTTTTACATTGTTACGGTTAGCCTTGAGCAACTCTTCCTGGTTTGCATTCCACCATAACGTAGAACCATAATACCCATACACCGCCGGTGTCATTGTGACACCATGATATGCACGCAGGGTGATTGTCGTATAATCGGTGGGTATACCCCATGGTTGAATTGTATCAGCGACCGTGATGGCGATACCATATAACCAAGTGTGCTTATTGGGTATTGGGTATACATGAGCAGAATAATGAGTATCTATGGTAGTATCATTCGAATCACAGTAAAAAAGATGTTGATTATTTGTATCTTCGGTTAATACACCTTTGTTGGTATAGGCATACCATTTGTCAGGATGACGCACCGTGTCCTGCGCGGTGGCTATGGACACCGCAGATACTAATAAAACTAGCACAAGTAATTTTTTCATATCCTTATATTTTTTTGAGGGGTTAATCTGACTGCAAAATTACGAACTTTTTCCCAATTGGAGAAAAAAAGGTTACATGCGCCGTCGATTTTTCGCCTATTAAACGGAATCCCCTACGGGGAAAAGGTGGAAATGGTAGGTGCATTCGAGTGCCCTCACGCAGGGGTCAAGGAAGGGGTGACTGGCCATGTAAAAGTTGAATCGGAATTATGTCAACCAAATGTTAAATTTAACATCTCTTACTGCGGTAATTGTTTATATGGAGAGTACTAGGTGAGTAGTAAGAGAGGGTATAGAGAGGGTGCTGTGTCATAGGCAGTTACATGTTTATTTATCGGCTAGACAACACTGATACAGAGAGTTATATATAAAAATATCGCTATAACTGCTTGATTTCCAATACGGGCTCGAGGGCTGAAAAATCGACCTGTTTTAACGGTTTTTATGTTAATTGAGGTGAGGCGAAATCATACTCCTACACCCTCGTTTTGTCAGGGTCCTATACCACTGGCCTAGGGGAGGAGTTGGGTTTGTTTTGCCATTGAACAATAAAAAGGGGTCGGGCGCGTTATATAGGTAAAGAAAACGAAAAGAAGAGCATGGATATCAGTACGTATTTCAGCCCGATAGACGTGTCGGTGGTCGACTACAGCAGCGAGGAGTTCCGCCCGATGCTGGGCGACGCCATCGATGCCTACAGCGCGGAAGGTGCCTTCCCGTCGCTCGAAGGGGCGCGGATGGTGCTGCTGGGCATCAAGGAGGACCGCGGCAGCGTGGAGAACCAAGGTTGCGGCGAGAGTCCCGACCATATCCGCCACTACCTCTACCGTCTGGCCAAGCCCCACGAGGATGTGCACCTGGTGGACCTGGGCAACATAATGCCCGGAGCCACGGCTAGAGACACCTATTTCGCTGTGATCGAGGCCCTGCAGCAGCTGCTCGACCGCGGCCTGACGGTGCTGGTGCTGGGCGGCAGCGACGACTTGGTGTTCCCCATCTACAAGGCCTACGAGGTGCTGGGCAGGGTGATAAACATCTGCTCGGTCGACTCGCGCTTCAACCTCGAGGGCGGCGACCGTGTGTCGGCCAACAACTACCTGCAGCATATCATATTGCAGCAACCCAACTACCTGTTCGACTATGTGGCGCTGGGCTACCAGACTTATTTCGTTGGACAGGAGATGGTGAAGCTGATGGACGAGCTGAAGTTCAGCACGCGGCGTGTGGGCGAGCTGCAGACCAACATGGAGCTTGCCGAGCCGCTGGTGCGCTACAGCGATGTGGTGGCTGTCGACATCAGCGCTGTGCGCCAGAGCGACGCCCCTGCCAACGCCGCGCCGTCGCCCCACGGCCTCTACGGCGAGCAGCTGTGCCAGATTGCACGCTATGCGGGCATGAGCGACAAGACGTCGTGCTTCGGCCTTTTCGAGATGAACCCCGCCTACGACCGGCAGGGGCAGACGGCCCACATGCTGGCCCACGCCCTGTGGTTTTTCATCGAAGGCTTCTACTACCGCATCGGCGACTTCCCCACGCGCGACAGCCAGCAGTACAAGCGCTTCACCGCCATACTGCAGGAGCACGGGCTGGAGATAGTGTTCTACAAGAGCATGCGCAGCGACCGCTGGTGGATGGAGGTGCCCTGCGACGACCAGGAGCGCCGCGAGCGCTACCGTCGCCACACGCTGATACCGTGCAGCTACAGCGACTACCAGCGCGCCATGGAGAACGAGATACCCGACCTGTGGTGGCACTACTACAACAGGCTGAACGGATAGGTTGAAAATTGAAAGTTGAAAATTGAAATATTTGTTTAAATGGATCTTAAATTCAAAGAGAAAATAGACGCTTTGATTAGCGAGGTGGCAGCCGTGCCCGACCTGACGACCAAGGTGGCCGTGCTGAACTACATACAGCAGGAGTCGGGATTCCTGCTCTGGCAGTTGGAAGACGAACAGCGCATCGATGAAGACTCGCGCGATTTTTAAGCGTATGGCCATCGGCGGCCAGTGGCTGCTGATGTGCTGGCTGCTGGCAGGCTGCACGGGCGGCTATTCGTTCACCGGCGCGTCGATACCGCCGGGAGCCAAGACCATCTCGGTGGCCACGTTCCCCAACTATGCCGCCACGGTGAACCCCCAGTTGAGCCAGAAGCTGACCGACGAGCTGATGCAGATGTTCTCGAGCCAGACGCCGTTGAGCGTCACCACCGGCGAAGGCGACCTGCAGGTGAGCGGCGAGATTACGGGCTACGACACACGTGCCTCGGCCCTGTCGAGCAGCGACGAGGTGAGCATGAACCGCCTCACCGTGACCATCAAGGTGCGGTTTACGAACAACATCGACCATGAGGCCGACTTTGAGCAGTCGTTCTCACGCTATCGCGACTATGCCGCCTCGCAGGACTTCTCGTCGGTAGAGAGTTCGCTGGTGGGCGAGATAGTCACCGAGCTGTGCGAAGACATATTCAACAAGGCCGTGGTCAACTGGTAAATTGAAAGTTGAAAGTTGAAAATTGAAACGGGCAGGATAAAAGCATGGTGCGGGCAGCATGGTTTTATGCTGCTTTCCTTGTTTGCTTCGTTTATCTACCTGCTCACCATGGACCGCACGGCGTCGTGGTGGGACTGTGGCGAGTTTATAGCCACGTCGTGGCAGCTCGGTGTGGGGCATCCGCCGGGAGCTCCGCTCTACCAGCTGGTGACGCATGTGGCGATGCTTCTTTCCTTTGGCAATGCAATGCTTGTGGCCCCGTTGTGCAACGCCGTGTCGGCGGTGTGCGGCGGTGTGACGGTGGGACTGCTGTACCTGACGGTGGTGGAGCTGGCCGGCGAACGCTGGCAGCAGAGCAACTGCAGGACGGGTGCCGCCATTGCGGCGCTGTGCTACCTGTTTTGCGACACGGTGTGGTTCTCGGCAGTGGAGAGCGAGGTGTATGCCATGGCCATGCTCTTATGCTCGCTCGACGTGTGGGTGGCTTTGCGCTGGCGCCGCACGCGCAACGGGCGTCTGCTGCCGCTGCTGGCATTGCTGCTGGGCATGGGAGTGTGTGTACACCTGATGACCCTGCTGGTGCTGCCGGCACTGGCGCTGGTGGTGCTGCCGGGCTGCAAAGTGTGGTCCTTGGCCAAACGGCTGCCGCTCTACGCAGCTTTCTTCCTGCTGGGCCTCACGCCTTATGCCGTGGTGCCTATTCGTGCCGCCGCCAATCCCCCCATCAACGAGGGCAACCCGTCGACGGTGGAGAACTTCAAGAAATATGTGGGCCGCG
Organism: Bacteroidales bacterium; assembly: GCA_017524785.1. GTDB lineage: Bacteria > Bacteroidota > Bacteroidia > Bacteroidales > P3 > Colimorpha. Next base: position 22,399 of record JAFXUY010000031.1, on the reverse strand, counting down.
ACCAATATGCCAAGGCGCCGCTCTATCCGCGCATGTGGCGCGAGCGCGACTCGGCCTACACAGCCTATTGGTCGGGTGGCCACGACGGCCTGCTGGGCAACGCCATATACTATGGCAGCTACCAGCTGGGCTACATGTACGGGCGCTACCTGATGTACAACTTCATCGGCCGCGAGAACCTGAAGACGGGCCGTATTGTTGTGTTCGTGCTGCCGTTGCTGCTGGCGCTGTGGGGCCTGCTGTGCCACAGGCGCCGATGCCGACGTGGCTACTGGGTGGTCATGCTGCTGTTCCTCTTCGGCGGCGTGGTGCTCAACTTCTACCTGAACCATCCGTGCTACGAGCCGCGCGAAAGGGACTATGCCTATGTGCTGTCGTTCTATGCCGTGGCGCTGTGGATAGGCATAGGAGCCGCCGACTTCTACGGGGTGGTGCATCATGCCAAGGTTTTTCTGCTGCTGATGCTGCTGGCACCATTGACAATGGCCATAGGCAACTGGAGCGACCACGACCGCAGCCGCTGTCATGCAGTGCACGACATAGCGCTGAACCACCTGCAGAGCTGCGACAACGACGCCATACTAATCACCCTTGGCGACAACGACACCTTCCCGCTGTGGTATCTGCAACAGGTGGAAGGCAGGCGGACCGATGTCGACGTATATAACCTTGGCCTCACCGGCTACGGCAACCTGATGCGCATGCTTGACGAAAACGACTACCGTAGGCCGGTGTATGTGTCGCAGTATTTCTACCAGCGCTTCGGATGGCTCTACGAAGGACGGTTGCGCTGCGAGGGCTTCTGTTGGCGCGTGCTGCCCACAAAAGAGGGTGTCGACGACCGCGGCCCGCTGATGCGGCATGTGCGCGACTCGATAGAGTGGCACATCACGACGGCGGAATACAAAGACAGGGTGACGCGGTCGTTCCTGCGCGACTGGGAGTCGACAACCGGTCTGAAGGTGGAGTTTAAATAGGGGTTTATCTTATCACCAGATTGTTGGAGGTCATGCGTTGCATATAGCTCTGTATGACGGCTTCGACGTTGAGGGTCATTGTCCGCTCGAGCTCGGGCATGGTGCCCAGCAGGTTGTGGCGCTGCATGGGGTCGTCGGCCAGGTTGTAGAGCGCGGTGGCACGGTCGCCGTTGAAGAGCAGCAGGTGGTCGCCCATGACATACTGGTAGATGCCGTTGTTGTAGTTCACCGCCCAGTCGTGATTGCATGAGTCGGCAAGGAGGTCTTTGCCAAAGGCCACGTAGGGCTTGCTGTAGCCCAGCATGCCGAGGAGGGTGGGCATGATGTCGATTTGCTGTGCCACGCCTGCCTTGGTGCCGCGCTCGGTCTCTCCCGAGGGGTCGAAGATGAGGATGGGCACCGAGAAGATGCCCATAGAGGTGCGGTAGAGGTCGCGGGCGGTCATGTTGGTGTGGTCGGCGGTGAGGACGAAGATGGTGTTGTTGTACCACGGCTGGCGGCTGGCGGTGGCGAAGAAGCGGCGCAGGGCGTTGTCGGTGTAGCGTATGCACTTGTACATCTTGAGCGGCTCCTCCTCGGGGTAGATGTCCTTGTAGGCCTCGGGGATGACGTAGGGATGGTGCGAGCTGGCAGTGAAGACGGCCGTCATGAAGGGCTCGGGGAGGTCGTTCATGGCTGTGGCATAGAATTGCAGGAAAGGCTCGTCCCAGATGGCCCAGGTGCCGTCGAAGTCGGCCTCGCCGCCGAAGCGTGGGTCGGCATCGTACTCGGTGCGGCCATAGTAGCGTTGGAAACCGCTGGTGCGTGCGAAGGCCTGGAATCCCATGGAGCCGTTCTCGGCACCATGGAAGAATGCTGTGGTGTAGCCCTCGTCGGCAAGGAGGTCGGCGAGACCGTCGATGTCGTTGAGCGACGAGGTGGTGAGGAAGAAGGGCTCGACGAACATGGGAATGGAAGCCAGGACGGATGGCATGCCGTCGATGCTCTTGCGCCCGTTGGCATAGGTGCGTTCCCATGTGAGCGAATGGGCCAGAAGCGAGTCGGTGAAGGGGGTGAATCCACGGTAGGTGCCACCGTCGAGGGTGTCGTTGTAGAAGCCAGTATACTCGCGGCCGAAGCTCTCGACGATGAGGATGACGATGTTTTTATTGCTTGGTTGTTTTATTGCTTGATTGCCTGAATGGATGGGGGAGTAGATGGCGTCCATCTGCTCGTCGGGCATATATGCCGGGTCGGCGAAGGGTGTCTTGCCGGCGGTGCGTATCATAGAGAAGGGGGTGTTGAGGACTATGGCGGCTTCGGCGGGAGTGTTGACGTACTGGTTGGCGTTGCTGATGGTGATGGGGCGTATGGCTGTGGTGAAGCCGCCGCGCATGGCACCTATGGCGAGGATGGTCATAAGGGTCAGAGAGAGGGTCTGCACCACGTAGTAGCGCCAGAACGGACGGGTGGGCTTGCCATCGGGGCGGACGTAGAGCAGCAGCATGGCGACGAAAAGGGCCACGCCGAGCAGCACTAGGTACCAGTGGCGGAACACCTCGACGAAAAAGATGTCGCCGAGGTTGCTCTCGTTGGCGAACTCGCTGAAGAACGACCATGTGGTGCGGCGGCCGGTATACTGCGAATAGACGGCATCGGCGAGGTTGGCGCTGAGGCCTATGGTGTTGACGATGAGGAAGAGAGTCTTGCAGAGAATGTGCCACCAGCGACGCTCCTTGACATGGAGCGGCAGCAGCATGAGGACGATCCACAGGGCGTTGAGGTAGAAGATGGCCGACGAGTCGAAGCGCAGGCTGCCTGCCAGCAGCTCGCCGAAACGGAGGTCGTGCCAGGTGGGGGCGAAGAGATTCCAGTTTTCCCACACATAGGCCACGCGTGTGAGCATGAAGACTATGTAGGCCAGCAGCAGGTTGGCCAGCACGGCGAAAAGGTTGCTGAAGGAGGATTGGCGTAGTTTCATAGCGGTGCTAGAATTGGAAATAGATGAAAGGCTGCAAATCGGCAGTGACGAACTGGTAGAGTACAAAGACTGCCACCACCACGACGGTGCCCATGAGCCACAGTGGCATGGCGGAGAAGCACAGGCGATAGCGGCGCTTGAAGCGCTCGGGCAGCCAGTGGACTGCCATGCCTATGGCGAAGAGGGCGAAGGGTTTCCAGTAGGTGGCAATGATTTCGGGTATCTGGGGCAGGTTCCAGTGCGACCCTATCTGTCCGACCATGAGGGAGGCTGTGAGCCATGCCACCTCGTTGGCTTCGGCGGGGTTGAGGTTGGAACCACTGCGGAAAAAGAGTCGCGTAAAGCTGATGAAGACGAAGGTGAGCAGGGTGAACCATACAGTCCATGAACGCCGTGTGAAACGCCAGGTCTGCGGTATGAAGTGCAGGGTGGTGTAAACAATGAAGCACACCAGCGAGGCGAAGAACAGCATGTTGAGCAGCGGCGAAGGTATGGCAAGCTTGAGTATGAGCAGCAGCAGGGTGACGCCTGCGACGGCGAGAATCTGTGTTATCCAGCCTTGCTTGCTCCACCATTTATATACCAGGATGCCGATGCCGTTGAGGCCACCCCACGTGATGAAGTTGAACGAGGCGCCGTGCCACAAGCCGCCAAGGAGCATGGTGTCCATGTTGTTGACATTGGTGCCAAGGGTGCGGCGGCGGTTGGGCAGGAAGATATAGTAGGCGGCGATGGCCAGGGCTATGACGATTACCACGACGGTGAAGGCAATGCTGTGCAGGCGGAAGGCTGCAATGGCCAGTATGGCAGCCAGGAGGGTGTAGGAAAGCCATCCCGAGGTGCGGTTGCCGCCGAGGGGTATGTAGAGATAGTCGCGTAGCCAGTGGGAGAGGGATATGTGCCAGCGACGCCAGAAGTCGGTGGGGTTTTTGGCCTTGTAGGGCGAACGGAAGTTGAGGGGCAGATAGAAGCCCATGAGCATTGCCACGCCGATGGCTATGTCGGTGTAGCCTGAGAAGTCGGCATAGACCTGCAACGAGTAGAGCATAAGCGCCGAGAAGTTCTCGAAGGGTGTATAGAGGGCGGGGTTGTCGAAGATGCGGTCGACGAAGTTGACGGCGATATAGTCGCTCAATATCAGCTTCTTGACCAATCCATTGAGAATCCAGAACACGGCTATGCCGAAATGGCGGCGGCTGAGGAAGAAAGGCTTATAGAGTTGTGGGACGAACTGGTCGGCACGCAGAATGGGACCTGCGACGAGCTGGGGGAAGAACGAGGTGTAGAAACCGAAGTCGAGGATGTTGCCCACATGGGCTATCTTGCGTTTGTAGACATCCACGATATAGCTGATATTCTGGAAGGTGTAGAAAGAGATGCCTACAGGCAGGAGTATGATGGATGCGTCGAAGCGGTCGGTCTGGAAAGTGGCATTGCCCCAGCGGGCAAGGTGATTGACGACATGGAGGTCGGTGCCGAAGGTGGCGTTGTATATGTCGGTAAAGAAGTATGCGTACTTGAAGTAGAACAGAACAAAGAGGTTGACGGCGACGCCTATTCCCGCCAGGAGTTTGCGCCGTGGCTCGGAGACGCTGTGGTCCATGCGGATGCCTAGCAGCCATCCCAGCAGGGTGGAGAAGACTAGTAGAAGTACGAAGAGACCCGAAGTCTTATAGTAGAACAGCAGGCTGACGGCGAAGAGGTAGCCGTTGCGGCAGATGCGGCGGTGCTTGGTAAGGGTGCGACCGGTGGCGATAAAGGCGAAAAAGAGATAGACCAAAAGGAAAAACGCCCAGAAGTGAATCTGGGTGAACAGCAGGGGATGCGAACTGTCGAAGCTGAAAAGTTGTGCCAAATATGTCAACAGGTCGGTCATCTACTGTCGCTTGAGGTATTTGGTGTATGCGTCGAAGAGTGCTTTGCTGAACAGGTTGCCGACAAGTTGGTAGCCAGCGGTGGTGAAGTGCACACGGTCGGTTTGCGCCAGGTCGGCAAGCCTCCATTGTTCCATGGAGCGTAGTCCGCCCATCACCTCGAACTGGTCCCATACCGCACCATCGGTGTCTTTTGCCAAGCGATAGAACACTTCGCGTGCAAGGCGACCGTTGGGGTTGACGTTGTAGCGTCGACGACCGACCTGTACGTAGCTGTCGTTGTTGGTGATGAAAATGAATGCGCAGTCGGGGTTGACCATGCGAACGGAGTCGATGAGCCGTAGGTAGTTCTGCCTGAAGGCTGCGGTGTCGAAGGTTGCAGGCACAGCGTCGTTGATGCCTATGCCGAAGATGACGACGTCGGGGTGCATCAGGCGCAGGTCGCGCACGAAGTTCTTGCAGCGCAGATAGTCGGGTACCGAAGCTCCGTTGACACCGATAGAGTTATAGATAAAGCCAGGATTGTTGTTGTCGAGATAGATTCCGCTGACGGTGAACTGTTGCCCTTTGTGGCATGGGAGCACGATGGTGAATGAGTCGACGGCGGTCTTGAGATTGAAGAGGTAGCGGTCAGACCGGTTGTCGATGTAGGAAGGGTAGTGTTCCCTGCCATCGACGCGAAGCCTTGGCACTACGCCTTCGTTGGTGTGGCCGAGAAGAACTATTCGACGGGTGGTATAGCTCACGCGAGGCTCGTTCATCTGTATGAGCATCTCTGTCATGGTATCGGAGGCTGTGACGGCGATGCCGCATACCCCCAATGGGTAGGTGTGGTCTTTGTAAACGTTGCGGGTCAGAATCATCTTCTGCGGACAACGGACGCGGTAGTCGGAGGGGTTATTGCATTTGGCCGCCGCCGAATAGGGGAACAGCATGCCGCGAGGGCCGACAAGGTCGGAGTAGGTTGTGAGGATGTTGCAACGCACGGTGTTGGTTAGGGTGCCTGCCTGCACGTGCGAGCCACCGATATGTACTATGTTGAGGTTGCCCTGTTTGCTCTGTACCAAGCGCTGCCATTTGCCGAAGAAGCGGTTCATGGCAACGGAGTTGGTGTCGTAGTGCAGTGTATTGGCTTGGTAGTTCACAAACTTGTACCGCGGCACTTCTATTCTTGGCACTTGTGCCCATGCCACTGCTACGGTTAGCACCAGCAGCAGCGTAGTGGCTATTTTCTTCATCGGCGGCCTCCTCTTCTGCGTTTACCTTTGGCTTTCTTCTTCAACGCCGACTTTTTCTCTTTCTGCAGGGCTTCCTGCTTCTCCCAGCGCTGCTCAAGATTATAGAGTTCGTGACTGTTGGCGAAAGCCTGTGCTAGATTGTCACCCATTTGGTCGGCACCTTTCTGCGAGAAGTGGATATAGTCTTTGCCGGCCAGTCCTTGGCGCGACCACTCTACCATAGAGTTGTATCCGCCCATGGCGTGGTAGATGCTCCAGTAGGCAGCTCCATGGGCGGTCGCCGTGGCAGCAAGGCTGTCGATAAGTTGCGGAAGCATGGTGTAGGTCTGCATTTCGCCTTTGTAGCGGTGGCTCATATCTGACGGGCCGATGAACAATATTTTAGCTTCGGGGCAGCAGTTCTTAAGATGGTCTATCTGTTTGCCTATAGACCTGCAATAGGTGGAGATGGATTCCACGGTTTTGAAATACGGCACCGAATTGCCACCGAATTGCATAATAATCATGCCGATGTCCATCAAGTCGTAGGCTTCGCTAAGCATCTTCTCACCAACGAGTGTGAACTGCTGGCCAGAGCATCCACGCATGGGTATGTTGTCGACAGCCACACCGTAGCCTTTGTCGACAAGCATGCAATAGAGGTCTGCAATACCGCCAACCTCTATCTTAAAGGCCGTCATGGATGAATCTGTCTCAAAGTCTGCCGCAACGATGCCCTGCCGCTCGGGCCTTGTATGGTGACGCTCGCTCTTGTTCTTCTGATTTGTGAAGTTGACAGTGGCGCCGCTGCGGTTGTTCAGGATTAACCTCACACGAGAGAACTGTTTCACACGGTTGTCGACGTGGCTGTTAGTGGCGTTTTTGATGGTCACCGTAGCCTCGCCCTCTTCCAGACGGAAACTCTGCATCATTGGGCCATAGTTACCGATGCTGCGGACTGCCAGGCTGTCGCCAAACGATGCCAGATGGGCCAGTGTGCCGTTGTTGCTCTGCCGTACACTGAGGGTGGGGGTGATAGTTTGGAACGGTAACATGCCGGGACCGCCGCCACCGAATTTTTCTTGCATATATGCCCTTAGGCGCGAGGTCATGTGGTCCATCTCGATCTGCGAGTCGCCATAGTGCAGAATTCGCACCGTGCGGCCTTGCTGGCTGGCCTGCTCAAGGGTTTGCCAGAAACTGTCGAGATAGTGTGGCTCGGGAAGCCAGAACCGCAAAGCACCACTGTCCACCATCTTATGGTAGTAGTCCACCGAGTCTTTGAGAGTCAGCGGAGCTACAATCTTTGCCGTGGCCACGGTGTCTGGTTTCACGGTTCGACTTTCGACCATCTTATGTAGATTGGTGAAACGCAAGTGCATATCGCCAACATCCACTCCTTCGGTTGGAAACACACGGCTCAAGACAAACAGAGCCGCGAGTACCACTGCCATAAACAGCAATACTATCTTGCTTTTCATTTACGCTCTAATTTGTCTATACGCTTGGCCAGACTTTCTATGTTCTTGACCAATACTTCAATCTTGCGGCGTTTAGAGGCATCCATGGCGGGACTGCCGAAAACGGTGGAGTTGTTGGGAATGGCATGCGTCACACCGCTCTGTGCACCGATTGTCACATGGTCGCCCACGGTGATGTGTCCCACCAAGCCAGCCTGTCCAGCGATGATACATTCTTCGCCGACCTTACAGCTGCCGGCAATGCCCACTTGTGAGGCCATGGCAGTGTTGCGGCCCACAACGACATTGTGCGCAAGCTGGCATAGGTTGTCGACTTTCACGCCTTGGTGCAGGCGGGTCGAACCCATGGTGGCACGGTCGATGCATGTGTTGGCACCCACCTCCACATTGTCTTCAAGCACCACGTTGCCTATCTGGTCAATCTTGTTCCAGGTGCCGTCGCCGGCGGGGGCAAAGCCAAAACCGTCGGCACCAATCACACAGCCTGCATGCAGTATGCAATTGCGGCCAATCTCGCATCCTTCATATATCTTTGCTCCGGCGTAGATTATGGTACCATCGCCTATGGTGCAGTTGTCGCCTATGCAGGCATTGGGGTATATCATCACGTTGTTGCCTATGCGGCAGTGACGGCCAATGACGGCATAGTGGCCTATATAGCATTTCTTGCCCACCTTGGTGCCACGGCCCACTTTGCTGTGCCATGAGCGGCCTTTGGGAGGCTTGGTTCGTTCGTTGAAGGCATGCAGCAGCAAGGCCACAGCCATATAGGGGTTGTCTACACGTATCAGTGTCGACCCCACGGGTTTCTCGGGCACAAAGTCTTTGCGCACGATGACAATGGATGCCTGCTGTTCGTAGATGTAGTGCGTGTATTTAGGATTTCCCAGGAATGTGATGCCACCCTCGCAGCCTTCTTCTATCTTGCATGGCTTCCACACCAGGGTGTTTTCGTCTCCTTCCACGGTGCCCTTCACTATGCGGGCTAGTTCTTTTGCTGTGAATTGCATAGGCTCTCTAATCGTCAAATTCAATTATGCCGCGTTGATGTATGATTTGCATGTTCTCCATGCGCTGGTCGCTTACGAAGCCGTCGCCCTCCGTCACGCGCTTGCCGTTCTTGGCCCGCACGGGGTGGTCGGAATATATACGGTCTTCGTTCGAGTTCCATATTAGGTCTTCCAGATATATGGTGTCGCCGTTGGAGAAGTCAATCACCACCACGCTGTCGTGTGCCTCCATTATGTCCAGGTCGTCGAACGATATGGCATAGGAAGCTTCAATGATAGACCTTATGTTGCGGTTGTCGCCATATAGGCGCAACTGTACGCGTTGCCCTCGGTCGCTTTTGTATAGGGTCTTGGCCTTGGGCTTTTCGTATTTCTGTATTATTGGTGCGTCGAGTTCGAGTTGCAGATTGCCGTATTCGCTGCGGCGAACATGGGCGTCGTGCACCTCTTGTATTACCATATCGCCATGGTCCTCCGGCATCACGTTCCTGTCGCTGTGGCAGGCTGCCAGCAGGGCCATAGACAGACAAGTCGCCAAGAGCGGAAGCGCAATGCCCGCTCTCGACGACTTGTGGTTAGCGATATGTTTCACTCGCCTATCGTGTTCTAACAGTGGTGGACACACCTATCCAACCAGGCACCGTGTACGACTTGCCGTTCTCCAGGCCAGCCATGAAGGCATCGCCCTGGTTGGGGTAGTGGGCAGCATAGGTGCTTATGTACTTGTTGCAGTTCTCTATGTTCTCCTCGGTGGGCTCCACGCTCTTGGCACGGTTCAAGGCATCGACGGCGGCCCAGTATACGCTGCGGCCTCCGATGTTGTCTTCCTTGGCCGAGGAGGTGCTCAATGCATACAGCTGTGCGATGTAGATGTAGGGCTCGCCTTTGGTCACGTCGGCGGCTGCGGCGTTGTTGTAGGCTGCACGGGCGGCGCTGTAGCTCTTGGCACCGTTATAGGCATGGCCAAGGTAGAGGTAGGCGGTGTATTTATCCTTGTCCGACACACCCTTCACAGCATCGTTCAGGTAGCTGATGGCATCCGAGAACTGTTTCTTCTGCAAGCACATGGCTCCCATACGCATTGCCGTGGTGGGGCTGGGTTCGAGGCGGTAGAGGTTCTCGGTGGCGCGGAAGAAGAGCTCCTGGTCGGTGCAGCGCTTGCGCGTCATGATGCCCGTAATCTTCTTCAGCAGCTCGACGTTCTCGGGGTCGGCCTCGAACTTCTTGCCGTAGATTTCAACCAGCTGGTCGCAGCTGGCGTAGGGCGAGAAGGCAGCCTCGACGCCGGCAATGTAGCCACGGATTGTGGCAGCCTTGGCGCTGTCGGCAGCATATTTCTGCAGTTCGCCTTCCAGCAGGTCGCTGGCTATGTCGTAGTTGTCGACCACCAGCGTGGGCTCGGCCTTGCCGGCACGCACGTAGTTGATGGTGGCTTCAATATACTTCACCAGGTAGGCGGCTTCAAGGTCGTCGCCACCAATCCTCACAGCCTCGCTGTAGAGCTGGTAGTAGCGCTCCAGGCCATCTTCTTTCAGTATCTCTTCTATCTCGTTGGCTTTCTTGGCGGTGTACTTGGCAGCCTCGCCATATTGGGCTATGCGGGTGTCGTACATGGCCATCAGCTCCTCTATCAGGGCGTCGCGCTCTTCGGTCGTGGTGGCTTTCGCAATCTTCACCTTCATGATGTTGGCGCCGTTGAGGTAGAGGTTCTTGCTCTGGCGCGGGCAGTTGCTTACGATGGTCTTCCACTGCGGATAGGCCTCTTCAAGGTAGCGGACGTCTTTGCTTGCCTTGTATTGTTTCACGTTTTCTTGATAGAGCGACACGGCTTCCATCATCTTTTGGGGATCCTTGGTCGCCTCTTCGTTGCAGCCCCACTTCTCGATCTGTGCCGAGGCAGGCATCACAGCCGCCATCAGCAGGGCTCCCATAGTCAGTGTTTTGATTGTTTTCATTGTTATGCAGTTTTTTTGTTGTCTTTTATGTTTAGTACCTTTTGCGGGCACTTTATTGCTTAGTTGTATTTGCGTTTGGCGAACCAACGCTCGCAGCTGCTCACGGCGATGCCGAAGGTCACGCTCTCGCGCATCAGCACGTCGCTGCTGCCGTAGTTGTTGTAGCCTGCGCTCAATGTCAGCAGCGAGCGTCCTTTGCGCATTGGCAGACTCATGCCCACGCCCACGCCCCAGGCATCCACGCGGTGGTCGGTGCCGTCAAGCGTCAGGTGCATCGAGCCATGTTCCATGTGTGCGCCAAGGCTCCAGCTGATGCGTCCCCAGTAGGTCGAGGCATCCATGTTGCCCATGCGCTCGAAGCCGATGGCAGTGCGGCTGTAGGGACCGTTGTGCAAGGCCGACTGGCCGAAGATGTTGTGTTCTTCGTCTTCGGTGTATTGCAAGCCGTTGCCTGCCGACAGGGTAGCGTCGGCGGCTACCTGCCAGCGTTTGTTGCGCTCAAGGCTTATGCCGATGCCGAAGGTCTGGAACTGCTCCAGGCGGCTGTCGAAGCCTACCGCCTGGCCTTGGGCGGGGAAGATGGTGTCTATCAGCTGTTCCGAGATGGCATCGTAGGTGTATATCAATGCGTTGTCGGCAACTTTCATGTCCTGGTAGGGCTTGTAGGTGATTCCTAGGCCCAGGGTGTAGTTTTCGCCCAGTGCCTGGCGCAACTGCAGGCCGAAGTCGAACAGCACGTTGCTAAGCTTGCTCTCTTTCAGACGGCGCGAGTTGACCCAGTGGCTAACAGTGTTGTCGGCAAATTCATACGATATGGTGCGCTGTATGCGGCCGGTCAGGTAGTTCACGTTGAAGCCAGCCTGCAGCGAGGCGCCTTTCCAGGCAGGGATGTTGAAGGCCGAGCCTATAAACACCTGGCTCACGCCGCCCTGTCCCTGGTAGCGAGTGTTCATGGTGCCGTATGTGCTAGTGTCTTTCTGGGTGGTCACCGAGTTGTAGCTCACCGAGCTGAAGGGCATTAGTCCTCCGGCCAGCTTCCACCATTTGGTTATTGGCATACCCAAGGTCAGGTAGGCCAGATTGCCGTTGGCATCGTAGAGGCTGTTGTCGCCGGTGTGCTGGGTGTTCAGTTGCACGTTGAAGCCCATGTCGAACACGAAGCTTTCTTTCTCTATGCCGCCGTAGGAGGCAGGGTTGAAGGGGTTGACGTAGTTGTTGCCCGAGCGGGTGTAGACGGCACCTCCCATGCGTGTGGCTATGGGCAGGTTGTAAGGCATGTCGCTGCTGCCGATGCCAAACTGCGAGTAGGGCAGGTTGATGCTGTTCTGGGCTGTGGCGCTTCCTGCGAAGGCCATAATGCCTATTAGCCCTATGATGATTGTCTTCTTCATTTGTCGTGATTCATTATCTCGTTCAGTCCTGTGAGGGTCAGGTGCGGTGCCAGTTCCCAGCCGGTGGCTCCCGCGTCTGTCAGGCGTTGAGCGTCGCCGCCGGTGAGCAGCACATGCAGCTTTGGCGCCTTCTCGCGGTAGAGGGCCACATATCCGGCCAGTGCCAGCATGGTGGCTCCCAGCGTGCCAGCCAGTATGCTCTCCTCGGTCGAGCGGCCCAGCACGGGGGCTCGCTTCACATTGTCTATGTCCACCAGCGGCAGCTTGGCAGTGAAGGTGTTCAGCGCCTGCAGGCTCATCTTCAGTCCCGGCATTATGGCGCCGCCATGGTACACGCCGCTGCCGTCAACAAAGTCGACGGTGATGCAGGTGCCGGCATCTATTATCAGGCTTGCCTCGCCCTTGTGCAGCGCCCAGGCGCCGCAGGCGTCGGCTATGCGGTCGGCACCCAGCGTGGCGGGAGTCTTGTAGTCGAGCTTTATGGGCAGGGGAGTGGCGGCACTGAGTGTCGGCAGGTCGTACTTTGTGTTGCCGCTGGCGCAGGCCAGCACGCTCTCGGCCTTGGCCAGCAGGGCGTCGGGCATGCCGTAGCCGGTCTCGACGAGGTTGCTCCCCTCGAATGCAGCCCATTTCACTGCCGTGTTCCCTATGTCTATTGCCAGATTCATCAGCTTCCCACTTTCCGCTCTGCGCTTTCCGCTTGGTGCGCGTTGCCTTTCTTGTTGTAGAGGTTCATGGTGCGGTCTATGCCTTGCGTCACGAAGCAGCGCACGGCGTCGCAGGCAGTCTTCAGCGCCGGCTCGAGGGCTGCTGCCTGCTCGTCGCTGAAGCGCCCCAGGACGTAGTCCACTTGCTGTCCGCGGCCGAATTCCTGACCCACACCCACCCGCAGGCGGTTGTAGTTCTGCGTGCCGAGGCAGGTCTCTATGTCCGTCAGGCCGTTGTGGCCGCCGGCGGCACCCTGCTTCTTGATGCGTATCACGCCGGGGTCCAGCGCCAGGTCGTCGACCACCACCATCAGGTTCTCCAGCTCCACTTTCTCGGCCTGCAGCCAATGGCGCACGGCTTTGCCGCTGAGGTTCATGTAGGTGGTGGGCTTTATAAGCACCAGCACCCTTCCCTTGTGGCGCACTTCGGTGCGGTAGGCGTGGCGTTCGAGGGTCCATTTGGCGTCGGCCTCTTTGGCCAGCGCGTCGACCACCATGAAGCCCGCGTTGTGTCGCGTGCCTTCATACTCGGCGCCCACGTTTCCCAGTCCCGCTATCAGGTATTTTGCCACAGGTTCTTCCTCCTCAGTTGTCGGCTTGTCTCGTTTGCAGAGCTTGTAAAACCAGTCCTTCAGTTTCATCGCAAGTGTCTATTCCACCCAGCCCAGCACGTCGCCTTTCTTCACCATCTTGCCTTGCGGCACACAGGTGTCGACCACCTTGCCGCCCTTCAGGGCCACTACGGGCACTATCGAGTAGCTGGCCTCGATGTTGGCCATTGCGGCGCCTTCTTTCACCTCGGTGCCGGGTGCCGGTGCGGTGCTCTTGTCGTCGAAGCGCACCTCCCACAGCAGGCGGCCGGTGGCGGTGGCCACTATCGGCGTGGCATTGGGGTGTTTGGGGGTGATATAGTTGAGGGCAATGCTCTCGGCCGTGGCGGGAGCCTTGGGGGCGTCCTTCTCGGCACGCAGCTGTGCCACCTCTTTGTTGAAGCGCTCTTTGGCCACACCGCTCTTGTAGTCGCGGTACTGGCGGTCGTGCATGGCCAGCTCGAACAGTTCCTCGTCGTCCTCGCCGCGCTCCCAGCCGTTCTGCTCCATCTCTTTGATGTATTCGGGCAGGGCGTCGGGATAGGCATCCTGCGGCACGCCGGTGTAGAACTCCATGCCCTGCTGCTTGGCCAGCTCCACGATTTCGGGGGCCAGCTGTCCGGGCAGTTTGCCGGCACGGCCGAGGATCATGCTCCACGAGTCTTTGTCAATCTGGCTGAAGCGGGGCTTGCCCTGTGCCATGGCCAGCAGGTTCATCACGGCGATGTTCTTGGTGTACTGGCTGAAGGGGGTCACCAGCGGGGGATAGCCCAGCATGGGCCATATATGCTCCACCTCCTGGAACAGCTGCACCGTCAGCTCTTCGAAGCTCACCTCGGGCTTGCCGTTCTTCTTCAGGGCCATGTTGATGGCGCCGTGCACGCCGCGCAGGTCGGTCATCATCGAGCCCATCATGCCGCCGGGCAGGCCGCAGCCCACCAGCAGCGACGAACTGATACGGTTGGCAGGATTGATATATAAACCCAGGAAGTCGTCGATGAACTCCTGCGTCAGCTTGCGGGCTTCCATATAGGCGTCCATGTTGATGTCCTTCACCTGGAAACCGGCGTCCTTGAGCATGGCCTGCACCGAGATGACGTCGGGGTGCACCATACCCCACGACAGGGGCTCCATGGCGCAGTCGATAACGTCGGCGCCGGCCTCGGCAACCATCAGGGTCGAAGCCATCGACAGGCCGGGGCCTGTGTGGCCGTGGTACTGCACCACGATATGGGGGTATTTCTTCTTGATTTCGCTCACCAGGCGGCCCAGCGTGGCGGGACGGCCGACGCCGGCCATGTCCTTCAGCGCTATCTCGTCGGCGCCGAATTCCACCAGCTTGTCCACGATGCCCATGTAGTATTCCACCGTGTGCACCGGCGAGTGGGTGATGCTCAATGCGGCCTGACTTATCATACCGGCCTCCTTGGCATACTTCACGCTGAGCTCGAGGTTGCGCGGGTCGTTCAGTCCGCAGAACGAGCGCATGATGTCCACTCCCTGTGCCTTCTTCACCTTGCACATCAGCTGGCGCACATCCTTCGGCACGCCGTACATGCGCAGGCCGTTCAGGGCACGCTCCAGCATGTGGGTCTGTATGCCGGCCTTGTTGAACTCCTTGGTCCAGGCGCGGACGGCCTTGTTGGGGTTCTCGCCGTACATCAGGTTCACCTGCTCGAAGGCGCCGCCGTTGGTCTCTATGCGGTCGAAGCAGCCCATGGCCACTATCACAGGGGCTATGCGCGTCAATTGGTCGACGCGCGGCTGGTATTTACCGCTGCTCTGCCACATATCGCGGTACACCAAACTGAATTTTACCTCTTTCTTCATTCTTTTTATATTCTTATTTATTTGATACAAAAACCATTAACCCGACTAAACCTTAATTGGGCATTATGCAAATATACAAAATAAAATGCATTCCACAGAATTATTTTGCAATATTCTGCGGTGTGTGTGCTAAAGAATACGTTTTCCTCCTACCGTGACACGGTGAGCAACCGCGACGCGGTGCCTGCCGCAGTCTGTTCACACTGATTCTGTTCAATGCCGTCAGCCCGAGCGGATACATGGGGTCGGCGCGGGGTTAAGATGACGATGAATAGCCTTCGACAAGTTATAAAAAACATATCAAAACCTAATGTTAAATTTAACATCTCCTACTCAAGTAGGGGTTGATAAGGCGATAACTAGGCTATGAGTAGGAGTTGATAATGAGTTGGTGCTGTGTCATAGGCAGTTACATGTTTATTTGACGTCTACTGCACACTGATACAGAGTGTTATATGTGTTTTTATCGCTGTAACATGCTGATTTCCAATAGGAGGTTTGCCACACGAAAGCCGCTTCATTTTAACAACTTTTATGTTAATTGGATGGCGGCAAAATGTCTCCATTTTTGTCGGGTTTCATGTGCCGCATGGCGCCCCTTTTGGCACTCATTATTTTTCTTTCTTGCCCCATACACGTCCATTTCGAAAAAAATATGTATATTTGCAGTGTGGGGAATTGCCCCCGGGCTCGAATTTGTATCTGAAAACCAAACATATAGCCATGAAGAAGACGCTGAAAAAAGCCCTCCCGCTGATGCTCGCCGCCCTCATCGTGTCGGCAAGCCTGCTCGCCGTGGGCTGCAAGAGCAACGACACCATGTACGGCCGCAAGCAGACCAACAAGGGCACCACCGTGAAGTCGAACATCAAGGTCAAGGGCAGCAACAAGACCAACGGCCACACAACGAGGTCATACTAAAGCTGTGAGCTGTGAGTTTTAAGCTGTAAGTGGCTGCCGCTACCGCCACACTTAAAACTTACTGCTTAAAACTTACAGCTTAAAACTTAAAACTAAACCATGATTTATCCCCTCAAGTTCCTGCCCCTCTACAAGCAAGTCATCTGGGGCGGCAACCGTTTGAAAGACTATGGCTTCAACTACGACCCGCTGCCCAACTGCGGCGAGTTGTGGGCACTCTCTTCTGTCGAGGGCCACGAGAGTGTCATAGCCAACGGCTTCCTGGCCGAGAACACCCTCAACGAGGCTATCGAGATATACATGGGCGACCTGGTGGGCGACCGCGTCTTCAACCGTTACGGCACCGAGTTCCCCCTGCTGGTGAAACTCATCGACGCCGCGCGCGACCTCTCCATACAGGTGCACCCCGACGACGAGCTGGCGCAGCGCCGCGGCATGCCGCAGGGCAAGACGGAGATGTGGTACGTGATGCAGGCCGACCCTGGCTCGCAGCTCATCAGCGGCTTCCGCCGCGACACCACCCCCGAGGAGTACACCGCCGCCCTCAACAGCGGCCACCTCACCGACCTGCTCCACGCCGAGGAGCCAGAGCCTGGCGACGTCTACTTCATCCCTGCCGGCCGTGTGCACGCCCTCGGCAAAGGCCTCATGGTAGCTGAGATACAGCAGACATCCGACTGCACCTACCGCATCTACGACTACGACCGCCTCGACAAGGACGGCAAGAAGCGCCAGTTGCACACCGCCGAGGCCATGGATGCCATCGACTTCAGCGGCATATCATCCTCTGCGGGAGGACCCGCACATGCACATACCCACTACCATGCGCACCTCAACGAGACGACGACCATCGCCGCCTGTCCCTACTTCATCACGCGACTGATCCCCTTCGACACCCCGATGCGCAAGAACCTCGAGGATGTAGACACCTTCGTCTTATACCTCTGTGTCGACGGTCTGGCGGCGGTGAAGAGCATGGAGACCATCGTGCCGCTGCACGTGGGCGAATGCTGCCTGGTGCCCGCCGTGGCCGACAGCGTGGAGCTCTTCTGCGAGGGCGAGGCCAAACTCCTCGAAGTCACCATCGACACCACCGACTGGACCGACGCTCCTAATGAGGACAATGACTGGGTAGCACAGTTCATCGGCGGCCTGCGTGCCGCCAATGACGCAACAAGCGACATCGGAGGCCTCCGAGAGGCGCACGATCACGACTGTGATTGTGGTTGTGACCACGATCACCACGACCACGATTGCGACTGTGGCCACGACCACTGCGACTGCCAATAAAAAGGGGTTTTTATAACACAAATTACCGCGAATTAACCATTAATTATATGGGAAATTCGCGGTAATTCGCGTTAAACAGGGTGTGGTTCACCTTATCACCACCACCTTGCGGGCCGGCAGTGTGCCGACCTTGACGAGATAAATGCCCCCTGGGAGCGCGGACGTCTCGTTCGCATGAGTAGCGTGGAACACCTCGCGGCCCATCAAATCATACACACGGATTTCTGGGAGCGCGGACGGCTCGTTCGCATAAATTACATGGATACGACCGTCAACAGCATATACCCTCACCTCGCCTTCGTTCACATCCGTAATTCTTTGCGTCGTGCTCTCGAAGTAGGCCGTATATGTAGCATCCGCCGTCACCGTCACGGTGCGCACAGCATGTGTGTCGTTGTCGTTCCACCGCACAAAGCGGTAGCCTTCAAAGGCAGTGGCTGTAATGGTAACGCTGTCGCCACTCATAACGGTGACTGTGCTGCTGCCATTCACCGTAGCTGTCCCCATCGTGGGGTCGTCGCTCTCCACCGTAATGGTATATGCGATTTCGTCGGGAGCAAGGAATATGGCCGTCAACTCCACATCCTCCAGCACAGCGAATGTGTAAGGATTGTATGTTGCCCCGTTACTCCATCCCATAAATGTATATCCTGAATATGCAGTAGCTGTCACTGTGCAAGGTGTGCCATATACAAAAACAGTTCCTGTTGCCTCAACCATACCACGCGATATGTCGTTGACCACAACATTGACTATGTGCGTGTCAATGGCAAAAATGCAAGTCACTAAACGATTATCCGACATCTCCACCCAAACGGTATCTTTGTTTGCCGATGTAACAATGATACCTTGTCCCGACCAGCCTGCGACATGGTAATGTGCCACTGGGGTGGCTACCACCATTAGAGTGTCAAGATAGAGCGCAGTATCACCGCTAGGGAACGACACCGAGCCCAATGTAACATCGTTGACATTGGCGGTGAGTGTATACGTGTTGCGCTCGAAGATGGCAACAAATTGGGTGTCCTGCGTCAAGGTAATAGTACGAGGATTGTCTGTTATGCCGTCATTCCAATGCGTAAAATGGTAGCCATAGTTGGCGGTGGCGCTGATGTTGTGTTCTGAAAGGTAATTGTATTCGCCTGCTCCACTTACTGTACCATGAATCGTGGTATCTGCCGAGAGCGTTATAGTATACTGGTTGAAGTCGAAGACAGCGGTTAGATTGATATCACTGGTTGCCATAACCGTCCTTGGGTTGTCCGTATTATTGTCGCTCCAATGCGAGAAATGATAGCCATAGTTGGGCATGGCTATCAGTGTAACACTGTCAAGATACTCTATTATGGAGCTTCCTTCGACAATGCCTTTTATACTGTCGTTGGTCAGTCCTGTAACTGAATATAGGTTTGACGCGAAATATGCCGTGAATGCTGTATCTTGTGTCAACAAGATTGTACGCGGATTGCTGGTATCACCATCGCTCCAAGATACAAAGTGGTAACCATAATTGGCATTGGCTTGGATGGCTCGGTTGGAAAGATAATTGTAGTTGCCGCTACCAGTGCCGGCTCCGTGGATTGTTGTGTCAACATTCACATTGATTGTATATTGGTTATAATCGAGTATTGCTATCAGGTTAATATTTTCAGTGGCCACCACAGTTCTTGGATTATCGGTGATGTTGTCGCTCCAATGCGAGAAATGATAGCCATAGTTGGCCGTTGCTGTCAAAACGACGGTATCCATGTAATAAACAGTGTTACTGCCAGTGACTATTCCCATCTCAATACTATCAACCAGACCTATCACTGAATACTGATTTGGTGCATAATATGCTGTGAAGGAGGTGTCTTGTGTTAAAACTATTGTGCGCGGGTTATCTGTAATGCTATCGTTCCATTGTGTAAAATGGTAGCCATAGTTGACGTTGGCTTGGATAATGCGGGTAGAAAGATAGTTATAGTTTCCGCCACCAGTACAGGCTCCATGGATTGTTGTGTCAACATTCACATTGATTGTATACTGGTTATAATCGAATATTGCTATTAGGTTAATATTTTCAGTGGACACCACAGTTCTTGGATTATCGGTGATGTTGTCGCTCCAATGCGAGAAATGATAGCCGTAGTTAGCCGTGGCTGTCAAAGCGACACTATCGAGGTAGTCCACAGTGTCACTGCCAGAAACAATACCCATTAAATCATTGTTGGCATAACCAATCACCGAATACTGATTTATGGCAAATATGGCAGTGATGGTGGTGTCGCCCGTCAACATTATTGTGTCGGGATTGGCTGTGCTACCGTTAATCCAATGGTCAAAATGATAACCATAGTTGGCGGTAGCTTCAATAACAGCAGTGGAGTCGCACCGTACATTATGGCCTCGCTGTTGCACAACCGAAACACCCCCATGTTCGGTATCGCTTGATAATACATTAATATCAATCTCAATTATTGGGTCGCGGAGGTCATTACTATACGAACTCCATGTAGAATTATTATAATAGTTGTCATACGTACAGCCACTTAAGATAAATACCCTGCCGGATGCGTTGTTGTTAAAGGCGTTTGAACCAAGCGATGGAGCATTCTCTGGCATCAAAAATACCGTGTCAAGATTGCTACAGCCGGAGAAAGCATAGATGCCTATCGAGTTGACGCTGTTGGGAATGTTTATGGACGTCAAGCCGTTTAATCCAAAACATAATTGACTGGGGATAACTCCAACGCTGTCACCAAATGTGAAACTTGTAATATTGTTGCATCCATAAAAGGATGAACTGGCCGATGTGCAATTTCGCGCATTAAAGATAACTGACGTCAGGCCACTGCAGTATGAGAAAGCTTGATAGCCTATCGAATTGACGCTGTTGGGAATGTTTATGGAAGTCAAGCCGTTTAATCCAAAACATAATTGACTGGGGATAACTCCAACGCTGTCACCAAATGTGAAACTTGTAATATTGTCGCATCCAGAGAAGGATGAAGAATCAGCGGATGTACAATTTTGTGCATTAAAGATAACTGACGTCAGGCCACTGCAGTATGCGAAAGATCGATAGCCTATAGAGGTGATGCTATTTGGTATGGTAATGGACGTTAGGCCGCTTAATCCACGACATAAGCTACTGGGTATAACTCTAACGCTGTCACCAAATGTGAAACTTGTAATATTGTTACATCCAGAGAAAGCACAGTTAGATGAAGAACCAGCGTTTGTGCAATTTTGTGCATTAAATACAACTGACGTCAGACCGCTGCAGCCAGAGAAAGCAGAACTGCCAATTGAGGTGACGCTGTTGGGGATGGTGACGGATGTTAGGCCACTACAGCCAGCGAAAGAGGAACTGCCAATTGAAGTGACGCTGTTGGGGATGGTGACGGAAGTCAAGCCGCTACATTCAGAGAAAACAGAGGTGCCTATCGCGGTGATGCTGTTAGAAATGATAATGGATGTCAGGCTGCTACAGCCATAGAACGCATAATCGCCTATCAAAGTGACGTTATTGGGTATGATAACGGACGTCAGTCCGCTTAATCCATAACATAAGTAATCAGGTATAACATCTACACTGTCACCAAATGTGAAATTTGTAATATTATTGCAACCAAAGAAAGCTCTAGAACTATAGCCGGAGGAAGAATTAGCGGAAGTGCAATTTCGTGCATTGAATACAACGGACGTCAGGCCGCTGCAGTTTTTGAAAGCCAAACCGCCTATCGATGTGACACTATTGCCGATGGTGACAAAAGTCAGGGCACTGCAGCCGGAGAAAGCAGACTGGCCTATCGAGGTGATGCTGTTAGGAATGGTGATGGACGTCAGGCCGCTGCAGTTTTCAAAAGCATCATAGCCTATCGAGTTGACACCTTCTGGAATAGAAATAGATGTCAAGCCAATGCAGTTTTGGAAAGCATAATTGCCTATCGAGTTGACACCGTCGCCAATGGAGACAGATGTCAAGCAGCTACAGCTACGAAAAGACTCATAGCCAATCGATGTGACGCTGTCACCGATAACGACTGTGGTAAGCCTAGTTTTGGTTATGTGAGAGGGAACGCTAATGGGGCAATTGTAACTCAAATAGGAAACACTATCATACTTAAACACGTTAGTTCCGATATTTGTAAGCCCGTATCCTATGGTTAATGAGTCCAATCGGCAGTTGTAGAAAGCATAATCGCCTATTGAGGTGATACTGTTTGGGATTGTAACGGATGTCAGGCTGCTACAGCCATAGAAAGCACGTTCGCTTATCGAGGTGACGCTGCTCGGGATTGTGACGGAGGTCAGGCTAATGCAATTGTAGAAAGTAGAACTGTTTATCCTTGTGACGCTGTTAGGAATAGTGATGGATGTCAAGCTGCTACAATTCCGGAAAGCAAAACTGCCTATCCATGTGATGCTGTTCGGGATGTTGGCGGACGTTAAGCTGCTACAACTAGAGAAAGCATACTGACCTATCGATGTGACGCTACTGCCGATGTTGGCGGACGTCAGGCCGCTACAACCAGAGAAAGCTTCATCGCCTATTGAGGTAATGCTGTTCGGAATGGTGACGGAGGTAAGGCCGCTGCAGCCAAAGAAGGTTCTATCGCCTATCGAGGTGACGGCATAGGTCGTGCCGTCGTATCTTGTAACACTGCTGGGAATTGTTAAATCGCCAGTGGGATAGGTCGAATAATAAGGGCTACTGGTGTTCTGTCTCGTCACTTGTGCCTCGCCGTTGACAATGTTGTAGTACAATGTCTTGCCCTGGTATGTGTAACTAAAATCATAGGCATAAGCACTTTGCCATATCGCTATCAGAGCGCCCAGAAGAAAGAATACTTGTTTCTTCATGTTGTCTATTGTTTTACAACGTCTTATTTGTTAGTCTGTCATTCTGTGGAACGACGGTGCAAAGATACGAAGAATTATCGAACTGGCAAAAAATAATTCGCCTCCGCATGGATTTCATGCAGAGGCGATAGGTGCAAGCAGACAGGCGAGAGCTATTTCTTTTTCTTCTCTTTTGCGGTCTGGGGTTGCAGCTTGTCGCTGACGACCTTGGTGTCGTAGCCTATCTGCTTCATGGCGGCCTGGAGCTTCTTGACGTCGGTCTTCGAGGCGTCGTAGGTGACGGCGACGGTCTGCTCCGGGACGCTGGTCTCTATCTTCACCACGCCTTTCTCGAAGCGGAGGTTCTTC